>JAYVCW010000490.1:0-15102 GCA_043749775.1 Acidobacteriaceae bacterium | reverse complement strand
GGCGTAGTGCTCGCAGAGTGGTGACCCACCGCGATTGCGACACAATTTTGGGTGCGGAGGGACGTTCTTCCAGCACGACTTTACGTTCTTCGGTCAAGAGCCTCTTTACTATTGTAGAGCGGCGCCACTTTAGAACGCATGAGGATAAAACTTTTCACACTCCAAAAGTGCCAGGCGCTCGCCCTTTCCGAGACTTCTGTCTCTCATTTTGAATTGCGGCTTAAGCGTGGCATTTATGAAGACGCCAGTAATTTCGGCCTTTCCCTGCATGGAAATCCGCGATACAGTTAGCTTCGACAGGTCTCTCCGGAGATCTCGAGGACGGCCATGAACACAGATGCTAACCGCCATGAGCGTCGCGGCGCGCAACGTTTCGAAGTGCATATTCCGGTTGCGGTTCATCACGATGGGCGCACCGTCCCCGGCTTTACCCAAGATTTAAGCGGAAGAGGCATCTTCTTCTATGCTGAGGCAGAGATTAAGGAAGGAGCCACGGTAGAGCTCACCTTCACCATGCCGTCAGAAATTACGCTGGCCGAAAACATGCCGGTGCGATGCGGAGGGAAGGTAGTGCGTGCGATGCCCGCGAACGCGGCCCGCCAAAGCGGAATCGCAGTTCAACTGGATGCCTACCAGTATCTGCCGCCGGACCAGCCGACATCTCCATTTGTGCGTGTGACTACTCCGCGCCCTGCCGGAGAACAGTCTGGGCCGGCGACGAGCTCATAAGACCTTCAGGTACCAATGCCTGTTCAAGACAACCGGTTTGTTTTATACTCGATTCACGTCGTATCCAAGCGGGTCGTTCGGCTGAAATCCGTTGGTGACCATGCCGACTCCATCTTCAGCCTCCCTGATGCAGGTATTACGAGGGTCACTTGGCCCGGTCTATTTTAGGTCCGTAGTATGTCTATAAGCCGTGAGAATCGAGCTATGCTCGGGATTTCCGTCGCCCTCTTAACCGAAGATCGCGAAAAATCTATCGTGCTGAACAGCCGCGTCGAGAGCACCAACCTTGCTCGGACTGTCCTCAGCCACGTTGGATTTCCCGTGGGACCAAGCGACGCGGTTTTGCGCCAACTGCAGGATCAGCGAGTGGAAGTGGCTTTGGTAGTGATCGATCACCAGAACCCTCAGCGCGCGATTCGTTGCATTGAAATGATTCATGGCAGCATTCCGGGTATCACGATTTTTGCGGTTGGCGACCTGAACCAGCCCGCCAATATCGTTGGGGCGATGCGAGCGGGAGCACGCGAGTTCCTCGACTATTCTTCAAGCCGCGAAGCCTTGGTCGAAGGTTTTGTGCGTTTTTCCGCGACCTTGAGCCGGGCTCAACGAAGCGCCAGCAAGGCTCGGGTTTTTACTTTCTTAAACGCCAAAGGCGGAGCGGGAGCCACGACGACCGCCGTCAACACCGCCGTCGCTTTGCAGGAAACTCACGGACGCGTCGTTCTCGTCGACTTTGCCCCGATCGGGCATGCTGCCTTGCAGTTGAATCTGAGACCGCAATTCTCCGTTGTTGACGCCCTGCAAAATCTGCATCGTATGGACGGTTCCCTGCTTGACGGCCTGATGACGCCGTACAGAAATGGTCTTCACCTGTTGGCTGGCTCGCAGCAACCCCATAGCAACATCCCGGCTTCTTCTGAACTGGCGCGGCTTTTCGATCTGCTTGTGAGCCAATATCATTTTGTCGTTCTCGACTGTTCAGGTCGCATGGATGCGACCACGCAAATGATTTGCGATCTTTCGAACGCTGTCTTGCTGGTCGCTCAAACCGATGTCGTCTCGCTGTGGAGCGCCAATCGCATCCAGGGCTTCCTCCAGGATGGGGCAGGACGGGATCGACTGCGCTTGGTACTCAACCGCTACAAGAAAATTCCAGGGTTCGATGACAACGACGTGGAAAAGGCGACGAACTGCAAAGTTCTTTGGAAGGTTCCGAACAATTTCCAGGTAATTGCTCCAGCAATCGACAAAGGGAGCCCTGTCGCCGGGCAAAGTCACCATGAGATAGGGCGCTCCTATCAGGCATTGGCAGCAGAGCTTGCTGGTGCATCGAATACTTCGGAAGGTGGTGCGCTCTCGTTGGAGTATCAGAACGATAAGGGCAACGAGAAAAAGCCTTCAGCCCGCCGCTTCGTCATCTCTCCGGTGCGTGCTGGGCAGTAATTTCGCTCTAAAATTTCACTACATTCCCGATCACTTTTTGCTTCGGCCGTCGGTTGCGTGTCCCCGCCTTTGTTAGAATCAAGATCTAAACGATGATCACGCCCCTGTTCTCCGCTCATTACTCTGGTCCTATTAGGCAATCCAAAATCACCCCGGCAAGGCCTCGGAGTAAAGCCTGAATGATGAGCTTGTCCAAAAAGCGCGTCCTGAGCGGAATGCGCTCCACCGGCAAACTTCACCTGGGAAACTACGTTGGCGCACTCGACAACTGGGTGCGCATGCAGGATGAATTCGATTGTTTCTTCTTTATAGCCGACTGGCATGCACTCACCACGGATTACGCCGATACTTCTCGCCTCGGTGAGAATTCGATAGAGGTATTGCTCGATTGGCTGGCGGCGGGGCTCGACCCCGAAAAGTGTGTGATGTTTATTCAGTCCCATGTCCCGGCACACGCAGAGTTGCACCTTCTGCTCTCGATGATTACGCCTCTGGGATGGCTGGAACGAGTTCCGACGTATAAAGAGCAGAAGGAAAATATTCTAGAGAAGGATCTTGGGACGTACGGATTTCTGGGTTATCCAGTGCTACAGGCGGCCGACATTCTTATTTATAAGGCCGACGTCGTGCCCGTTGGAGAAGATCAGGTCGCCCACGTAGAGTTAACGCGGGAGATCGCGCGACGCTTTAACAGTTTCTATGCGGGTGAGAAAAAGCATGTATTTCCAGAACCTGCGGCCAAGCTGACGCCTGCTCCGCGACTGCCGGGCACTGACGGACGAAAAATGTCGAAATCTTACGGCAATGCCGTTTTGCTCACCGATGCCGAGCCAGTTGTCAGGCTGAAGTTGAAGACGATGGTGACAGACCCGGCGCGCATCCGGCGCACTGATCCTGGCAATCCCGATGTGTGTCCCGTCGGGGACTTGCACAAAATTTTCAGTGGCAAAGAGACGATCGCGAAGGTATATGAAGGTTGCCGGTCAGCTGGAATCGGCTGCATCGAGTGCAAGAGTTGGGCGGCCGATTCGTTGGTTAAGATCCTGAACCCGATGCAGGATCGCCGCAAAAAATACGAGGAGAATCCTGGACTGGCCTGGGATATTCTGGATGCCGGTTCGCAGCGAGCCCGAGAGATTGCCGGCGCGACCATGGACGATGTTCGGAGTTCGATGAAGCTGGACTACAAAAGAAACGAAAAGAATTGAGTTCGACAGAGAGCTCCGAGAGGTGACACGGTTGTCTCAGCCAATTCCAGAACGACCGTCGGGCGGATCCGAAGCCCGCAATCCGGGTTTAAAAATTGTCGCGGGTAAAAGCGTAGCGGCTTCCGATCCATCCACAGGCAACCGGAAAACGAAGAAGGACGATGGGGAATTTCCCTTCGCCATTGAACTCGGAGAAATTTACGAAGGACCGCTCGACCTGCTGCTTGATCTCATCCGCAAGCAGGACATCAACATTTACGACATTCCGATCGCCAAAATTACCGCTCAATATTTGGTCTACGTCGAGCGCATCAAAGACCTTGATGTGAACATTGCGTCCGACTTCATCTACATGGCGGCGGTGCTGATTCATATCAAATCGAAGATGTTATTGCCGCGCGACCCGCTAGCGGCCGCGGATGCTCAGGAAGATCCACGTAACGAACTCGTTAACCGCTTGCTGGAGCATGAGAAATTCAAGTCTGCGGCGCAGATGCTGCTGCAGAAACAGCAGCTCGAGGACGCGGTGTTGAGCAACCCAGCCATCCACGAGTTCATGGACGCGGAAGGAACGGAGCCCGAGCTTGCCGCTGACGTGATTGACCTGGTCAAGACCTTCCAGCTAATTCTGGATCGCGCCCGCGCTCGACCAATTCTTGAAGTAGACGACGAAGCGGTAACCGTCGGTCAGATGATTCAATATCTTCACCGGCGTCTGTCACTCGAAGATCGTCCCATTCGGTTGAAGCAGATCTTGCGCAATGTTCAGTCGCGACAGGCTCTGGTGTGCATGTTTCTGGCTATGCTGGAACTGGTGCGGTTGCAGGCAATTCAAGTGCGGCAAGAGCATGTCTTCGGAGAAGTCCTGGTACGAAAGCATTCTCACTTCGATGAAGTAATGGCAGAGCAAGCGTCGGTGCGCGACGATTGGAAGTAGAGAATTACTACGGGTACAAAGTGCCGATCCAAAACCTATGAATCTCAAACCCCAACTCGAGGCCATTATCTACGCCGCCGAAACTCCTATTTCTCTGGAGCAAATTTTCTCGCTCGTGAAAGAGTCAATGCTGGCGGAAACTCCTGACGTCGAGGTTGCCGAGGTAAAATCGCGTCTACGCGCCACGCTTGAAAGCCTAATCGCCGATTATGCGAGCGCCGAACATGGCATCGAGATTCGTCAGGTCGCGGGCGGCTACCGGATGTCAACCAAGCCCGACCAGCACGATGTGGTACGCGCATTCGCCAAGAGCTTAAAACCGCCGTTCCGGCTGTCCCTTCCCGCGCTCGAGACACTCGCCGTCATCGCTTACAAGCAGCCCGTCACCGTTCCTGAAATTAGCGAAATTCGCGGAGTGGACTCCGGCGGCGTGATCGCGACCTTGCTTGATCGCAAGCTCATCACTACCGCCGGACGCAAAGCCGTCATTGGGCGCCCCATCTTATATAAGACCAGCAAGGAATTTTTGTTGCGCTTCGGACTGAAGGATGTGCACGAGTTGCCGAGCATGGAAGAGTTCGAGAAGCTGTTGTCAGAGTCATTCCAGAGCGATCCGGTTCCCGCCGAGGCGCCCGAAACGAATGGGGAATGGTCGACTGAAGAATTAGAAGCATTGCACACTGCGGATTCGAACAGCGAGCTTTCTGCGCCAGCTGCTCAAACCGAATCTGCAAAAGCCGAAGCGTCCGAGTCAGAACACTCAGGTATTTCCTCAGTAACTTCTTCGGAAGAAAAGCGAAACGTCAGTTAACCCTTCACTGGAGTCAAAGTTCATGCCTGCCGAACGTCTGCAAAAAGTTATCGCTGCTGCCGGTGTGGCATCCCGCCGCAAAGCTGAAGAACTGATCAGCGGGGGGCGCGTTGTGGTCAACGGTCAAGTGGTCACGCAACTCGGTACCAAAGCGGATCCCGAGGTAGATCACATTCGCGTCGACGGTAAGCTGCTGCAAGGCCCAGAGCGATTCACTTATGTCGCGCTCAATAAGCCGAAAGGGTATGTCACTACGGTGAGCGATGAGAAAAAGCGGCCGACGGTGATGGACCTCGTGAGCAAAGTAAAAGGCCGAGTCTATCCCGTCGGACGTCTCGATTGGGCGAGCGAAGGTCTTCTGCTGATGACAAATGACGGCGCACTGGCGAATGCTTTGATGAAGGCTTCGTCGAACGTGGAGAAGATTTATGTAGTGAAAGTCGCTGGCCAGCCCGATGAGGGCAAACTCGACAAACTTCGCCGCGGAGTCTCCATCGCGGAGAAGGGTGGCCGCCGGGTACGCACGGCACCGGCACAAATTCGATTGATTCGCGAGGGTGATAATCCATGGCTGGAAGTGACCATCATCGAAGGCCGCAATCGGCAAGTCCGAAAGATGTTTGAAGAGGTCGGACACCACGTGGAGAAGATTCGCCGCGTCCAGTATGGGCCCCTTGCGCTCGACGTGCCGCCGGGAGACTGGCGCAATCTGACGTTGCTCGAAGTTGCCAAGTTGAAAACGGCCGCGACAACAAACAAGACCCTTAAATTTTCTGAGGCGCCAATCCCGAAGGTCGCGAAAACACCTCTCCGGGCCAAGGAGTCTCGGCCGCCGCGCCCCTACAAATCGGCGAACGCGAAAAGCATCGCGCCGAAATCGGTTCGCCTTGGGCGTCCGGGCGAGCGTCCGTTACGTACGGGAGAGCGTCGCGCGACTCCTGCGGGGCGTCCGGTACGGCCCGCCGGGCGTCCGGCACGGCCTGGGGCACGTTCCGCAGATCACGCTCGCCCTCACGCCAGCCGTCCATCGACACCTAAAAGATCGCCTTCAGGCAAGTCGCGTCCGTCGAAATTCAAACGCACTTAACGCAACGATTCCGAAACCATCGGCAACCGAGCCGCCCCAAACAATCCCGCATCGCTCCCAAGGAGTGCTCGCGTAATCACCGTTTTGTGTCCCGGACCTGCCTTCACGCGTGCCGATGCACCTTCATTGCTGCCCACGCCTTCATGTGGAGAAGTCGCGGCATACACCAGCGCGCGTCTGCGCAACTCTTCGTAGATGGCAGGGGAGAACGCCTCCCATGCACTCGACACGCCCCCACCGATTACGTAAATGGGAAGGTTCAATGAATTAACCAGCGTGGAAAGGACAATGCCAAGGCATCGTCCGACATAGCGAAAAATTCGCTTGGCGTCTTCATCGCCTTGAATTGCGAGATTGTAAATCGACTTCGCGCTGAACTCCGCATCTACATGAGCCGCGCTCGCAAGCGCCGACGCGGGATTCTTTGCGATGGCTTCTTTCGCCATGCGAACCACCGCGGTCGCTGAGGCGTATTGCTCCAAGCATCCAATATTCCCGCACCCGCATGGATGGCCGTCAGGTTCAACCGTGGTGTGACCAAACTCTCCCGCCATACCATTCGCTCCGTGCCAGATGGCATCGCGCAGCACTAGTCCACCGCCAACACCGGTGCCGAGTGTGAGCATTGCCATGTCGGAATATTCCTTAGCCGCCCCCAACCACTTTTCTCCGAGAGCGGCGACGTTAGCGTCATTCTCAAGAATCACGACCGTTTTCAGTCGGCGCTCAATCTCCGCGTGCACCGGATATTCGGCCCATCCTGGAAGATTAGGCGATTCGCGAAGAAGCCCTGTCTCGTTGTCGATAATTCCGGGAACGCCAATGCCAATGCCGAGCAATTGGGCGGAACTCTTATATTTATCGGACAGGTGCTGAATGGCGTTACACATGTCGTCGATGACATGGTCGCGACCGAGCGAGACTTTTGTGCCAAGCGTGACTTTCTCAACCAGCGTACCTTGATCGTCTACGGCGGCTATGCGCAAGTTGGTACCGCCGAGGTCTACTCCGATGGCCAGTTTATTCATAGATGAGTGGCTCGCGTGGTCGCTCCCTTGAAAATCTTTGGTCTCCGACAAATCCAGAAGCCAAGTAATCCTACTATTAAATCGTAATATTAGGGCTACTTTTGGCAATTTGCACAGTAGTGGCTACTGCGACCCGCCAGAACAATGCGTTCAATCGGATCGCCACACACCAGGCAGGCCTCTCCTTCGCGCCCGTAGACGCGATGCCGCAGCTGAAACAATCCTTCTTCGCCATCGGCGTTAACATAATCGGAAACCGACGATCCGCCGCGGGCAATCGCTTCGCGCAAAACTTCGACCACCGATTGATGGAGCTTGGATAATCGCTGCCGCGTGATCGTCGCCGCACGGCGCCTGGGACGAATGCCGGCGCGAAACAACGATTCGTCGGCATAGATATTTCCCACGCCCCGCAACAGTTTCTGGTTTAGCAGAGCGCTTTTAATTGGAGTTTTCCGGCCTTTAAACAGCGCGGCGAAATTGTCTACAGAAATCTCGAGCGGTTCAATTCCTCCCGGATCAAAACCTCCAGCATGCACGCTCAACTTGCCGAACATTCGCGGATCGACAAATCGCAGTTCCCGCCCGGATGCCAGTTTTGCGATTAGATGTGTGTGCTTAGCGACTTCGGCGGAAGGCTCGCAAACCAGCATCCGTCCGGTCATTCCCAAGTGAACGATCCACTGCGCATTCGAATCGGGCTTTCGCCCAGCCACTTTGGAACGGCTCGCTTTGCTTGCCACTAAGTCTTTCTTACGTTGTGTCTGTGCTGGCCGGCCGCTTGCTTCGAGGTCAAACACTATGTGCTTACCCGCGCGATGCACATTCAAAATGCGCTTGCCTTCCAAAGTGTTCGCGATGACGCTAGCTGAAGACTTCAGGGGCTGTTGTTTCGTGCCGATCCAGACCGAATCGATGGAATCACCAGCGACTCGTTTATCTAATCCGTTTGCAATGGTTTCAACTTCAGGAAGTTCGGGCACGCTTCAAGAATACAAGATGCAAGGCGAACGCCAACCCATGATGAAGCAGAAGCAGAGGTCCGGTTTGCTCCGGTCGCGCATGATTCGGTATGCTGGAGGGTACACACAGCGCCGCTGGCCATCCAAGGTTTTCCAGTCTATTCTTTCGCCAACTACTTGTGTGTGCGACCCCCGGGGCGGCTGATAGCCGCACAATTATCAAATGGAGCGTGGATTGACCAGAGGTAAAGCGAGCAGAGGCAAAACTGCGGTCATCGTGGGAGCCCAGTGGGGCGACGAGGGCAAAGGCAAGATCGTAGACGTATTGACTCATACCTTTTCGGTCGTGGCACGTTACGCGGGCGGCCATAACGCAGGACACACAGTAATCATCAACGGCAAAAAATTTATTCTTCAGCTCGTCCCCGGCGGAGTGCTGCGGCCCGAATGCACCAGCGTCATCGGCAATGGCGTCGTCATCGATCCCCTGGCTTTCTTAAAAGAAGTCGCGTCACTGCGCGCAGCCGGCGTTAAAGTTGACGGCAATCTTTTCGTTTCGGATCGTGCCCAAGTCATTCTTCCCTATCATCGCGTGATGGAATTGGGTTCCGAAAACGCTCCGGGCCGGGTCAAGATCGGGACTACATCGCGTGGAATTGGGCCCTCTTACGAAGACAAGATGGGTAGGCGAGGACTGCGTGTCGCCGACTTGCTGGATACAAAGCTGCTTCGCACTCACATCGAGAACGCATGCCGCGAAAAGAATATGATCGCGCACGCGCTTTTCAATTCCGATCCTCTCGATGCCGACAAAATGTTTCAGGAGTACGCCGACGCCGCCGAAAAGCTGCGCCCGTTCGTGTGCGATACGGCCATTCTACTCAACCGGGCTCTCGCCGACGGAAAGTCGATTGTCTTTGAGGGAGCGCAAGGAACCATGCTCGACATCGATCATGGAACCTATCCTTTCGTGACCTCTTCAAGCGCAACGTCAGGCGGGGCGGCCACCGGAACCGGTGTGCCTCCAACGTCGATAGACACTGTCATTGGAATCACCAAGGCTTATTGCACTCGAGTCGGCGGCGGCCCGTTCCCGAGCGAGCTTTTGAACGAGCAGGGCGAAGACCTGCGCAAGCGTGGCAACGAATTCGGTGCGGTCACCGGGCGTCCACGCCGCACGGGGTGGCTCGACCTGCCCCTGCTGAAATACTCGGCGATGATTAATGGGATTTCCTGGCTGGTGGTGACCAAACTCGATGTGCTCGATCATTTAACGGAAATTCCAGTGTGTATTGGATATAAAGTGGATGGAAAAGAGACCGATGAAGTTCCGGCGCAAGCCTCCGGCTACGACAAGATCGAATGCGTCTACCGGAATTTGAAAGGCTGGGACGCTCCTACGCATACCATTCGCACTCTGGAGGGCTTGCCGAAAGCGGCGCGCGATTATTTAGCTTTCATTGAGAAGGAGACTGAAGCGCGCGTGGCCATGATCTCGACCGGCCCCGATCGCGAACAGACAATATTGATCGACGACTTCGTAACAGACTTAGGATTGAAGAGTCAGTGATAAATCAGTGATAAATACGAGCGCGCGGTTCGTACACGCTCGTATCGAATCGGGTTCATATCAGGATATTGCTTTGGCAATATCGCAATCGGTCCAAAACTAGATGCCCCTTTAGGGGCATGAACGGAGCGACGGATGGTGGTGTTGGCCGTAACCTGGGTGGCAAAAGTTGGACGCGAAGCGGACGTGATCGCGGTCTTCGAGAAACTATCAGCCGAGTCGCGCAAAGAACCCGGCTGCCTGATGTATCAGGTGCATAAGCACAAGACCGACGCGCGCCGCTTTTTCGTCTATGAACAATACAAGGACGACGCCGCCCTAGAGGCACACCGCTCTTCCGCCCACTTTTTGCAGCTCGCAAAAAAAGACCTCCCAAAGCTGGGAGATCGGACTGAAGGCCATCTGTTCGAGCCGATAGGCTAGTTTCTACTGCGCCAGTTCAAAGCCGGCAAAGAAGAAGCTCAATTCAAAACGAGCGGTTTCATCTGCGTCGGACCCGTGGATGGCATTATGTTCGATACTGCTCGCCCATTTCTTGCGGATCGTTCCCTCTTCCGCACTCGCGGGGTTCGTCGCTCCCATTAATTTTCGCAGGTCGGCAATTGCATTTTCTTTTTCGAGGGCAATCGCTACGATCGGCCCGCTCGACATGAAATTTGTGAGGGATCCGTAAAAAGGCCGGGTGGCGTGGACGGCGTAAAACTGCTCCGCCTGGTGCTGCGAGATTTCGAGCATTTTGATGGCAAGAATTTTGAATCCGCCCTTTTCAAATTGTTCGATGATATCTCCGATCGCGTTTTTCTTGACCGCGTCGGGCTTGATGATCGTTAGCGTGCGTTGCAGAGTTTTCATAGATAGAAATCAATCCTTAACCGTCTCAAAATATTTTGTTCTTTGCCTGGGCTAAACAGTCTGAGCGTTCGCCTTAGACGCGCGTGCCCAAAACCGAAGCCAACGTCTCGCCAATTTCGGCCGGAGACTTAGCCACCTTCAGTCCAGCTCTTTCCATCGCCGCCATCTTTTCAGCGGCGGTCCCTTTTCCGCCGGAGACGATGGCACCGGCGTGGCCCATGCGTCGCCCCGGGGGTGCGGTTTGACCGGCGATGAAACCAATCACCGGCTTCTTCATATGATTCCTGATGAATTCAGCGGCGGTCTCTTCCGCGTTTCCGCCAATCTCGCCGATCATGATAACGGCCTCGGTCTGCGGATCGCGATTAAACAGGTCGAGTGCGTCGACAAAATTTGTCCCAATGATCGGGTCGCCGCCAATGCCGATGGCAGTCGACTGCCCAATGCCACGCTGCGTCAATTGATGCACTGCCTCGTATGTGAGCGTGCCCGAGCGAGAGACGATTCCGACGTTGCCCTCTTTGTGAATGGCTGCCGGCATGATTCCGATTTTGCATTTGCCCGGCGAGATAATGCCGGGACAATTCGGACCAATCAGACGCGACCGTCGATTCTGCAGGAACTCCCATGCGCGCACCATATCAAGCGTCGGGATGCCCTCGGTGATGCAGACGATCAGCTCGATCTCGGCGTCAGCCGCCTCCATGATTGCGTCGGCGGCAAAGGGGGGCGGCACAAAAATTACCGTCGCATTCGCGCCGGTTTTGTCGGCGGCCTCTTGCACGGTATTAAAAATCGGCCAGCCTTCGTGGGTCGTGCCGCCCTTGCCGGGCGTAACTCCACCCATGACTCGCGTACCGTAGGCCGCGCAAGCTTTGGCATGAAAGGTCCCCTCGCGTCCGGTGAGCCCTTGCACGATCAGTCGAGTGCGCTTATCAACCAAAATTGACATAAATTATTTTTCCGTAGAAACGCGGTTATACGCGTCTTGTTGTGACGGTTGGATGAGAGACGCGGCAAGCCACGTCTCCACTTTTAGTTTCTCGCAGCGGCTACCACCTTGTCGGCCGCGTCTTTCATGGTTTCGGCGACTATAAAATTCAGCCCGGATTCGAGCAAAATCTTTTTGCCTTCTTGAACGTTAGTGCCTTCGAGTCTCAACACCACCGGCAACCGAAGATTTGTCTTTTTCGCGGCTTCAACGACGCCCTCAGCCAAGGTATCAACTCGCAAAATGCCGCCAAAAATATTAATTAAAACGGCGCGCACACTTTTATCGCTCAGCAGAATTTCAAATGCATGCGCGACTTGTTGGGCATTAGCACCGCCGCCGACGTCCAGAAAATTCGCTGGCATGCCGCCCGCATATTTGATGATGTCCATGGTCGCCATAGCAAGCCCTGCGCCGTTCACCATGCATCCGACGCTTCCGTCGAGCTTGATGTAGTTAAGGTTGTATTTTGAGGCTTCAACTTCGAGCGGATCCTCTTCGCCCACATCCCGCAGTTCTTTGAGATCGGGATGTCGAAACAGCGCGTTATCATCGAAAGTCAATTTCGCATCGAGCGCGAAAAGGCGGCCATCGGTGCAGGTGATGAAAGGATTGATCTCTACCAAGGCCGCATCAGTTTCTAAAAATGCGCGATAGAGGCCGATAAGAAATGAAACTGCGGCATTGATCTGAGCCGGCTTGAGTCCCAGCGCGAAGGCAATTTTGCGTGCTTGAAACGGCTCAAGCCCCATGCCGGGATCGATGTACTGCTTCAAAATTTCGTCCGGACGCTCAGCGGCAACTTGCTCAATGTCCATTCCGCCCGCTGCCGATGCCATGAACACGGGCTTGCCTTCAGCGCGATCGACCAGAATGCCCAGGTAAAGCTCCTTCTCGATAGGCAAAGTTTCTTCGATCAATAAGCGGTGAACGATGCGGCCTTCGGGCCCAGTCTGGTGAGTGACCAGTTTCATACCCAGCATTTTTTCGGCAAGATCCGCAGCTTCTCCGGCCGATTTTGCAATCTTTACGCCACCGCCTTTGCCTCGTCCGCCGGCGTGGATCTGCGCCTTCACCACAACGCCCGTCGCGCCCGCGCTCATGAGTTCTGTAGCAACAGCCTCAGCTTCTTCCCGCGTGGTAGCCATCGCGCCGCGAGGTGTGGCGACACCATACTTCTTCAAAATCGCTTTGCCCTGATATTCGTGAATATTCATAGTGTTTTCATATCGCTTGCTGAATCGATTTCAACCTGGAGGAAACCCGCGTGCAGATTTTTGGCAGTCCAGCGAATCTTTGATTCTATAAGACGAATGTGCAATCGGCAAAGCGGACTCAAGCGGCGGTGCATCGAACCGGCAAGAGAGAGTTCGGAGATGGGTGATTGGCCATCCAACGCGAGTGGGGGCCGCCCGCGCAACACTATTCCGGCAAATAACTGCATCGTTTTAAACTTCGCAGCCGTCTCATCGAAGTATGAAGCTGATCTCCGTCAACGTTGGTTTGCCGCGACTGCTTGCATGGCAAGGGACGACTTTCAAAACCGGTATCTTCAAGAGTCCCATGCAAGGCCCCGCGATGTTGCGCGCCACCAATCTCGATGGCGATCGTCAGGCTGACCTCACCGTTCATGGTGGCCCAGACAAGGCCGTTTATGCCTATCCCGCGGAACACTTTTCTGCTTGGGAAACGGAGCTTCAGGAACCCAAGTTGCCCTGGGGATCGTTCGGAGAAAACTTTACGACTGAAGGGATGGTGGAGGTCGAAGTTTTTATTGGAGATCGATATCGGATCGGCTCGGCGGTTGTGATGGTAACGACTCTGCGGCTTCCCTGCTTCAAACTGGCGGCAAAATTTAAACGAGATGACATCATAAAACGATTCGTACAAAGCGGACGTAGCGGTTTCTATTTTTCCGTGATCGAAGAAGGAGAAGTTGCGGCCGGTGATGCGATCGCCCTGCTTGAACGAGAGACGCTAACACTTAGCGTGGCAGAGGTGAATCGGCTCTATACTTCCGCGGCGCCGGATCGCGAAAAGCTGAGGCGAGCGCTCGATGTGCAAAGCCTGCCCAAGGGGTGGCGCGATCGCTTTCGCGCCCGGCTTGAAGAAACTGAATCTGGGGCGACTTAGGAATGACGCTTTGCCTCATCCCCCAGAAAAAGCACGCCACTAGAACTCGGCGTTTGAAAGCTATGCCGTCTTTCTATAGTTTGGATACGTGATCCTCGAAGCCCTCCATCGCATTGCCAATCACCGTGAATCTCTCGCGCGCGCGGAAGCGAAAGTCGTAATGACGGAAGTCCTAACCGGGCAGTGTACAGATGCGCAAATTGCCGCACTGCTCGTCGCTCTGCACATGAAGGGCGAAACGGTCGAAGAGATTGTCGGATTTGCCGAGGCGATACGGGCTGCGGCGGTCCCGCTTGATCTAGGTGAATCTTCGGTTCTTGACGCGAGCGGCACCGGCCGAGATGCGCTCGTTGACACGTGCGGCACCGGAGGCGACACGAGTGGCACGTTCAACATTTCTACCGCTACTGCGTTTGTTGTCGCGGGCGCCGGAGTCCGAGTCGCGAAGCACGGCAACCGCAGCGTTACCTCCAAGTGCGGGTCCGCGGATGTCATGGAAGCGCTTGGGGTCAATATCAGCTTGCCGCAAGAGAAGATTGCGACTTGCCTTGCCCGGGTCGGCATTGCATTTCTCTTCGCTCCCAGCCTGCATTCCGCAATGAAGCATGTGCAGGTTGCCCGCCGCGAACTTCACCTGCGAACCGTTTTTAATCTGCTCGGTCCGCTCACGAATCCCGCCCGTGCCAACTGCCAGGTCGTCGGCGTCTACTCCATTGATCTGGTAGAAAAACTCGCGGAAGCGCTTGGTATGTTGGGCGCTCAACGCGCGCTGGTCGTCCACGGAAGCGATGGACTCGACGAAATCACTATTACGGCACACACACGGATCGCCGAATTGCGCAACGGCCAAGTGCATAGTTACGAAGTGACTCCTGAAGAGTTTGGACTGAAGCGTGCCTCGCTGGCTGAAATCTCTGGCGGAGATGCCGCAGCCAATGCCGAGTTAATTCGAGAAATATTGAACGGCAAAAAATCGGCAAGGCGGGATGTGGTCGTGCTCAACGCCGCCGCGGCCTTGGTCGCTGCCGGCCGCGCCGACCACCTCCGAGACGGCATTCCACTGGCAGAGAAGTCCATCGACTCAAACGCAGCTCGATCCAAGTTGGACGCGTTAGTTGGATTTAGTACCCAAAAGGCGCGATAACGCATTGCCTTCATGAATAGCGCGGGGTCGTCCTAAAAAGTCGTCCTAAAGAATAGGACCGGTGGCCTGCGCAAATCGCAAGATGGCCTATGCAAATCACGCATCGCGTTTTGACAGGAAGTGAGATGCCAATGAAAAGTCCGCGAAGCTTTTTATCGTCCTTATGCGTTCGCGCGGCGTTTATACTAACCAGTTTGGTGGCTCGAA
>JAYVCW010000489.1:0-5341 GCA_043749775.1 Acidobacteriaceae bacterium | reverse complement strand
GACCGAAGAGATGCATGGGTCGGACCGAGAGTCGTCCTGACCTGAATGGATTAGAAGCGAGCCTGAGTTGGAAACGGCAAAAGCAACATCATCCACTAGAGCGAAATGGCGCGCTTCCATGAGTGAACGCGGTAGTGTGCTCTAAAAAGCTTGACACTGCCGACGTTGTCAGAGACGCGATTTTCCGTCAACTATACTTCGGCGTTGACTCACGTGGAGTTTAAGTGATTGACGCTACTTACCACTCATCCATAACATTGAGCAAATGAAAGTTGCTCTTAGCCTCGTTCTCGCGGCGAGCATACTTGCCGCGGTCGCTCAGACGCTTATTTTGGGAGGGAAGGTTCCGAAGCCAGGGATAAAAGAAGTTCAGGTTCCGTTTTCTTCTTTAAGAACATCCGCGACGATCAAGGTTGGCGGGACAGCAGATTGGGTTCTGGTCACTGATGATGCTGTGTGGGTTGCAAGCACGAAGCCCTACGCCGTGCTGCGAATTGATCCGTCAACCAACAAGATTCTCGCCATGATAAAAGTTCCCGGAGAGGCTTGCTCCGGTCTGGCGTCGGGATTCGGCAGCATTTGGGTTCCGCTATGTGGGAAGAAGCCCGCGCTTGTTCGGGTTGATGCCACCAGCAATATGATCATCGCTACAATCCCAATACCTCCAGCAGGTCCTGAGGGTGGTATCACAGCCAGTAAAGATAGCGTGTGGATCGTATCGGACAAGAACGGCACACTCAATCGGATTGATCCATCCACAAACAGAGTGCGCCAGAAAATCTCAGTCCCGCCCGGTTCCTACAACCCGCTTTTCAGCGATGGAATTGTCTGGATTACGGGGCAAGAGAGCAGCGTCCTCACTGCCGTGGAAGCCTCTACTGGCAAGGTTTTGGCCTCGATAGCTGTCGGGCCGAAGCCTCGCTTTCTTACAGTTGGTGGGGGGCTGTTTGGACGCTTAACCAAGGCGACGGGACAGTCAGCCGGGTTGATGAAAAAAACAGGAATGTGATCGCCACAATTCAGGTGGGCATACCAGGTGCGGGTGGCGACATTGTCTATGAAGGCGGATCTGTGTGGCCGACAGTGTTAGCCGTACCACTCAGCCGAATTGATGGTAGTACAAACCAGGTCCTGAGGCAGTGGGTCGGCAAGGGCGGAGATTCTCTTCGCTTTGGGTTTAATTCGCTGTGGCTGACAGACTACAAGAAGGGCTTACTTGCGCGAATCCCCATCCCCCAATTGTTGAAGCAATGAACCTCAGTTTTAAAAACCCCTGCGGACGTTCTTGCAAGTAATTCATTTACTTTATAATTTTCTCCTCTCTTGCACTTTGTGACGATCTGCTCCGTCGCTTATGTTGGCACACAGCGTCACTTTAGGTGGCAGGGGTGTATCTTCCCATGCAGTCGAAGGAGGTGCCCTGGTCGGGATTGGCCTTCGCTTTACAGCTGCCGTTGGCTTTACCGCCCTTCATCTTTCCGCCACCTTCGATGAGAGACCATTTGTTGGTCCCGGACACGAATGCTCCATTCTTCATGGTGCCGGAAAATTCGTATTTGTAGACGTTCTTATCGCCGTTCTCCATGCTCTCGACGAATTCACCGTGGCCGGTTACGTCATCGCCCTTGAGATAGAGAAGCTCGGTTCCGACGCCGGATTTCATCTTGTTTCCGGCGATGTCGCCTTTCACAGCCGCACAATTGATCTGTTCGATCGCATAGGCGTGACCGGGCTTGTCGCCGACGGGAATACTGTTTTGAATTGAAGGTTTGTCGCACTTCCACTGAACGTTTGTTTTTCCCTGTGCCAGCGCGACACTCGACACCAGGCACACAAGGCAGAGAACCAGACATATGTTCTTCATTCGTTCCTCCTTTTATTAGACAATCGCCCTCGACGACAGGGATTGAGGCCACTGAAATGACGATGAATGCCGGTGGTGGCCGTACAACGACAGCGGACGTTTATGCCGATCTCACAGCGTCCTCTCTAACATTCACCCCCGAGAGCACTTTCCTGCCGATGAAGCATACACCTAAACGTGTCCTAGACGTAGCTGTTGAGAACCGATTACACACTAGCTAGTGAAATGATTCCATGGCGACGTCGGCTCCCACAACCGAGTAAAGTTGGTGGTGCTAAAGCCAACCAACGGACTCGGGAGAAGGAGCCGAACGTTCCAGTGACTTGCGCTGAGTCGAACACTTCATCCACCCAGCGCGGCTAGAGTCGACAAATGGGTTGTTTGAAGTTTTTATCTGTCTCGACCCCGCTTTGATTCTGGTTTCTCCTCAACACTGCCCAAATCAACCTGTACAGCTTTTTTTAAAACGCTGCGCATCCCGGTGTTCTTCTCTATTGTCGTATAGCTTTCATAGTGCTTTGGGATACTGGATTTCAAGAAGAAAATTCATGGCCAAAATCTGCACTCGTCTTAGGACAGGTTGACCGACTATTACCCGGGGCGTAGTCTTCTGAGTAACCCTATCGTTGGCTCTAAAGGCCTCTCTGGCTGCTCCCCTAGCGGCGAAAGGCCGAGAAAATAAATAAACCAAAGAGGTCTATCGATGAAGAATCCCTATGTTGCAGGTATCTGTCGCCTGCTTACGTTTTTGTGTGCCTTCACATTGGCGGTGTCTGCTCAATCCAACATCAAGATTCATTGACAAAGCAGACCATGGGCCGGGTGCGGCGCCGCACCTCCACGAAACAGCGCTCGATGACATTGGTGGTACGCAGCTTACGCCACAGGTGCCGAGGCAAAGCGAAGAAGGACAGCAGTTCCGGCAGGTCTTGCTCCAGTCGTCGTACGACGCTGCCGTATTCCCGCTGCCAGCGGGCGCGGAAACGGCGAAACGCAGCCACCGCCTGAGCCCGGCTTTCCGCCAAGTAGATGGCCTGGGCATCGGCCTTCACTTCGTCGTAATCGCGCTTTCGCGCCTTCTCCAATATGTTGCGCATCTTGTGCACCCAGCAGCGTTGATGCCGGGCCCGCGGATATACCGTGCGAATCGCGGCCGCCAAACCCGCGCACCCGTCGGTGACGATCAGACCCAAGTGCTTGCCCTCTAGCCCGCGCCGGTACAGATCCTGAAGCAGGCCTTCCCAGTCGGCCTCGCTCTCCCCCTGGCTGCGCAGAAACGCCAGCAGATGCTGGCGTCCATCGCGCCGCACTCCGTAAGCCACCAGCATGTGCACCCGCTTGCGGCCTGCCGGCCGCCGCACCCGCAGGCTCACTCCGTCCAAAAACAGGTAGGCGTACTCGTCCTCGATCCGGGCTTGATGAAACTGGCGCACCGCCTCGTCCAGATCCCGCGTCAGCTTCGACACCGTCTGCGGGCTCACCACTTCGCCCGTCAGCGTGGCCACGACGCGCCCCACCTGCCGCGTCGAAATCCCCCGCAAAAAGGCCTCTCGGATGAGCAAGGAGACCTCTTCGGCTCGCCGCTGAAATCGTTGCAGCCCCAACGGCAGAAAGCTTTGCTCGCGGGTGCGCGCGATGCGCAGCCGGATCGTCCCGAAGCGGGTCACGAAATCCCGCTCATAGTAGCCGTTGCGGTAAACCCGCCGCTTTCCCCGTCTCCGCTCATACCGCGCCCAGCCCGAGAACCGGTCGCGCTGCCGCTCCGATTGCAACTCGAAAAACTGCTGCCAGGCTTGCCGCGTCTGCCCGTACAGATCGCCCCAGAAACTCTCTTTCATCTCCGCCAGAAAATGTTGGAAATGCTCCGTAATCGGGATTATCTTCGCCATGGGTGTAAGTCTCCTTTTTCTAGGATTTGGCTTCTGCTTGTGAGGCAAAAAGCCAACTTACACCCTCTTGCTTTTTACACAATCAAAGTTACGTCACCAATGTTACGAAGGGACCATTAGAACGAGATGATAAATGGGGCTTGACTCTATATCTCAGTATAAGGATTAAAGTAAGGATGATGCAGATCGGGAAATTGGCGAAGCAAGCCGAGGTGAATGTTCAAACGATCCGCTTTTACGAGCGGCGCAAGCTCCTGCCCGAGCCGAGAAGAACCGCCTCCGGTTACCGGCAATACGGTCCTGAAGAACTCCAGAGCCTCCAGTTCATTCGCCAGGCGAAATCGCTTGGCTTCTCGCTCGATGAAATCCGAGACATCATTCGAAGCCGTGGACGCGGACAATGTCCTTGCACAGACGTGATTGCCATCGCTGAACGTCACCTGCGCGACGTGAGCAACCAGATTGAGACGCTTGTGAAATTTAAAGAGGAGCTGAGCCACGCGGTCAGAGGCTGGAAGAGGGCCGGAAAGCAGACTCTTTCGGCAGGAGCGATCTGCACGCTGATTGAACGAACCATGGACGCGAACAAAGGACGGATGAAACGCAAATGAGCAATGGGGCCAAGACGAGCTCAGGGCCTGCACTCGCGGTCCTGTTCGGCTTTTTCTCCCGGCCGTGTTGAGCGTTGCCCCTGGTAACAGGGCTCCTCGGTCTGGGGAGCAGTTCCTTGGCGATGGTTTTGGCTGAGTCGCGGTGGCTATTCATCGCCCTTGCGGTTGTGTCTCTTGCGGTCGGTTTCTATTTCAACGTGTATCGCATTTCGTCCCTGCTATCGCGGACGTTGTTCTGGCTTTCCTCCATGTTGACCGCAGCTTCCATTGTTCACTGGGGCTGGTGGGGTGCATAGGCGCAGCAACTCTCGAAAGCGCTTGACTCTATACCTTAGTACAGGCAGTACCCTGATGTTGAAAGGAGTCCAAAATGGCTTTGAAACAAGGCGAAGTCTATCGTTGTCCTGAACCGAACTGCGGTTGCGAGATTACCGTGACCAGGGCTGCTGCTCCGGGACGGGGCGGCAATCAAAATCCTCGCTGTTGCTGCGGCAAGGAAATGCAGAAGAAATAATCGTGAGGGGCGGCGCAAGCCCGCTCAAGCTTTTCTTATGAAGAAAGAAGTTCTATTCGCGACATTGTTATTGAGTGCCACGGCCTTCGGGTCGGGGCACGGGCCGGTGTTTGGGATGACGACACCCACTAATGCCAAAGGTGGGTGGAGTCTCGATCTCGGGACCATGGGCCGGTCGGGAAGCAACGGGAACGGCGTCATGTCGCGCGTGATGCTCAGTTATGGAGTCACCCAGGATTTCCAGCTTTCGTTCACGGCACCGTACGTCTTCTCGTCTGCGCCTTTCGCGCCGGCGAGAACGACGGGGATGATGAGCTCGACTCCAGACTTTGAGGGCATCGCAGCGTGGCGCTTCCATCGCCAGGGAACGAACATTGGCAAGCGGTTCGAGAGCACGGCCTACGGCGGACTCATCGTTCCAGGTCCACAGCGTCCGAAAGGGATGTTAGGGAATCTGGCGCGT
>JAYVCW010000488.1:0-5225 GCA_043749775.1 Acidobacteriaceae bacterium | reverse complement strand
AGCGCAAACCACCCACGAGAGCGAAATGGCGCTCTTCTTCGAGTGCGTGCTGCAGTGTGCCCAAAAAGTGCTTGACGCCGCCGACATTGTTAGAGATGGCGATTTTTACCGGGCCTGGAGTATTGACCCAGGCGACTATTTCTCGTGGCTTGCGGTGGGAGACTTCGATGGCGACGGCAAAGTTGATCTGGCGATTGGAATGCTCGACGCGCATGCGGTCTGCATATTTTTCAACGCGGGCCAGGTTCAATTCACCCGGGATGCTGAAGCCCAAAAGCTATACGAGAAATGTGGCGCGACATTGAAAGCGCGCTCCTCTTTGGCAGGAATAGATTGTTCGCGTGACCCGAACTGGCAACACCGCCTCTTTTCGGTTACTCGCACATGATGGGCGGCTACGCTGGCGGCCAGGCACAATACGTGCGTGTGCCGTTCGCGAATATGGGCTCCCTCAAAATAGAAAGCGACTTCCCGACGAGAAGGTTCTTTTTCTGTCTGACATTTTCCCAACCGGCTACATGGCTGCAGAAAACGCACAAATCTACGAAAGCGACACGGTCGCAGTATGGGGTTGCGGACCAGTAGGTTCGTCGCCGACGCTCACCAAGTGGGGTTCGATTGTATTTGCCGCGCGAGCCGAGCTGCGTCACACAAGCGGGCTACAGCAGGTCCAGGGCGGAACGGCCTTCGCGTTCAACCTGAGTCATCGTGCAGGCTTTAGGTGCTTTGTCGGGCCGCCACCGAAGCAACTTCGTACCATGACGAAAGCGGCCTCCGGTGAAATGGTCGAACTGCACTTCGACAACGAATCGCGGTTTCAGCGGCTGCCATTCGGATGATCGTTTCGTGCTCCATCGGCTGGGCCCGCCCGGGGCTTTTCCGGTGAAGCCTGGCGGCTTGATGAACTGCTGCAATTTTGCCGTCAATTCCAGGCGCTCTTTGCTTTGAATGGACGAAGTGAACCCGACATGGTCGAGCAATCCTTCAGAGTCGTAAAGACCAAGCAGCAGCGATCCTACTTCTCGTTGCTTTTCTAAATACCGGAAGCCTCCGACCACGCAATCGGCAGTCCGTTGCCATTTGATTTTCTGCATCCCCGTGCGCTCTCCGCTCTGGTAAGGCAAGTCGCGTCGTTTGGCGATCACGCCGTCGAGAGCAATCCCCATGTGAAACCATTTTCGGGCAACGCCGATTTTCTGCGTAACAGGGGAGAGGCGCAGCGTGCGGTTCGCTTTCAAATATTTCGTGGCGAACTTTTCCAGCTGGGTGCGACGGTCCTGCAATGGAAGCGTGACTAAAGATTTGCCCTTATCGTCCACCAGCAAATCGAATAGGAGAAAGAGGGACGGGGTTTGCAGGCTAAGTTTCGTAATCCGGCTCACAGAAGGATGGATCCGCATTAACAGGTTGTCAAAGGAAAGCGCGTCTCCGAGGGGAATAACAATCTCGCCATCGAGTACGAAGCGTTGTGATCTGAGCGCGGAAAGCGCAGCAATCAGTTCGGGGAAATACCGGCCGAGTGGCTTTCCGGATTTGGACGTCAATTCAACGCTGCGACCGTCACGAAAAGCGAGGCAGCGAAAGCCATCCCATTTAGGTTCATATTGCCACTCCTTACCAGTGGGCAGCTCGGACGCAGGTGCTGCCTCCATAGGCCGGTAACTCTTATTTAGAGGAAGGGTCATTAGACTTCAACTTCACCACCGACGCAGGCTGCAAAGAGTGTTCACTGGCCGGCGTTTTTCGCTTGTCGTCGAGCTTCGCCGCCCGGCCCAAAGATTCCAAATCACGTTCCGCATGCGATTGCCTCAAATATAAACTTACTTCCTGATAACGCTTGGAAACTTCTTCGTTCATCGCCAGCGGATGGGGCCCGTAAGCCGCGGTATGCGCCGAAGAATATCCGAACAGGCCTGCTCAACCAGATGCCGCACCGTCAATGCCAGCTTCTGCCCCTTTGCAGGCGTGTCCGCCACTTCATCAATCTCGTTACCCGCCGCTTCAGATAACAGTGAAGAGCCCATGTGGCGGCAGCCATTGCGCCGAGGTGAGCCATGGTGTGAGGATCGTCGCGATGCTGAAGACGGGCATAACCCACCAGGCCTTCTGCACCACCCGGCCAACAAGCGGCCGGACCGCAAGCTCCGTGCCAAAAGCCAAGACGGTTCAAATACCAACCTTCGGTTCCAATGACTCAGGTTTTGTGATTGGAACATTCTTGAAAGAAACAGTGGCGGTCTGGGTTTCCTTGAAAGCGCCGGCCTTCCAGTCCGTATTGTCGAATTGGGGAGCGCTTTTGCTTTTACGCAAGTCGACATCAATCAGCAGCTGCTTCGGATTTCCGACGGTTACAAGTGCATGGTCGATCAGCCCAGCGCCACTGCAAAACTTCTTTGAACCAGACACCGAGAGAGAATCTTCGCCAGTCACATTCAGACTCCGCCCCGGGTCTCGGATGCCCAGACTCCATACAGTGCGTGTGGTTCAGCCTGGCGTCCCGCCTCGGCGAGAATGGCGACCGCATCCCAATGTGCGGTGAGTTCGATCTGCACTGGAACCCCGGCTTCTCTCAACGCGTCCTGATAGCCGGCGCGCCGCTCCAGGCGTCGGCGTGAGTGGGCTGACCGCTGATGAACCCGATCCGCCGATGCCCAAGGCGAATCAGGAATGTGGTCAGCTCTCGAGCCGCTGACTGATTATGAATTCGCACAGTGTTTGTACTCGGCAATGGACCTGCGGCCGCAATTGCTGTTGCTTTCATTTCGGAAAGCACCGCACTTCCGGCGAGTAGCTCGGCGTAAGGCGGAACGAGCAGCAGACCTTGAACACCACTGCGAGCAGCGTTCAGCACCAGCTTTTCGGTCGATCTCTTGGTTGGACTATTGCTCGAACGGACGAGCAACTGAGCCCCGTAGGCCGTGCTGGCATTGATCGCAGCCAGAAGGACTTGCGCCAGGAAAGGAGTCCGCTGATCTGAACAGAGCAGAGCGATTCGGCTGCAGCCGCCGCCCGCCAGCCTGCGCGCCTCATAGTTTGGAACATATCCGGTGTTGCGAATCGCCTGACGCACCCTAGCACGAGTCTGGTCAATACCTTGCCGGTGCCATTGATGACGTTCGACCGTCATCATGGATACACCTGCCTGCTCAGCAACCGTTTGAATCGTTACGGCTGTGCTGCTACGACGTCGCCCTGTCCTATTGAGCATCACCATCGACGACATTGCAAGACTCGGCCCCCGCATGGGAACCGATGTATCGAAGACCTCCGCCCTACTGATCGGTCAAGCTGCACCCGTAGCGCAGGGAATGAAGATAAGTCTCTGACCATCCAATCATTAGGGTGGACCAAACACCACGGCACAAGTCTCGACTATTCCTCAACAAAAGCGATTAAAGCTGCGACTGGTTAACGCTCCTGTTGTACGGAATAAGCGGAATGAGACGTACTAATTAAGAGGAGCCCCAGCGAGCGTTCAGGGTGTCGAGGGAGATTTCGCGTGAGTGACGCGCGGAGGTGTGTGGCGAGTTGCCTCCGCATCGCGTGGCTATCTTCTGGCCAAACCTGCTAATATCCTCAACATTGTATGCTCGGCACAGGAACTGCCAGAATATAGGCTGGACGGTTCACTTCTGCTCGTCTACAGTCCGGTAGTTGCGACAGTTTATTTGGCTGTCGATCGCGTGGGATCCCCGGCGAAAGGGACTGCAAACTGTTGAACACTATAGACGTTGGAAACATGGCTAAACCGTACTTAGTCCGAGAACTGAATGTGGGCGAATCTCTGGCCTCTGATGATCAGCAGTTCTCTTCGCCGGCCGAAACGCCCTTCCGGTTTAGGCCATCGAACATTCCCTTTGCGAATCACCTGGATTCCCAAGGCCGTGGCTGAAATAGCCATGGGTCGCGATCCGTTGACGGACATTGACGAAGGGATCACCCAACTCGGGCTGGGTAAGAACATGGTCGAGGCGCTAAGATGCTGGGTCGAAGCGTTCCAGGTTGCCCGGCGAATAGAACAAGGGTGGATATTAACCCCCATCGGATCATTGGTTTTCGATCCCACGGATGGCTTGGACCCTCACTTCGAGGATGTGTCCACGTCGTGGCTGCTGCACTGGCTTATAACCACGAACACAAAGGCTCCTTTCTTTGCGTGGGAGTGCCTATTTAATCGCTGGCCCGCAACGGAATTCAGCGCTTGGCAAAGAGGGTCTCAAAGATCCGGAGGAACTAGCTTCGCGCTTGCGGCGCGCTCTCCACGAAATCCGCATCGCGTATCCAACGTTGATACATCGGTTGGAAAAGGCGATTTTCGCAGCGTTCGACATTGATGAACGCGCTGGGGCGCGAAAAGTCATTGCAGCGAGGGCCGCGCAGCTCGCCGCCGTCCTGACAGAGCCGGTGCTCAAGTCTTTTGTAATTAGAGTTGCCGATGCGGCCCTAGACGATGGAATATACGATCCCGCAGCTCGTGAAGCTTATTCGCGTTCAACACGGCAAGCCTGCAGAAGTCACCTCATGATCTACTTCGACAACAATTCGACGACTCGGGTGCTTGACTGTGTCGCGGACGCGATGAGGCCGTTTCTAACGGAACGTTACGCGAATCCCTCGTCCGCGATCGCACGTTTCAGTGGCATTCCCCAAGTCATGGCTTCAGCGAAGGCTCGTCTTTGCCAGATACTTGGGGTAGACACCCCAGCCCAGCTGATTTCGTCGCACAGGGCAACTCCGACGGTCAGGCCCCTTATGTACTTCTCCGAGCCCTCATCTTTAGCTCCGATCACCAGCCACTCGCTGTTGCAGATGCGGAGTTGCCCGCTATCGCGGTTGTAGCTGCAATTTCGTGGGCCCAGAATATTGAACAGGTCGCTGAGAACGTTGTTGTAGATGCTTTGTTTGGAAACTCCCGTGATTATCTTTCGGCCAGCAACGGGGTAGTCGCAGCAATAGATGGCCTTCGGATGAAGACACCAAGTCTTCCCGCTCCGGACCGCCCCTTCGAGGATGTTGATTGGTCGGTCGAACTCAGGCGGGCGCATGGCGAATCGTTCCGCTCTCGGACCAAAGTTGAAGGTGGCCATGACAATCCTCCTGTGTGTGTTCTCCGAAATTGCTCGCCGTGACGTGACCGGCGAAATTTGTACCAGGTGGAATGAGAGAGAATCCACTTGGAGGAAAAGCGGGTCATGCCCATCCAGAGGTATAAGCCAGAGCAAATC
>JAYVCW010000487.1:0-4597 GCA_043749775.1 Acidobacteriaceae bacterium | reverse complement strand
GTCTGGGACGCCGAAGCGCAACAGAAACAGCAGCCGCTCTGGAAGCTGTTGGGTGGAACCCGCCGCGAAATAGCCTGCGGTGTTTCCATCGGCATCCAGGATTCTCCCGAACAGCTTCTGGAAAAAATCGAAGTCGAACTGGCCGCTGGCTACAGGCGGATCAAGATTAAGGTTAAGCCGGGATGGGACTTGAACGTGCTTGAAAAGATCCGTTCGCGCTGGGCCGACATCGTTCTCAGCGTAGATGCGAACTCAGCATACACGCTTGACCAGGTCGAACACCTGCGCAAGTTTGATGCCTTCAATTTGCTCATGATCGAGCAGCCTTTGTGGAATGATGAGATTTATCTTCACGCCCGCTTGCAGAAATCGATTGATACTTCCATTTGCCTGGACGAATCAATACTGAACGCACGCGATGCTGACTTCGCTCTTGAAACCTCGGCCTGCAGAATTCTTAACATCAAAGTTGGGCGCGTTGGCGGCTTTACCGAGGCGAAGAAGATTCACGACGTAGCCCTGAGCCATAATGTCCCCGTCTGGTGCGGGGGCATGCTGGAAGCGGGCATTGGACGCTCCCACAATATCGCGCTCTCAACTCTGGAGAACTTTCGTCTGCCAGGGGATGTCTCAGCTTCGAAGCGTTACTGGAAAGAAGACATTATTGAGCCGGAAGTGAAAGTGCGCGCCGATGGAATGATCGCTATTGGCGACGAGGTTGGCACTGGCTACAAAGTACGCGAAGATTTGGTGCAAAGATTTACCGTTCGAGAAGAAACTTTTAAGCCTGGCAAATGATCGAACACCGCTTGATTTAACTAGGGAAGGGCAACTGCACGGGCTTTCAAATTGGAAGCGACTGAATTCGCAACCATTCCCGCGGCGAGGGCTGAACTCTGATGCTTCATGAACTCGAGCGCCTGAACGAATGTCAACTCGGCCGGAATTCTTTGGAATCCGCTGAATACTTCGCTAGCGTTCACGTTGATCGTCTTTACCATCAGTACTTTGCCGGTAAAGTTGAACGATACGGTTGATACCTGCCACAGATTGTCGCCCACCTCGGCTTGTTGAACCAGAAAGCGCCCGCCCCGGTTTAGATGCCCTAAAACTCCCCATCCGAAAGCGACCTCTTTCGTCAAAGTTCCGTCGATCGTTGCCAGCCGAAATTGCTTGGGATCGATCAGAACGTAGCCCTCTAGCCCGGTCAAAACTTCCTCTAAGCGCGAAGGTGGCTGATAAGCAGGGTTTGGACGAAAGGCAAGCTTTACCAGCTTCGCTCCGGCCCTCCCGATCGCTTCGGAACCAGCCTGTTCTCCGGCATAGTCGAACAAGAACGCCTCCGGCAGAGCCTTTACGATCTTCAGGGTGCGGTCGGCAGTCTCACGATCCTGGTCGCACTTCTTCTTCAGTTCGGATGGATTATTGATAAACCGCTCGATCCTCGATTCCTCGGCCAATCTCTGGTCGCGAGAAAGAGGCTGCCCATTTTCGGCGATCATTTCGCCGGCAGTAGCTTGCCTGGTTTCAACGTAGAGCCGGGTTGCAGTACCCTTTGGAGTGGTTTTAACGCCGCGAAACAATAGCCGGTTTGATTCATCACTTGCCGCCCTCAGTTCGTTCTGGGCCACCCTCCGCATCATGTCGACCGGGCTTATCACAGTCGAAAGGCTGGCGGATTTGTCGGCGGCGAAGCAAGCAGATGCCACGAAGAGAAATGCGCCCGACAGAGCAATCCTCTTCCAGGGTTTTCCGCGCCAGCAGTTCTTGCCGTCCTCAGTCGTTTTGGCACCGCGAAATTTCATGGACGCGAGTCCGAAATCGATCTCCATTTGGTTAGTTTTATCGTTATTGTTGGACGACGGCACTACTGTGAGCACCTGAAGTGCCGATGGCAGGGGCTGTAACGGCAAAGGACAGTATCGGATGGGTTCGAACGCGATGATTTACAATCGATAGATTCGCGGCACGCAGCGCGCGAGGCTGATGGAGGCCAACAGATGGATACTCCCGGAACGGTAGAGGCCGCGCACATTGGGCGGTCGGTCACGATAAGTGGAGAATTGTCGGGCTCCGAGAACCTTTACGTGGACGGCACGGTAGACGGCACGATCGTCCTACAGAATCACAGCTTGACGGTTGGGCCCAATGGAAAAGTAAAGGCCAGTGTGAGCGCGAAATCGGTGGTCGTGCACGGCAGGTTAGAAGGTTCGATCAACGCCAGCGATCGCGTCGATCTCAGAAAAACCGCAGTGGTAACCAGTGACGTAACCACTCAGCGTATCGCCATTGAAGAGGGCGCGTTTCTCAAGGGGAAAGTCGATATCCAGAAAGAGACCGGAAAGGCCGGATCCGCATCCTAATCAAAAAGCTCAAAAAGCTTAAACAAACTTAATGTGGTGGAGACTGGCTGGTCCCGCGCGCAGTGCACAACCGATGCATCACTCTTCTGAAATAGATCCGAAATAGATCTGAAATAAAATGAAATTTTTTCGAGGCTCTTCAAATCAGACGGCCGCTCCGGCGGCCCCGCAAAAACTTACGCGCCGATCGAGCGGCATGGGGGAAGTCTCGCGACTGCTCAACTCGCAAGAGGCTTTGTCTGTCCTTGATATGGGAGCTACCTCCGCCAGCAATATCAGTTTCTTTACCAATAAGGGGCACAAAAGTTATAGCGAAGATTTGCTGCGCTCGTCGCTCGACCCCGCGCTGCGTGTGTTAGACGGCGACGGTAAGTCAGTAGTGGACACCAAGAAATTTCTGGATGAAAACCTCGTCTTTCCGAATGGCCAGTTCGATGTTGTCCTCTGCTGGAATCTGCCGGACTACATGGAGGAGAGCCTGGTGAAGCCGACCATAGATCGCCTTTGGTCAACCATGAAGCCAGGCGCATTGCTTCTGGCTTTTTTCCATACCAAAGACGCGGGGCCAGATTCGGTGTGCTATCGCTATCACGTGACCGACAGCGACATGCTCGAAATGCAGGAAATAAAGTTTGCCATGCCGGGAAGGCCCGGGGGCGAAAAACAATCGCCGCGACTTCAAAGAGTGTTTAACAACCGCCACATCGAAAATCTTTTCCGGGACTTTGCTTCCATTAAATTCTTCTTGTCGCGAGATTCCATCCGCGAAGTGCTCGTCGTACGCTAGCAGCATGGGCGAGTTGCAAGAGGTTTTTGCTTCGCTCAGGCTGACAGCACTTTTTTCTTAACTCAAGCCCACTACGAAAAAAGAGGCGAGCTCAACGAGCCCGCCTCTCTATGCTGTGCATACTCCGGTTTGCGCTTAATTGCTCATCACGTACATAAGGAAGAAAGGCCCAGTACCCGCATTGCCCGCTGGTATGGACTGGCCGACTTTCAGGTGAGTTTCGTCGGCAGCGATATACCAGCCGCTTAGACTTGTTTTATAGGCGCCCGTGGCGCCGCTCATCAATTGGTTAGGCGCGCTATTCGCGAAATAGACCACGAAGTAATAATCAGACAAAGGCGACAGCGATAGCACGATGGGGTCGAGCCGAACGATACACGGATTGGTCACTGAGAGCGGCTGTGCGCAGGTCGAGGTACTGCTGATGTTGATGACTGGGTTCGATACGCCTCCACGTTTCACCGGCGTGACAGACGTAATTTTCGATCCGCCTCGAGCAGTCTTATAGATCACCATGTTACTTACGACGGCCGAAGTGCCGCCGGTAAAGCCCATGTAGAGGACGGTATTTGCGCTGGTAACCCCGAACTGGCCTGCGCCGGGTATCAGGTTCAGCGCCGAATAATTGGCCCAACTTCCGACAGCAGTGATAGGACCGCCCACGCCTGCGAGAAGATTTTTTGGCGGCGTCGTTTGAGCTGCTGCAACATTGACAAAAGTTAGGGTTATTAACAACAAAAATAAAGTGAATGTAAATTTCGCGGAAACTTTCATGAGGCCAATGGTCTTCCCAACGACTGGTGGATTTTGCGGGAGTTCCGCAAGCAGTGGCTGGTCCCGTCTTCAGTCGCCGTCCAGTGGGGGGCGGACGCGAGGCTTTGCTTGGCTCCCGAAGACCGCGCAATTATACATGGATGCGCCGGTGTTTCTTGTCGACGCTAATGCCTGCATCGATTCAGGGATCTTTCGACCCTGGTTTCCAACAATATGTCCGACACCATGATCGCGACTGTGTCCAACACTGGGAACGTAGACGGCGGATGCGCGGTCAAGCCTGAAGTTTCTTGCACAACGCGCAAGTCTTAACATGGGCGAGCCTCGCTTTGTGCGCCTGCTGGTAGGCTTCCATTTCTTCGCGCTGATGATTGCGTTTTGCTTTCTCAGATAGTCGAGGCTTTACCTCATTCCGGTATAAGAACGAAGTCCACTTTTCCTGCGCCCGCGTTTCGCGCTCCTTAAGCTTTCGGAGAACCGTACACTCTGATTCGTCCACCATGATTCGATGATAAGCGAATGGCGCTGATTCCGGTTTTCCATCATCTCTTGCTAAGATGTAGAGTCAGGCATCGGTTCCGCGCGACGTTTTCCCGCCAACCCCGCCAGGTCCGGAAGGAAGCAACGGTAACGGGCTCTTTCGTGTGCAGTGGACCGCCGGTGCCTGACTTTT
>JAYVCW010000486.1:0-7732 GCA_043749775.1 Acidobacteriaceae bacterium | reverse complement strand
GTCATTTTTATCTTTCTAGAAGACTGGCGTTCCACCGTTATTCCTGCGATTACGATTCCGGTTTCGCTGATCGGAACTTTTGCCTTCGTCAAGCTGCTGGGGTTTTCGATCAACACACTTACGTTATTCGGAATCACACTGGCGACCGGCCTCGTCGTTGATGACGCGATCGTTGTCATCGAAAACATTGAGCGCCACTTGCAAGAGGGAGAGACTGATCCTCTAAAAGCCTCCGTGGACGCGATGAAAGAAGTGACGAGTGCTGTCATCGCAACCTCGCTCGTTCTCGTCGCCGTATTCGTACCAGTTGCTTTCTTCCCAGGCACGACTGGCATTCTCTTTCGACAGTTTGCTTTGACGATCGCATTCTCGATTGCGATCTCCGCTTTCAACGCGTTGACTCTTACTCCCTCCCTGTCCGCCCTGCTGCTAAGCCATAAAGAAGAGGGAAAGAAAAAGAATATCGTTTTCAGATTTGTCGATCGCGTCTTAGGGGCAGTGAATAACGGCTATGTGCACGCTTTGCGCGTCGTGTTGCGCTTCGAGATTGTGGCGCTTATCGTTTTCGCGCTTTGTGTGGGTCTGGTTTATGTGGTCCTCCAACACGTTCCTCAGGGCTTTGTTCCCACAGAAGACCAAGGCTACCTTATTGTTGCGATTCAGGCGCCAAGCGGCGCGTCGCTCGACTACACCAGACAAATTGGCAAGCAGGTGACGGCGATCACGAAGAATATTCCAGAAATTTTTGGAACTTTCTCCGTTGCCGGGTTCAGCTTCGGCGGTGCCACCGCCAATGCAGGCCTTGTGTTCCTTACCCTGCAGCCGTATGAGAAACGCAAAGGGAAAGGTCACACAGCCGCCGCCATCATCAATCGGCTTCGTGGACCTTTATTCGGTATTTCCGGAGCCTTCGTCATCCCTTTCGAGCCTCCGGCGGTGCAGGGTCTGGGACAATTTGGCGGCTTCCAGTATGAGTTGTTAGATCAAGCTACGCATACTCTGGCTGATCTCGATAAGACGACGCACGATCTAATCCGTGCGGCCGGAGGACGTCCGGAAAAAGATTTGACTGGATTGTTCAGCACCTACACGGCAAACGATCCGCAATACGTCGTAAACATCGACCGCGAAAAAGCGAAGAGTCTGCACGTGCAGCTCGGTCAAATCACCGACACGCTTGGCGTATTCATGGGGTCGGCTTACATCAACGATTTTGATTTCAATAACCGGTCTTACCGTGTCTACGTGCAGGCGGATAAGCAATTCCGCTCTCATCCGCAGGATATCGGCCAGTATTATGCGCGCTCAGATAGCGGGTCGATGGTTCCTCTGGCGAATCTGGTGACGGTAACGCAGGCGGCTGCTCCTCAAGTGATCAACCACTACAATCTTTTCCGATCGTCCGAAATCAACGGATCGGCGGCGCCGGGCTTCAGTTCAGGGCAGGCAATCAAGGCCATGCAACAGATGTCGGCGAAGGTGTTGCCGCAGGGCTATACCTACGAGTGGTCGGGCTTATCTCTCGAGGAATTGGCATCGGGATCGACGACGCTCATCCTTTTCGGCCTGGGAACTTTAGTCGTCTACCTCACCCTCTCCGCGCAATACGAAAGCTTCGTCTTGCCGTTCATCATCTTGCTGGCGGTTCCGATGGCTCTTCTTGGAGCTCTCGGAGCACAATGGTTGCGCAGCCAGCAGAACGACGTCTATTGCCAGGTAGGTTTAGTCATGCTGGTAGGGCTGTCAGCGAAGAACGCAATTTTGATCGTTGAGTTCGCTGAGCAGTTACGCAAGCATGGCAAACCTTTGCTGGAAGCTGCGATCGAAGCGGCACGCCTCCGCTTACGTCCCATTTTGATGACGTCGCTGGCCTTTATTCTCGGCGTCGTTCCACTGGTGACAGCGAGCGGAGCGGGCGAAAACGGTCGTCACTCGGTCGGAACCACCGTCTTCGGTGGCATGGCCGTAAGCACAATCCTGAATCTATTCTTCATCCCGGCGCTGTACCTGTTGATTGAGGGTTTCCGCGAGCGCTGGAGCAAGCCCAAGCCTGAAGTTCACGCGTCGTAAGGCGGCTTTCAGGGCTGGCGGCCCACCGAAGCCGCTAGCCTTTATCCAGAACAGGCAACTCTCCCACCACATCAAGCGTCTTAAAAGGTTCTGTGCGCATAACTTCGAAGAAAGCCGTGCACATGGAATCAAAATATTGCTTGAGGTGACACTGATGAAAAAGATGCTGGTTGTGGCATTAGCTTCCTCTTTACTCTCGGCGGTCGTGGCCGTTGCAAGTCCCGTCCCCCAGAATAACCAGCAGATGAGCGCTGCGAATCCTAAGAGCACTGAACGTATTTACAAAGAAGTACGCCATGAACTCGTGATGCTCCCATTTTATGGAGTGTTCGATAATCTGGCATACAAGGTCGATCCGGATGGCACCGTCACCCTGCTCGGGCAGGTTTCCCGTCCAACTCTTAAGTCGGACGCCGAAAATTCCGTGAAGCACATAGAGGGCGTCGAGAGAGTCGTAAACAATATAGAGGTGCTGCCGACCTCAATGAACGATGACAACATTCGGCGGGCGGCTTATCGCGCCATTTACGGCAACGATGTGCTGAGCCAGTATCAGATGCGCGCCGTCCCACCCATCCACATCATCGTCAACAATGGCAAAATCACGCTCGAGGGCGCTGTCTCCCGCGATATGGACAAGCAGATTGCCGGAGTGCAAGCGAACGGTGTTCACGGCGCTTTCTCAGTGACTAACAATCTGATAGTTGATGACTCGGGCAAGAACGATAATAAAAAATAACATAGTAAAAAATAATGTTCTAGAGGCAGCGGCGTCGTTTACCTGGAGCGACGCCGCGTCTTCTCCCATAGGGCCACATTCGCGCTACTCTCGATCCTCCTGCCTATCTTTGCGGCGCCTCGCGTACTTATAGCCATCTACAATCAGGTATGCGACCGACCGTAGATGCGATCGAAATCGAGCGTGCGGCCCAACTCCTGCATACGGGCGGCCTCGTCGCCTTCCCCACGGAAACTGTCTATGGATTGGGGGCGAACGCGCTTGACGCTCCAGCGGTGGCCAGGATTTATTCGGTAAAGCGGCGACCAGCGACGAGCCCGTTAATCGTCCACGTTGACTCGGTCGAAATGGCGCAAAGGCTCGTGAAGTGGAATGATGCGGCCGAACGCCTCGCAAAAAAGTTTTGGCCGGGGCCTCTCACTCTCGTTCTGGAAAAGGCCGGGGATGGCTTGGCGATTCCTTCGCTCGTAAGTGCCAACTTGCCGACAATCGGAATTCGCGTGCCGGCCCATCCCGTGGCACACGCTTTGATCGGGGCGGCAAGTATTCCACTTGCGGCGCCCAGCGCCAATCGCTTCTCAGGAGTGTCCCCGACGACAGCCGAGCACGTTCGTAAAGGCTTGGGCAGCGAAGTAGACATGATCCTCGACGGTGGGCCTTGCGAGGTTGGCATCGAGTCAACCGTGATTTCGCTCGCCGACCTCCGGCCCGTGCTGCTACGCCCGGGTGGAATTTCGCGAGCGAAACTGGAAGGCCTCATCGGCCCTTTAGCATCATCGCCAGAAAGTTTAGGGGTGGGGCACGCATCGCCGGGCATGCACCCGAAACACTACAGCCCGCGCACGCCACTTTTCCTGGTTAAAAATGGAAGAGTGCCAGACTCGGGGCGGGGAATCTACCTTCAACTCGAAGCTAAACCCACACGTCATGATATCGATGTTTATCGGATGCCCATGAACCCGATCGAATACGCCGCAAGTCTGTACATTGTTCTTCATAATTCTGACCAGGGAAGCTATGGTTGGATAGCAGTAGACTGTCCACCAATCGGCGAAGAGTGGGAGGCGGTCCAGGATCGGCTGACGCGTGCTGCCGGACGCTAATTTTCATTAAAGCAAACCGTAAGTTATTAAGCTGTTTCTGGTGCCGACGTACAACTTTCCGTTCGCAACTACGAAATTTGCGAAGTGGGGTACATCAGGAATCACGTCGCGTTTATTTGGAGCTGCCAGGCTACCGTAGATCTTCGTCAGCGACTTCGCGTCAAAGGCTAAGAGTATAGAACCGGTCATCTGCCAAAGCACTGCATTGGTCGTCCCGTTGGCCGAGATGATGGGAGAATGGCCTTGCGTCGTATCTTTCGACTGCACCAGCGGAGTTTTCGTCAGCAGACCTAGATTCAGCCCAAACGCCTTAATGGGAGAGCCTGCGCCCGACGTATAAACCGTATGGTTGAAGTAAACGAGCGCCCCAGTCTCTTTTGCGACCCCGGTCAATTCCTGAACGATCTGCGAATCAGAGCCTACACATCCACCGCAGAAATTGCCCATATTATCTCGGTTCAAAAGGTAGAGCGTGCCTTCTTTTCCAACCGCCATCACTAAATGCGGGTGATTGCCCGGTTGATATGGAAGCACCAATACGGGTTCAGCAAAATCCAGATCGTGGTTGTCAAGGTAGAGCTCGTTTGAAGGAGTGAACCAATCCTGGAGTTCCAGAGAATTCCCGGTTTGAGAGAGTTTAATCACCGACTGTCCGAACTTTGAACCCGGAACGAAGTCGCCGTCCGCGGTCGTTCCGTAGACGTCGCCTACACTGTCCGAAGATAAGCCGCCGCCGCGCTGCCATATTGCTGCCGCCGAACCGGATGGCTCATCATCAAACGCACCTTCCCGTTGAAGCGTCGAAGCTTCATACGAAATCACCCAGCCTTGTTCTTTGCCGCCCCTGCAACCTTTGGAGCCGAAGGCGATGTAGAGGTGCCCGTTTTCCAAAAGCAGCGCCGGGCGGTTGACCTGCATATAATCTTTAAAAATATTGTTGACGCCGGCAAACTGAAACGACGCGGTAATCATCCTTGGACTATTCGTTCGTTCCAATCCAGTCTTCACGTTCAAAGCATGAAGGCGATGGACATAAACGGAGTGTTCATAGGTTTTGGCGACCACGAAAATAGTGCCGGCTATTGGGTCGATGACGGGAGTCGACACGATGCCCACTTCCGTCCATCTTGTGGTCGGCTGGCAGCCCTGCAGAGATATGGGAACCGGCACTGCCCCGTTGATCAGGAAACTTCGATGCCACAGAGGCTGCGCGTTGCTGCCACTCGCGCTGTCCGCGTCAAAAGCGTAGACGCTATCATGCATCGTGGCCACATAAACGACGTTATGGGTGCCCTTGCCCGGAATAGTGACATCGGGCAGGTAGAGAGCTTGGCCGATCACCGCCCCGTCCAGGGACCGGGTGAATAGCTTTCCAAAATTAGATGGATTGACGTTATGCGGAGTCAAAATCATCTCTCTTGCATTCACGCCGGTCCGGGCATTGTCGTAGTGCCAGGTGGTTACGGAGGTTTGCGCTGTGGCGATTGGAAGCAATGCGGCCAATAACAGGAATGAAAGGAGTATCCTATTTCGAATTGCTGCGGCATTCACAAAACCTCCGACAGGCACCCAAGGTGTTCTAGCGAGATCGTGCTAACGCTTCATCGAGCATGAGGATCGTACACAAACGCTCCTGTAAGTGAGCGTATTGCTTAGACATTTCCGGGGAATTTTTTTCTGGCGAAGATTAGCGACGCGCCTCGTCCGGCACTCTCACCCGGATGGTTTGGGGAACCGAGCGCAACTTAGCCAGTAACTCATCGTCGCAAGCACGATTGATGTCGTAAATCGCATAACCAATCGGGCCACGGGTGTCTAGAACCTGCCGGTCTATATTGATGCCGCGATCAGCCAATATGTCGTTTATAGCTCGCAAAATTCCCGGGATATTGTGATGGATGTGCAGCAAGCGGTGAGTTCCTGGCTCGTACTCCAAGTGACATTGGGGAAGGTTCACACTTAAGAGGGAGCTGCCTGTCTTGTAATACTCGATCATGCGAGAGGAGACGAACTGGCCGATGTTTTGCTGGGCTTCTTCAGTGCTTCCGCCTATGTGCGGCGTCAAAATGACGTTGGGTAATCCCCTCAGCGGACTAACGAAGTTTGCTCCGCTTTCCGGTTCTTTAGGGAATACATCCACGGCGGCGCCGGAGAGCCGGCCGCTTTTCAAATGGCCCGCGAGCGCTTCGTGATCGACTACGAACCCCCGGCTGAGGTTAATTAAGCATGCGCCGGGCTTCATCGCCCGAAACTCTTCTTCGCCGAATAAATCCTGGTTTTGGCTTTTACCATCGACGTGCAGGGTAATGACGTCGGCAGTCTCCAGCAGTTCTCGGAAGCTGACTGGCCGCGCATTGCCGCGGGCCAGCACATGCGAGACGTCGCTAAAGATCACTCGCATTCCCAAGGCCTCAGCCAGATCGGACACCTGAGAACCAATTTTGCCGTAGCCCACGATGCCTAGCGTCAACCCCCTGACCTCATGCGATCCGGCCGCGGATTTATTCCATACCCCAGCATGCAGTTGGGTGCTGGCCTCGAAGGTCCGGCGCATAAGGAGGATGATTTCGCCCATGGCCAGTTCGGCGACCGACCGGCTATTCGAGTGAGGATCGTTGAAAACCGCAATTCCACGTTCGCTGGAGGCGGTACGATCGATCTTGTCGACGCCGATGCAGAAGGCTCCGACTGATACTAAGTCGGGGCCAGCATCGAGCACCGAGGCCGTGATGTGGCTTTTGGAGCGGACGCCGAGGATGGCAGTACCGGGAATCTTCTCAATCAGTTCGCGCTCTTCCAATGCGCCTTTGAGCGACTGCACCTCAAAGCCGGCATCCTCAAATTGAGACGCGGCCACGCCGCTTATATTTTCCAGCAGTAAAACCTTCAAATGTCCTCCGAAGCCTCGGGCAAGGTAGTGAGCATTATAAAGGGGTATCGCACACGCACCGCGACACACGCCTGGTTGGAATGTGTAAAGATAGAAGAGGCGGGCAACCGGCTTCGTCAGCGTGAATGTTTAGCGTGAATCTTTCCGCTCGACCCGGTCATCATTAAACCTTTGGAGGAAATAAAAATGCCGCACGAGCTACCCCCCCTGCCGTATGACTACACGGCGCTGGAACCTACGATCGATGAAAAGACGATGAAGTTGCATCACGACATGCACCATGCCGCCTATGTGAAGAACCTGAACGCCGCTTTGGACAAGCATCCAGAACTGCACTCGAAGAGCGCGGAAGATTTGATTCGCGACTTGAATTCTGTTCCCGAAGACATTCGTAGCGCCGTACGCAACAACGGTGGCGGTCACGTTAACCACACCATGTTCTGGAAGATCATGAAGCCGCAAGGCGGCGGCGAGCCCAATGGGCCGATTGCCGACGCTATTAAGAAGGCATTTGGAGACTTCAAAAGTTTCCAGGAAAAATTTAACGCCGCCGGTGTAGCTCAGTTTGGCAGCGGATGGGTCTGGCTGGTTGGTGATGCCAGTGGCGTGAAAATTCTTTCCACTCCAAATCAGGATAATCCAATCTCGCAGGGCATGAACCCAATCTTCGGCAACGACGTCTGGGAGCACGCTTACTATTTGAAATACAACAACAAGCGTCCCGACTACCTGCAGGCTTGGTGGAATGTCATCAACTGGGAAGAGATCAACAAGCGCTTGCAGTCCTCCACCAGGAAGTAGCATGATTTAGCAGCAGTGTGATGGGGCGCGGAGTGTCCGTCCGCGCCCATGCTTTCTACTCCCCTCGTTTCTTCTTTCCGCTATAATTTCGCCACTTATGGCTCTTACCTCAGCTACGCGACTAGGCCC
>JAYVCW010000485.1:0-24084 GCA_043749775.1 Acidobacteriaceae bacterium | reverse complement strand
CCCTACGAAATCATCGCTCCTATCGGAGCCGGTGGAATGGGGGAGGTTTATCGCGCCAGAGATACGCGACTCGGGCGCGATGTCGCTCTAAAAATTCTTCCCGAATCATTCGCCCGGGAACCTGATCGCCTCCGCCGTTTCGAGCAGGAGGCGCGAGCCGTAGCTGCGCTGAATCATCCCAACATTCTTGCCATCCACGATATCGGGCGGCACAACGAAGTACCGTTTCTCGTCTCCGAACTGCTCGAGGGCGAGAGCCTGCGCGCGACCCTTGATCGAGGACCGCTGCCTCACCGCAAGACGATTGAATACGGAGTGCAGATCGCCCACGGTCTGGCGGCGGCGCACGAGAAGGGAATCGTTCACCGCGACCTGAAGCCGGAGAACGTCTTCGTCTCTAAAGACGGGCGAATCAAAATTCTTGATTTTGGATTAGCCAAACTCGCACAACTGGCGGGATCGGGTGGCGAAGATGTGACACTTGGCTCTCATACGGCCGCTGGCGTGGTGATGGGGACCGCAAGCTATATGGCTCCCGAACAGGTTCGGGGCGAGGGTTCCGACCCACGGACTGACATCTTTGCGTTCGGCTCTGTCTTATACGAAATGCTGTCGGGCGTACGCGCCTTCCGTCGCGATACAGCCGCCGAAACGATGACTGCGGTATTGAAAGATGATCCACCGGAGATATCGACCTTGATCCGGCTGGTCTCGCCGACTCTCGAACGCATCATCCGGCGCTGCCTCGAAAAGAGTCCAGAGCAGCGCTTTCAGTCCGCGCGCGACCTATCGTTTGCGTTGAGTGCTCTCTCCGGATCTGAAACCGGCCCCACCACCCACGTCTCGCAAGCGGCCACCGCGCCTCAGCGCGTCCCTCGTCTCTTATGGTTAGCCCTTCCCCTCGCCTTGGCCGCGGTTGCCGCGCTGACCTGGTTCCTCGCCCGCCGCCCTTCCCCAATGACGCGATTGGAGTTTTCAGTTTCTGTTCCTGAAGAAATGAGCATCAGCCACATGGCTCTGTCGCGGGATGGCACGATGCTTGTATTTGTCTCGCCCGAAGAGAAGTCAGCATTGCCCATGCTCTATGTGCAAAGAGTCGGCTCTCCTAGCGTGAGACTGCTTCAAGGCACGCAAAACGCAAGTTATCCTTTCTGGTCGCCGGATGGCTCACACGTTGCTTTTTTCGCAAATGGGAAGTTGCAGAAAATAGCCGTTGCCGGAGGCACTCCTCAGCCGCTAGCCAGCACATTAGCCGCGCGGGGTGGCGCCTGGGGCAGCCGCGATGTAATTATTTACGCTCCTGATGCGGGAAGTGTCCTGTGGCGCGTGAACGCCGACGGCAGCGGAGGTGCTGTCCTGTTGCGCAACAACGCGGATGAGGAGAAGGGGCTTTCAAATTTGCGATGGCCGGTATTCATGCCGGATGGCAACTCCTTCTTACTCTGGGCTGGCAATTTTGGCAATGTTAAGAACGATCAGGTCAGCGGCATCTACCTCGCCGCGCTCGATGGCAAGACGAAAAAACTGGTCACTTTGTGCCATTCGAGCTTTGGTTTCGACTCGCACAATCTTTACTACGCGGATGAGCAACGGCAGTTGGTCAGTGTGGCGTTCGATCCATCCAGCGGTAAGGTATCCGGGCGTACGACCGTGCTTGCCAATAGTGTCGGATATCAGCCGTCCACCTATTGGGCTGCGATTGCAGTTGGAGAAAATGGCACAGTCATCTACAACACCGGAGTCGGCGCCGCGCTCTCCGTTCTTACCTGGATGGATAGATCAGGCAAGGTACTGGGGAAAATAGGTGAAGCGGCCGTCGTTGCCAATCCAACGCTGGCACCCGAAGATAGCCGCGTAGCCGCCGATATTACTGATCTAAAAACGAATAACGTCGACGTCTGGCTCTTGAGCACTCGAGGAACCGGCAATGCGCGATTTACCTTTGATCCGGCGGAAGAGGTCGCCGGAGTTTGGTCGCGGGACGGAACCAGAATCGCGTACCGGTCCATTTTCAGCAATGGCCCAATGATTTTTTCCAAGCGAGCGAACGGCTTGGAGCCCGAGAAGGCGCTCGTGCAAGGCGATACCGTGGATGACATTATTCCCAACTCATGGTCGGCTGACGGCCAGCAGATTTTGTGCACCATGCAAAATGCTGCGCGGTGGTCACTCGTGTTGCTTCCGTCTTCTGGAGGCAAACCGACACCGTTGCTCAATACAAAGGCGAACGAAAGCAATGGACAGATATCGCCCGACGGAAAATGGGCGGCCTACGCCTCAGACGAGTCGGGCAACTGGGAGGTGTACGTCACTTCTTTTCCCGGCGTTGCGGGAAAGTGGCAGGTTTCTCGCGGTGGAGGCACTGAGCCCCGCTGGCGCGGCGACGGCAAAGAAATCTACTATATTGCCGCGACTGGAAGGTTGATGTCAGTTCCAGTGAATAGCGATGCCGGTTTCAGCACCGCAACTCCGACGCCTCTATTTCAAATCCAGGGCCGGGCGCCGATTTCGAGCACGGACCTCTTCACTTACGACGCTGCAAAAGATGGGCAGCGGTTTCTCGTGAATCACTACGTTACCCCTGACCACGTTCCGCCGCTGACCATTCTTTTGAATACGCCGACAGAAAACTGAAGTTTGATTTTTCAGCTCAAGGCCCTGTTTCTCTCCGCAAAATGGCGACTCCGGGAAATAAACTTTGCCGCTAGCATGCCTGTTAGACATTCGGTTGCATCGATCTGTCAACCATTACAAAGTATCAACCCGTCGAAAACCGTTACGCGTTTGAGCTATATCGCATTCTTATTCTAATCACCACTTAGTGAAACCCTACCGCTTCCATCGCGGCCATAGCCTCGGGATTTTTCATAAACGTGTCCCAGACGAAACCGGTGCGCTGGTTTTCCGCCATCAACATCATAATTCCCACGTCGATGCCGATCACTTGCGGGGCATACCATCCTGAGAGCGGATTGAAGGCGTCGATGAATCCGTATCTTTGATAGGCCTTGGGAAACCAGTTCTGAATATTACGCAGCACTTCGATACACTCCGCGGGGAGGAAGGGAATCGAGCCTCCCGCAGCACAGGGAACAATCGACCCATCGATCGGTCCCATCGGAGGCGCACCGCCCCAGATCACGTATCCGTTCTGCGAATCGGATGCCGTCATCCCCCAGAGTTTGTCAGAATAATCGGAAAACTGGCTGCCCAGGGACGAGGCGCAAAAAAGTTTATGCGACTGCGTAGCTATCACAGAGTTATCAAAATAATTCGCGTAGGCATCCTGTTTGCCGCGGAAGTTGAACCACGCATGCGAATACTGGTGAATAAAGAGCGGGGCGATGGGGTTAGTGATATATGTGAGGTCTTGAAATGTAAGCGTGGGACGGGAAAATTCCTTCCACGAGTCTGCGGGTATTTTTTTAACCGGTGCGCCAATGGCCAGCAGATAAAGCATCATGAGCTCGGAGTAGGTGTCCCAGTGCGCGTTCAGAAATCCATTATCCGGCGTCCATCCCATCGAGAATGTTGTCTTGCCGTTCAGCATCCAGGGCCAGTCGATGCGTTGATAAATTTCGGTCGCCAAGTCGATAATTTTCTGATCCTGAAAATGCTGGCGACAAGTTAACACCCCACAGAGAAGAATCGCCGTATCGATCGATGAAAGTTCGCACTCGTAAGCTCGCTCGCCTGAATTGATGTCGACAAAATGATAGAAGAATCCGTTATGGTGCGGCATTTCGTTGAGCAAAAAATTCAATGTAGTCTGAGCCCGGTCAAGCAGGGCGCTCCCCGACATGTAGCCACGCTGGTCGGCGATGCAGAGGGCCGTCAGCCCAAAACCTGTAGCCGCAACGCTCGAAACGACGTGGCTGTCGATTCCGTTGGCGTGAGCTCGATCTTTAATCTGCCCCGTGGTGGAACTCGCTTGCTCCCAGAAATAGAGGAAGGCGGCACGTTCGATGGCGTCGAGAAAAGCGTCGTCATCCAATTCCTTAAGGCCGGACAGTTCGCGTGGCTTTGACTCGCCGCAGGAAATACTGAGCACGGCCGATCCCAGCAGGGGGGATATCAAAATTGTTTTGCCCAACCGTGCCAGCAATTCACGGCGGGTCAAACGATTGATTGGAGGAGAGAACCTCATCAAAAATAAGAACGCAAGAAGACCGCCTACCCTCTCTCAATCATATCTGCGCATTCCGCGGTCGCTTATAAAACTTTTAACAAAAGGCCCTTGCCGGTCAGATGACAAGACTACCTAATTTTAACGACAACCAGCCCATCCGTCGGAATTTCGAGAGTCAATTCGTTTGCGTTTATGCCGCGAATTTCTGGAGCGGGCATCTGCGCCGCCTGCTGCAACAACTTTATTTGCTGCTGCGTCGGATAATGCGGCTGCCCCATCCGATCGTAGGCCGGATGGATGTCGCCATGATTGCGATCAACCCGAGAAATTGAAACCTGCTTCGCTTTGAGATGCTCGAAGCGAAGATGAATGGTCTTAGCAGTTCCGGCTTGATCGAGAGGAACCAGATTCCATGCCGCGATAACGAGGGGAGCATTTTTCGACCCGCCCTTAGCGCGGGTGACCAGGACTGCTGGGTCATCCACCGCAATCCGCTCATCCCCGAGGTCATGCAAAACCGCGAATGCGTTGAACGCTGGCTTCGGAATATTATCGGCGGCCATCAGCCCAAAACCGCCATAGAAGGGCTGCTTGACCACCCCCTGCTCTTCGAACACATCTGAAAACGCCCAGTACGACATCATCTCCGTGAGCCCGTCGCACTGTCGAATCGTTTCGGCGAGCCATGGCCCCATGTAAATCGTATCGGTAACATTCGGTTCGTTGAAATAGCTGGCGTTGTATTCCGACCAGATCAGCGGAAGGTTAGGCATGCTGGATGCGCTGATCTGATCATGAACTTTCTTTACGGCGCGGCACACCATCTGCTCGCGCGGAATCTGTTCGTCGGTTTTGAAAACGTCCTGGGCTTTGTCGTTGCCGTAGACGTGCGATGAAACAAAGTCGACCGGAACGTTCTTATCCGCACAGTGCTGGATAAAAGCATCCGCCCACGCGGCCTGTGCCGTCGAGGGACCACCAACCCGCAACTTGGCGTTGACCTGCTTCAAGGCGCGAGCGGTGTGATCGTAAAGTTCCCAATACGTTTCCTGGCGCGGATCGCCCGCCCAGAAATCAAGATTCGGTTCGTTCCAAACCTCGAAATACCACTTGGAGACTTCATCGATTCCATAACGCTCAACCAGATGCTTGCTGAACTGAGTGATCAGGTCATCCCACTTGCCGTAATCTTTTGGGGGCGAAATATTCTGCTTGTACCAGAAAGCATGGATCGCTTCCTTCGCCGCAAGCTTCTTCGGCATGAAGCTCAGCTCGACAAACGGGCGCACGCCGCTCGCCAGGAGCCCATCGTAGATCTGATCGACATAAGAAAAGTTGTATTGCGCAACTCCCTTGTCGTCCTCGTCGTAGATTCCGACCTCGTCATGAAAGATGGCATGGAAGCGAATGTATTCGAAGCCGGTCGCGCCCTTTACCTGGCGCAGATCTTGGCGATAGCTGTCGCGCAGCGCAAGAATGGCACGGCCCGAGCCAAACATTTTTTCCCAGAAATGGGGGAAAGGATGGCCGGGCGCCGTGGCGTCGATCACGATGACCTTCGAATCGGATGAGCCGCCTGCGCTGTTTGCAGACTGGACTTGAGCGAATGATCGAAACCCTGCCAAAGTGAAAAGAGCCAGCAGAAAAAAACACGCCTTGTTTCGCATCGAATGACCCTCACAAGAAAATGGACGGCGGTTAATATCTTAAACCGCCGTCCACGGATTAGTTCGCAGCAGCTAGACATTTAATGTCAAATTTGGCACACATATGGAGGCTACTTGCAGCCGGTGCTCTTTTATTTTCGGGGTTGCATCCAACAGTTGCTAAGCGTGACTCAATGGTTGCCTGGCAAAAATGTAAGCAAAGGCGTGACCCAACATCAGAGATAATAGTTATTTGCAAAACTATATTTTTCGAAACGCTAGTCGCGACTTTGCTCTTAATATTTGTGCTGGATAGTTTCAATATTGTCTAAATAGAGGAGAGACGCATGAGGTGGGTGCTAATCGTTCTTACAATCGTCGGAATCGTCGCCTCTTCGCTAGCTCTACGCGAACATTACCGGACTGATACTTCTCCTTGCAAGATCAACGAACGCTGGGACTGCGGGATTGTCAATCACAGCCCGTACGCGGTTCTGGGAGGAGTGCCGGTCGCGGTGATCGGGATCGTTGGTTACGCGCTGCTGGCCGGTCTCGCGTTCCGTCGACTCTACCGCTTCATGCTGACCGCCGCTCTTGGCGGGTTGGTCTTCGCCCTCTACCTCGCACATATTGAATCTGCGGTACTCGGGGTCTGGTGCATTTACTGCGTAATATCGCTTGGCGTTATCTCGCTGATCACGTTGCTCACTCTGGTAGCTGTCGTCGTAAACTTTACGCGACGGGTGCCTCCCCCTGCATGAAAGTTCAGAGATTAAACTCTAAACTCGCATGGGTATCGCAATCAGCGATATTCACTCATAACGCAGGCTCTCAATAGGATCGAGTCGAGCAGCTCGCAAGGCTGGAATCATTCCGCTAAGAACGCCAACCACTCCTAGAATTCCGGTTGCCACCGCCAAACTGACGAGGTTGATGTGAAGATGAATGTCTCCTGCTTCGAGATTCTCGCCGAAGGCGCTCATCAGCGGGAGTGCTCCAACTCCCCACGAGATGAGGTAAGCGATTCCGATGCCGGCCACTCCTCCTGCAAACGTAATGGCCATCGCTTCCGCTAGAAACTGAAACAGAATGTGATTTCTTTGCGCCCCAAGAGCTTTCTCAACCCCGATCTCTCGCGTTCGTTGTTGGACGGAGACGAGCATGATGTTCATCAGGCCGATGCCGCCGATTCCCAGGGTGAGCGCTCCGATGAATGCGAGCAGAACTTTCAGCGATGTCGTCACCACCGTGAACTCATCGAAGTCCTGTTTGAAATCGGCGATGAAGACTGCTCGCTTATCGTCGGGACGAAAGTTGTGATGACCGGCCAGCACGCCTCTTACGACGCGGGATAGTTGCTGGTGGTCCTGCGCTTCGTAGTCCATGAAGATGCCGCTGATGTACTGCGTATCGTAAAGGTCCCCCATAGCGGTAAAAGGAATAGCCATCAGAATATTGTCGTTGTCGTCGCCGCCTTGCACTTTGTGCTTATAGATGCCGATGACTTTAAAGCTCACGCCGTTGATGCGGACGTTCTGACCGAGAGGCTGCTCTCCCGAGAAGAGGCGGCGTTTGGCTTCGTCTCCGATCACAACAACGCGAGCGTGCTCAAGTTCATCTTGCTCGCTCAATCCGCGGCCCATGGCCACGTCGAACCCTCGAATGCGTTGGTAGACGGGAAAGACACCAGTCAAGAAAAGATTTGTGAAGGTACGGGTGTCATGCTGAATGGTCGCACCCTTCTTGTCGAAAATGGGAGTAACGCCCTTGACCATGGGCACTTCGTTGCGGAGGTAGTCGACGTCCGCAAGTTTAAGCCGTACTTCCGAGCCCGCTTTCGCGCCGCCAGCCTGAAGGGATGTTCGACCAGGGAATGCGCCGATCACGTCTGTTCCCCACGAGCTGAAAATCAGGCCGATAGCACGCTCGAAGCCGGAACCGAAGGCTAGCAGGATGACGACGGTTGCAATTCCCCAGGCCATCCCTAGCATGGTGAGTGTGGTGCGGCGGCGGTTATGTTGCATGGCGCCATAAGCTTCTCGCAATAGGTCGCTGGTCATTACGAAACCCTCTATGTTCTTGATCTCTTATTCTTGTCTTAAAGCTTCGACTGGTTCGAGCATCGCGGCTTTGCGCGCGGGATACAGGCCGGCTGTAATTCCTGCTACTGCCAGGGAAAGCACCGCTCCGATCGCAGACGCAGGAACGATCCGCGGGGTATCAAAGCCTGGCGGTAATTGCACTCCTGAGAGCAGACGAATCACCAGCATCGCGCCGCCTACTCCTATGGCGCCGCTGAGCAGCGTGAGAAATGCGCCCTCGAGAAAAAATTGAAACAGGATGCTACGGTTCGTTGCACCCAATGCTTTGCGCAGCCCGATTTCACGGGTACGTTCGGTGACTGCCACGAGCATGATGTTAACGATGCCGATCGCGCCAAGGGCCAAGGTTACGAGGCCGACTCCGCCCAGGAACCAATCCATGGCGGTAAAGATCTTGCCCATCGTTTTCTGATTCTTGACGGTGTCCCACTCCTCCCAAGTGTCGGAGCCGGAAGGGTCGAAGCCGCCATGGTTTCGCGCAACGATAGAGTGCAGCTCAGCTTTCGCGCTTTCGTTTTCGTCGAAACTGCGTGGCTGGTAGTTGATAAACGTTACCGCGTTGCCTCGCTGCGAACTGTCGCCCTTTAGGGGGAACAATTCTCGCATGGTGTTAAACGGAATAAAGATGCGGATGTTAGTGGCGTTGTGTTCTTCATGCCCGATCATAGAGAGCACTCCGACGACTTCGAACCGCACTCCATTCAGCAAGATAGTATTGCCGACGGCTGGACGCCCCGGAAACATATTGCGCGTCATTTCGCGGCCAAGGATGCAGACCCGCCGCCTCTGCTCATCGTCGTCATCGTTGATCCAGCGGCCCACTGCGAGCGGGATCGTTCGCACGTGATCATAAATCGAAGGCACGCCAGAGACCTGACCGTTGGTGCTGGTGTAGTCACTGACGGCTCGAATGTCATCGCGTGCGATAACGGGAGAAATATTAATTGCTAATCGTGATTGCGATTTGATGGCGAAATAATCGTCGTAGTTCAGATTGAACCACTTCATCGAACTGAAACTTCCTTCAACTGCGGGAGCTCGTCCGCCAAAAAAGAAAATAATATTTTTGCCAAAGGTCTCGAGCTGCTTCCGATTCCCATTGCGAAAGCCTTCGCCGACGCCCGCCAGAAGAAGCAGCGAGCCAACCCCCCACGCGATTCCAAACATGGTCAGGAACGATCGCAGTTTATGCGCCCAGAGAGTGCGAAGAGTTTGCGCGAAGATATCAAGAAGCATGCGCATGATGCCACCTCAGAGAACTTTAAGAATGACGAAAGGCTGCGGTCTTGCAGCCTGTTACTTCGACTGTCGGGAACAGGAAGAGTGAGCTGGCAGGCTGATTTTCTGAACAGCAGACGGGGCGCGAGACAGACAAAACAATCGAAGTTGTTACGGTTTCCGGTTTGGCTTCTCGTTGTCGTGCAGTTTCCATGCGACTTGCCGCATCATCCCGACCAAGACGTCGGCATCGTTGGCAATCAGCTTCATTCGTCGTATGAGGCGGCGCAATTTTTCTTCCGATGCCACGGCCCGAGGTTTGATGTATTCGCTGTCTCGCAAAACCTGGAGCAGGATTTGCGTCAAACGTTCGACCTCTGACGAGTCTGCAGTTTTGTCTTTCTTCCGCACCGATTCCTTTTTCGGAAGTACGATGCTCCCTGGCTTAACCCTGGCGCCTCGCACCAGTTCGTAGAGGCACACCGCCACCGCTTGCCCAAGGTTCATTGAGCCATGCGCTTCGCGAGTTGGAATCCGCATCAACCAATGGCAGTGACTCATCTCATCGTTCAAAAGTCCATAACGCTCCGACCCGAACAGCAGGGCGACCGGCCCCTCTTGAAGTTGCTGTTTGATTGCCCTTCCCTTCACATCCAGACTGTAAACGTGGTGCTGTAAATCCCGGCGGTTCGCTACAGTTGTGCCGATCACAAGTTTGCAATCCGCGACCGCAGAGCCAACGTCGTCGAACTGCTCAGCCCGGGATAGCAACTCCGCGGCGCCGACCGCTGAACGGGCTTCTCTAAACGCCGGCTCGTAAGGGTTCACGACCCGCATATGAGTGATGCCGAAATTGCTCATGGCCCTGGCCGCTGCGCCAATATTGAGCGGATTTCGGGTTGCGACGAGAACCACTCGAAGGTTCTCCAGGGTACTCTTCATTTAGCTCCGTTTAGTGCGTCTAATCCTTTGTCAGCCATCATTTTACGACTTGGAGCGGCGTCGCGTTTTTGGGCGCAAGAGCGCTTTGCCCAGTTGCGACTTCTGAGGCCTCCAAGCATCTAATTAACGGTGCTAGGATAGATGGTCGCGCTTACGCGGTGCACCGACCTAGGTCGAAAGTTTTTGGGAGGAACAATGGCAAGCAACGGAACCGTCGAGGTCACCGACGCAAATTTTGATTCAGACGTATTGAAGTCCGATAAGCCTGTGTTGGTTGATTTCTGGGCGGCGTGGTGTGGTCCTTGTCGCGCCATCGCACCAATTGTCGAGGAGCTCGCGGGGCAATATCAGGGCAAAGTGAAGGTCGGCAAAATGGATGTTGACCGTAACGGCGCGACCCCGATGCGCTACAAAGTCACGGGCATACCGACGCTGCTGGTCTTCAAGAATGGGCAGGTCGTGGAGCAATTAGTTGGATATCGATCAAAGGATGATATCCAGAAGGCTTTGGATCGCCATATCGGTTAAGCGATCAGTCAGGTACAGCGAGCCGCCTCGGGCCGCCTCGAATGGGGCGGCTTTCTTTTCGATTAAGGTCTTCTTCTCAAGATAATGCCCACCTTGCACATCGTCTATTCCGTCTTTCGTTTTAGCAAATAGATGGCGGGCGATTTGGACGCGAACATATCCGCGGCATCCGTCTTGGCCCTGACGGTTGGCTCGTTCAGTCGCGACATCGCGAGCACTTCGTAATTGTTAGCTGAAAAATGGCGCAGCCAGGTCAGGAATGCATACGCCTGGGGCGCGCTCTCGCGGTCGTCTCCCCAGGAGTCGGGAACATCCACATACACCAGATAATCAGGTCGATTCGCTGACACCTCCCGCATCAATTCTTGTTGCATGCGGTCGGTAAACCTGTGCCGCACGATCAGACTGTACATATAAAGATATCCGGTCGCGGAACGACGCTGGGCGTAAAAGTAAATCTCAGGCTCCGACCCTAACACCGCAATGCGAGCGTCTTCGCCAGCGTTTTGCCGAAGATAATTTCCTATTTCCAGCGCAGAGAAAAATGGACTAGCGCCATAAGTGGTTTTCATAGCGGCCGCTGGATCAAGGGAAAAATAAAAAGTGTGTTGGCGCCAAACTGAAAATACGAAGACTGCCACGAAGAATATCGCCGGAACGTATTTGAATCTCTTCGTCTCGGGCGCGGCTAGCGCTTCGATCGATGCAGCGACCGCAATTCCCGCCAGCAGCGCGGTTATCGGAAGCAACAGAATGAAATAGTGAGGACGGAAATACGCTCCCGGACAGAGCGCCAAACAAGAAAATAGAAGCAATGAGGCGGTAAAACCCAGGTGTCTCCGCGCACGCCGGTTCCATAGTGCCGCAGTCAATCCCACTAAAGCGATCAGCCAAAAGAGGAAGTTTGCGCGAAGGATTGCCCCGTAATTTTCAACAAATGCATGGACGCCTCGGCGCAGTCCCATCCTCGAGTATTCGCCCGCATAGGTTACGGTCCAAAACCAGAACTGATGAAAGACTCCGAGGTGATAGAGCAGCGCGCAGGTCACGCCGTACGGTAAAAGGAATCCGGCGGCCAAGATAAGCACGTCGGCAATGAGTTGTCTTATCGGGCGTCGTGTTCTTCGTCCCTCCAGAAACAGATAAAAAAGGCAGAAAAGTGCAAAGAAAACGCCATGCTGCTTCATGAGGAACGCGATGCCAGAGGAAAATCCACTCGCGAAAAGTAGCCAACGCGTTTGAGAGCGCAAGCCCTTTATCAAAAACAGAATTCCGCAGAGAGCGGCTGGGACGACAAAATGAGTGGCATGCGCCTCGAACCCCATCACACTGGGGCTAGCCGCAAGCAGCGAAAAGCTTGCTGCGGCACTCAAGCCGGCTATGCTCCCAAAAAGAGTCGAAGCTAACACATACATGAGAAGCGACGACAGCGCAGTGACAAGAATGAGCCCGATATGAATTCCGCTTGAAGTTTGTCCAAAGGCCGCGAGCATGAGCGCGTACGCGGCATAAGTGCCGGGAAGTTTTAAGTTATAGGCCAGTTGGTACGGCGGGATTCCCTGGAGCATAAGCTGGCCAGAGTACGCATATTCGCCTTCATCCCGCTCAAGTGGCATGGAGCGCAGCCGATAGCGAATAGCTCCAAAAAAAAGCGTAATGAGTATGAGAATGCCGATGATAAGCGGTGATCGGAGACGGAGACTAAAGCGCGGTATTGCGTTGTGCGAACTTTCCCCGGCATCGACTCTAGCTCGCGCGGTTGGCGGGGAGGAGCCCATGGTGTCCGGGTCTGTCATTTACGTTGAAAAATATAATACCTGCGCGGATCGCCCGGCTTCGCTGTATAAACGGGAACCTCGGCCACCAGATCATAGTTCGAGTTTAGATATTCGCGCATCCAGTTGAAGATCTTCATCTTCGGATCGTTCGCGTCCCACTCTCGCAGCCATCCCCAAGTCAATTGATTATCATGAACGACCAGCAATTTTGGTTTGGACGTTTCGACTTCGCGCATCATCTCGTTCTGCATGTGCACGGCAAATTTTTGCTCTTCCAGCAGCGGATACATATAGATATAACCGGTCGCGGAATGACGGCCGGAATAAAAATAGATTTCTGGCTCTGAGCCGAAGATGGCTACTCTGTCTTGGTCCGACGTATGGCTCTTAACGTAATCGGCGACGACCACAGCCTCCGGAAACCCATGGCCGCTATGCATTGCGCGGTTCACCGCATCAGGACTCATCTCGACAAGATATTTTCTTTGTCCGTAGAGCGCCGAACAATACGATATGACAAAGAAGGCGACGGGTATCCAAATGATTGCCTTCGAAAACCTGTGTTCTTCCAGATAGTCGTGTGCGGCACTGATGCCGATTCCAGCGAGTATTGCGACCGCTGGCAGCATCACCAGGAAATAGTGAGGCCTGAAATAAAGTCCGGGAATGACTGCCAGAGTCGAAAATATAGCAAAACTCAGAATGAACGCTCTGTGCTTTCGGGCTCGGTGGTTCCAGAAAAGTGCGGTAATTCCGAAAGCAGCCATGAGCCAGAACACAGTCGGCCTCGGAACCCACGGCAGAACGAGATTGAGGAGCTTCATACCTTCAGAAGGCTTAAGAAGTTTTTCGTATTCAGCGGCGTAACTGATGGTCCAGAACCAGAATTGGCTAAAGACACCTGCGCGCCAGATGTAAGCGCAAGTGAGAAGGAACGGAACTACAACTCCGCCGGCCAAAATCCCAACTCCTTCAGCCATCTTTCGCCAGTTAGCGGAATGCCGCCACTCGGTCCACATCCACAACAGGCCAGCAAAAACAGCGAACAAGATTCCGTGCTGCTTCATTAAAAAGGCGAGCCCGAAGCATGCGCCGCTCAGGAACAAGGTAGTTTTCTTCTGCGTATCGATGGCACTTAGGAGGAGAAAAATCCCAGCCAAAGCCGTCAAAACGATGAAGTGAGTAGCGTGGCCGTCGAGTGACATCGTCGGTAGACGATTGACTAACAGTGTGTAAGTGCCAACGGCAACTGTTGCTGCCAGCAATCCGAACAGCCGGCGCGTCAAAAGAAATATGAGCACCGTATTACAAAGCAGTACGACCAGCATGCCGATGCGAATGCCTTCTGTAGTCTGGCCGAAGGCAGCCATAAGCACCGCATAAGCCGCATAAGTGCCGGGTAACTTCATGTTGTAAGCCAACTGATAGGGCGGAATCCCCTGCAGCATCAATTGACCTGAGTAGGCGTACTCTCCCTCGTCGCGTTCCAGGGGAACGGTTCTCAAATGTATCCGGATGAGTGAAAAGACAACCACAACGACTACAAGCGCAGCGTAACAAAAATATCGAAGCTGGGGATTCGCGCGCGGAACCCTTGCACTCTGGCCGGTGCGTTCCCGCGCGGTGACCTCGTCCGCCGACACGCCACGCACATCTTCCAGATCGCGTATCTGAGGGGCGGCAACGACTTCTTCCGTCAAGTCCGGCGCGCTTCTAAAACTTATGTTTTGGCTTTGTCGCATTGTGCGTCGTCGTTCGAAGCTCGCAGTCGCTGATTTGTCTTTGCTGGATTAGTAACAGGTGGGAAGCTAGTCCTTGAATCGACCTAGTGACATCTTCACTTCATTTAGTTGCTCTCTTCATCCGTAATGAATTTTACCAGATCGGCTGCGGCGCACACCAAGATATCGGTTCCGTTAGGGACCGCGCATCAACTATGCCGCGCGTCAGCTATTCGGCGGCCAAGTGTTTAAGATTCTTTGTTATGCGGTTTGGTTGGATGGGAAGTTACTTAGAATTGCAGGAGCGAGCGAGGAAGGATGACAGATTCTTCGGCCTAGGGGCCGTAACCATTCTTTTTACTGATCGCCTTAATTAATATTTGCGCAATACGCCGATAACCCGGCCCTGAATTTCAACAGAAGCCGCCGGGACAATAATCGGAGCCATCGCCGCGTTTGATGGCTGTAACCGTATGTTCTCCCCTTCGCGAAAGAATCGCTTCAGGGTTGCGTCCGAGGAGTCAATCAGCGCGACCACAATATCTCCATTATGCGCGGTTTTGGTTTTCTCTACGAGCACGTAGTCGCCATCGAGAATCGCTTCATCCTGCATGGATTCCCCACGAACTTCGAGTACAAACACTTCCTTCGACCGGACAAAATCAGCTAGAGAGATTGTCTCGTTGTGCTCCACCGCTTCAATGGGACGGCCTGCCGCGATTCTGCCGACCAAGGGCAGCACGACGGCGCTGTTCACCGACATCGACTGTTTCAACTTTCCTTTAGGTGGTACGAGATCGATGGAACGGCTGCGGTTATAGTCACGCGTCAACAAACCCTTTTTCTCGAGGTTGGTGACATGTTTATGAACTGTCGCCAGGGAACTGAGCCCCATGCCTTCTTTGATCTCTTCAAATGACGGGGAGAATTGCTTCTCAACCACGAAGCGCGAGATGAAATCGTAGAGTTCGCGTTGACGCCGGGTGATCGCCATGAGCGCAGCATAGGCGAACGGATAGCGAATGTCAAGATTTTGAGCAATAAAAAGCCCACTTCCAGCCACCGGCGACGGTGTCAGAAGCGGGGAAGTCTTGTTCCGTGCCTTCTTGCCCCTAGGCAGCCGGATTCTTGAAATTCTTCGACCGATCCTCTAAATCCAAATCGCCATCTGGATCTATCACCTTCGAGTCGGCTCCTCCCGACAGATTGTCTGACAAATTCTCGCTGGACCGATTCGCCTTTCTTTCATCGATTACAAAGGGAGTTTCGCGACTCCCCGTGCGTTCTCGATAGTTACGCAAAACTTCGCCGTGCAATTGAACCCGACTGTCTAGCAGTCGACCCGTCGACTCTTCGTCGATGTCTTGTTTGGCGAGTTCTTCATCATCCATATCAAAATCCGCATCAGCGTCGGCGAATACCCCAGTTCGTGGCCCAGTGCCGTCGGTCGATCCCACTTCAAATCCCTCTTCGCGCAGGTCTCCGCCAGCGTCCTGAAGAATTTCCCTAGCCTCCTCAGTGCGCGGCCCTGTCACGGTTACTAAAGCACCGCCCTGAGCGATGCCGCGAAAATAATGCTCACCGCGATGCGGATCCCAGTTCATCCCGGAGGTTGACTCGTGGTAGTCGACCTCGTCAGCGGAATCACCGTCAGCCGAGTCACCGGAGAAGAAATGTTTCAATTTCTCCCACATGCTTTCGGAGTGCTCGGGATTGAACTCGTCGTGACCAACTCGATCATCCGCGGCAGGTGTTTCATCTGGAGCGGATGTGACCGACTCGGAAGCGGAGATGCCATCCGTTTTGGTCACTAGCCCAATATCGTGAGAAGTAAAGCCAGCTTCTTTCAATTCGGAAATTGTCCTGAAAGCGTCTTCGCGCACACGAAAGAAAGCGGCGACACGTTCGCTGGACATCTCGAGGTTAGAGACGGGGGATTGGGATGACATAAAGCTCCTTTTCTGATCAGCTGACGAAATTGAAAGCGACTACGACGTCTCCGGTTTTTAATATTAAGCGGCGGTGCTGGCGGAGAATCTGTCCGCTGCGTCTGAGCCGTGCTGTTTAACCATTTTGTTGTAGTTGCCCATAATCAGGAACGGTGCCGCCCATTGACCGATAAATAGAGCTAGATGTTCTTTTTTAGCGATCTTAAATATCAGCGAAACTGCCATTGCGCCAACCGCCAAGCCGAGGAATACGGTAGAAGGAACTTGTGCGGTTTTGCGCTCAATCGCGCCGGTGAACGAATCTTCTTGTGCTTGACCTTTTTGTACGCGGGTTTCCATTAAGAATCTCTGCAACTTTCTCCATCGTTGAATGGATGAATGCGATTTGGGTTCTGTCTACTTGATCTCAACAGTAGGATGCTTCGCGGAGATCAGCAATCGGGTGGGCGGGGTACTTCCGCAGCAGGAGTCCTCTAGAGTTGCAGTACCTGGGGGATGCGCCACGGAATTCCGACGCAGAGAAGCCATTCAGCGCGGAGCCGGTAACAACGCTTCGCCCACCGGCTGCTCTACTGTGCGGTTACGCCTTTTAGAAACGAATAATAAAAATCGACGCCACGGGCGAAGGATTCAACGCCGACGCGCTCATCTTTACCATGAGCCCTGACATCGTCGCGATCGTACTGCTCGCCGGATACGCCGTAGGTTGGCATGCCGGCAGCATTCGTATAAACGCCATCGGAAGCGCCGGTGCTCATACTAGGCAGCACGGGAACCCCAGGCCACATTTGGGCGACGACCGTCTCCAATGGATCGAACACCTCTTTTCGTGGAGGCGGCGGCAGGTAGCTGTGGCGCTCGGAGCCGTGATCCATGAGGACGTTTGTGTTTTCGCGAAATTGTACTTTCACTTTCGGATCATCGACCGCCTTCTCCAGCGCCAGCCGAATCTCCTCCAACGAATGCCCGGGCTCGATGCGGCAATTCACGTTGGCTTGCGCCATTTGCGGTAGCGCGTTGTTGGCATGGCCTCCGCTCAGGCGCGTGGCGACGCAGGTCGTGTGCATGGTCGAGTTATCCATTGGATCTTTGGAGAGCCGCGCGACAGCCTGCATATCGGGTGGGCTCTGCAGGATCGCGGCGAGGTCGGTGGCACGTTCTCCCTTCGCCATTTTCACTTGCCGTTCATAAAAAGCGCGGGTGATATTGTTCAGCTCGAAAGGAAACTGATAGCGCTCGATTCGGGTGAGCGCATTTGCCAGTTGGTAGATGGCATTCTCGGGACGAGGAAGTGAGCTGTGCCCGCCGGGATTGGTGGCGGTCAGCACGAAATCGCCATAGAGCTTTTCGGTCGCGTCGACTTCCATCATCAGCGGCTTGCCGTGGTCGGCGAGAACTCCACCGCCGTCATGGTTGAGCACGAATTCGGCATCCACCAGGTCTCGATGATTCTTGAGCAACCAATCGACACCGTTTGAAGTCCCACCTTCTTCGTCGGCGGTGAGCGCTAGGATGATGTCGCGGCTCGGCACAAAATTTTCTTTCTTCATGCGAATTAAGGTCGCCGACATGATGGCGTCGCCATCTTTCATGTCACTTGTGCCGCAGCCGTAGTAGAAGCCGTCTTTTTCTACGAACTGAAACGGATCTGTCGTCCAATCTTCACGGCGCGCTTCAACCACATCGAGGTGCCCGATCAGCAGGACGGGCTTGTGCTTCCCTGATCCATGAAGGCGAACCACAACATTTTTTTTGCGATCGTTCGGGCCAAGAATCTTGATATCGCTTTCGGTGAATCCGGCATCGCGAAATCTCGTGGCCATCGCTTCCGCCGCTGCGGTCACGCTTCCGACCGAATCGGTTGTGTTGATCTCGATCAGCTGTTTGAAGATGTCGACGGCGAGCTTTCGCGTCGCTTCGTCGGGAGGTGCCGCTTGCTGTGCGTTCAATTGCTGTGCGTTCAACGAGACAGTCAAGGCGGCGCAAAATACAAACCCGACTAAACATTGCAAAGATTTCAATGTGGTCCCCTCCGGTGCACGCAGATTTGCAGACAGAAATCGAACGCTGAAAGTAACAGATCGCTCGATGAAAGCCAAACGTTCGCGAGAAGACTGCTTGACGAGGGAATTTCGCTGCGGCTGGTCTACCGGCAGGTGGGCGAAGTTTCGTTCAACTGAACAGGGTTCAGTTCTTCGCGATTTCGTTGACGCTGCTGCCGTTTATTCCACAAAGGAGCAAGGATGCTCGATTGGAGCACTTCGGATTCTGCCGCAATCCAGTCTTCTAAAGCTCGGCCTTCAATCTGGCCGCGCTCGACGTAGAGCTGCCCAGCCCGCAACCGTATCTTGCGTTCCAGCATTCCAACCATCATTTTTCGGCGTTCGTGACTTCTGGTTAAGCTATCCACTTCAAAAACCCCACAATCTCTACTGTCTATTTGACTATTCTAAACGGTAAAACGTTACTAAATGTTTAATACGGCGGTTACTAAAGGGCTGCCCAGATAACGGCGAAAACCAGTTCAGAATATGTCTGAAATACGCGAATGGTAGTCTTGAAGAACTCGATGACGGTTCTGGAATTCACTCTGATCGTGGCCGTAGTCTCGTTTGTAGCGGGACTTCTCGGATCACTAACAGGTCTTGGCGGCGGAGTCGTGCTCGTCCCTCTGCTTACAATTCTGTTCCATGTCGACATCCGCTACGCAATTGGGGCTTCGCTGGTCTCAGTGATCGCGACTTCTTCGGGCGCGGCCGCTGCCTACGTGAAGGAAGGATTTTCCAACATTCGCATCGGCATGTTTCTCGAAATCGCGACTACCTTTGGAGCCCTGGCAGGCGCGTTTCTCGCGACGCGCATTCCGACCCAAGCGCTAGCCATAATTTTTGGCGCAGTCTTGCTGTATTCCGCGTACTACTCCCGAATGGTGCGCCCGCCTGCGGAGCGTGAGTTGCCGCCTGATCCTCTTGCCTCTCGGTTGCGTTTGAATGGGAGCTTTCCCGATCTCGACGGCCCTCGCTCCTACAACGTGCAGAATGTTCCGACAGGCTTCAGCTTGATGTTTGGCGCCGGCGCTCTTTCGGGGCTGCTCGGTATTGGGTCTGGGGCAGTGAAAGTACTTGCTATGGATCAAGCGATGCGGATTCCATTCAAAGTGTCGACCACTACCAGCAACTTCATGATCGGGGTGACGGCGGCTGCGAGTGCCGGCGTCTACCTGAGCCGCGGGTATGTTGATCCTGGATTGTCGATGCCGGTAATGCTTGGCGTCTTGGCCGGATCGCTTCTTGGAAGCCGCATCTTTGTCAAGACCGAGACGAAATCGCTGCGGCTGGTTTTTAGCGTGGTGATTCTCGTGCTCGGGCTTCAAATGCTCTACAAAGGCATATTCGGTCAGATTTGACTCTTATGATGATGATGACCCCCGCAGCGTCCGTTCAAAAAGCCGCCGCTTTCCGTCCGCAGCCTTGGAGAGATCGTCGCATTGAAGTCATCATCGGCCAGTTGTTACGCGCCGGGGTGCTGGTCTCGGCAACGATCGTTCTGCTCGGAGCGAGCATCTACCTTTGGCGGCATGGCCGGGAACACGCCGATTACCGCGTGTTTCGGGGTGAACCGTCCGATTTTCGCAGCATACCCGGTGTACTTAAAAGCGTGGCATATGGCCGGGGCCGGGGGCTGATCCAATTGGGATTGTTGGTCCTTATCGCCACGCCGATCGCCCGCGTGTGTTTTTCGGTGGTCGGCTTTTGGATTGAGCGCGACCAGCTTTACGTTATCTGCACCCTGATCGTCTTGGCAGTCTTGCTATACAGCTTCATCGGCACTGGAATCGGCTTGTGATCGCGTTACCATCTTTGCGGTGATGATTGCCTGTCCAACATGGCGTTGAGTATGATCGGCGACGTGAACGAGCAAGCCGCCTAACGTTGCTGGCAGTTTTCTTTTACCCACAGCTCGCGGCTCTTCAAGGTTCTGGCTCGCGAGCGCACGAACCCTGGCGGCGGAGCTCTCAAAAGCAGTAGAAAGCTCAGCCAGAAGTTGATGTTTCGCCGCTCCATCCGCATTTTCTTCTCGCAGCATTACCAGTTGCGCGCTGCTCAAATCCCTTCCCTCCGCATACGTCAGGAGCCGATCAAGGCTGCGGACGATGTGCCGAATTTGGAACGCAATCGATGGCATCCCCGCCGGACGCGCATTCAGTTCTCGCTCGGATAGGTCTAAACACCATTTGCGCAGATCCTCGTCGGCCAGTTGGAGCGCATGTAATACGGCGCGTCCAACCGCAGGAACGTCGGTCAAGGTTCCGCGTAACCAGGGCTCGGGGGAAGTCATCACGCGAGAATTGAGTCGTCCAACCGCTTTCTGCGGAAGTCGGCAACATGCTGCACAAAAGCCGTGACCAGGGGATGCGGCTTTTTCTCTTCGGAAGACAACTGCGGCTGGAACAAGGTTGCAATGTAAAACAAGTGCGCCGGAGATTCGATGGCTCGACATTCTTCGTTCGTGCCGCGGGCGACGATTGGGAACCCCGCTTCCATAGCCATCCATTCAAACTCCGGATTCATTTCATAGTTGCAGAAAAACTCTTCTTCAATCGTCTCCTTCCCATAATAAGAAGCGATATAGGAGCCCGGCCGCAGTCGAATCTGATCTATTTTTCCCGACAGTTTCGGAGCATTTTTGCCGCGGCCAAGAACCCCGCGAGAAACCGGAACCGCGCAAGAAACCGGATAAATGATTATATTTTTCGCCTTGGGATCTTCCTCCGCCGTAGTCGCGTCGGGAATTCCGATGACGTTTCTGGCGCACTCGATCAACGTGTATTGAAAACCGCCACAGGTGGCGAGGAACGGTCGGTTACGCGTGCGGGCGAATTGAATTCCCGCAAGCATCCCGTCGAAACTTTTATAAGGGCTGCCCGCCGATGCCCAAAGGCCATCGCAGGCGTCCAGTACGGTCAGGGCGTTCGCCTCAAGCAATGAAGCGGTCGGGAGCCATACCGACTCCACGGTGATTTGTAGCTTTCGGGCAGCATGCTGGATGGCGTCGTTGGTTGCGTGGTGAGAGCGAAATTCGGGATTGAAATCGCCGAGAATCCCGATCCGAACGGCTTCAGTCACAAAAGACATTCTAAATTACGGTCGCGCCCGGCGGCGTTGAGCAACTAGCTACTCACATTGCTACTGATATAGCTACTGGCATTCACGATTCGCTAGAGAGAGATCCCGAGTTGCAACAAGAGCATGTAGAGGCCGAGCGCGGTGATCGCGCCTCCGCCCCAGATCATGGCAGTTGATTTCCAGCCGAGCGAGCTAAGTAATTCTTTTTGGCTTTGGCAGGAGACGACAAACGTCGAATCTTTGTCGCCTTTCATCAGGACGACCGGCGGTTTGAGATTGAATTTGAGATTGAATGACGAGAGCTCATTCTGGTGCTCATTCTGGCGCTCGAGCGCGTCTGCGGAATTAGGTCTCTGATTGTCGAACCCGCTCATTTTTTCAATCGTCGGGCCCGAAGCGCTATTTTCGACGACCACAGACTGATGTGGCAAACCGGCCGCCGACCAGGCTTCCGGTTTAGTGATGCCGGCACGCACCAAGGCTGCCGCAATCTTCCCTTGCTGGGTCATGTCCAAGGCGCTGGAAGCGTTAGCGCCACCATAGAGCTTGATCACTTCTGGCTCTCTCGCATCGCGGCTGAGTGCGGGCTGGGCCGTTACTGGAGTCTTGCGCTCGATAGGTCGCACTTCGATCCCAGGATTTTCCGTAACCGTTCCAGTAAAGAAGAGGGAATCATCGGGCTTGATGAGAAATTCCTCGATGCGCAGAGGCCGATCATTTCCTATATTGTGACGAGCCAGAAATGTACTGACTCGAAGCGGCACGTCATCCGAAGAGGAGAAGATAGAAGTAACAAATTCTTCGCAAACATCGCGCTCAAGATCAAGGTCCGCCCCGAGCGGCTCGATCAGCATCTGTCCGGTCGTGTCGTCGATGAAAAAGGGCTGGTACAGCGTTTCGTCAGCCACCTTTCGCCAATCCTTTTTTCCATCCGGCCGTTGCCACGCGATCACTCGATAAAGAAAGGATTGTTTTCCGCTGATCGGCGCGGGCATGGTATTTGGTCCCACCGCTCGACCATTCACCTCAACCAAACCGAGCGCTGCGCTCCGAATTGTCGAAGTCGGCGTCGATCGCACCAGGCGCCGACGCGAGAACAACTTGAATCCGAGGAAAAAAAAGTAGAGGCCGCCTGCGACCGCGAGCGATGAAAGAAGCGTCAGGTAATCGAATGACATGGAGACGGCGGCAAGCGCAGGCACAGTTCTTTCCGCGATGGTGCGCACGTCCACACCGATAGCGCTGCTTAAGCATATGAAGGGAGTTCAGGCGCGGCACGGGAAAACCGCTTTTGCCGCCTTACTGAAGTAAGTAACCGTTACTGCAGGCGCGGGTCGACTTCGTAGTTCAACATGGCCAAGGAATGCCAATTGGCGGTCAGAAAAACTGATTCTGCGCTCACATGTATTGGATGATTGACGGTTGCCCGTGAGCCACTGCAGATGCAATGGAAAAATTGCCATGAAATCAGGTTTGCGTCTCGCGCATCCGGCGATTAAGATTTCAACCACTCCCATGTCTGAAGTGATCTCGACCGCACCCGTCGTTGCAAATTCTGTTTCTTCCGCCGCCAACGAGCCTTCCGTTGAAGTGTTTGCCGTCTACGGCGTCGAGCCTGAGATTCAAGCCTACGCCATGGCGAAGTATTCGCGATCTTCGCTCTCGATGAAAGAGTCGCTGAAAGAAATCACTCTGCAAAAGGCAGAAAAATTTCTTAACACTTTCTACTTTCAGTACGGCCATCGCTCGATCGCCGACCTCGCACACATTGCGCTCGCAATCGAGAAGCTGTCGATTCTCGCCGCAATCGTCGTCGCCGATGAGCAACGCTGGGATGGCCAGGAGCGGTCGACTCGCTATCAGGACTTCAGGAAGAGCGGCTACTTCACCCCGAAGTTCCAGAACAACGAGCTCCAGAACAACGAGCTCCAGAACAATGACCTGAAGAACAACGATCTCCAGAGCAATGACCTCCAGAACAACGACCGAAGCGTGTCGAGCCAGATGACCGCCGCGGATGCTCAATCGTTGTACAAGGAGACGATCGAATCCCTTTTCACGAGCTACGAAAAAGTTTCGCAAAGTACGTTCGAGTATCTCCGCAGTATTACGGCGCGACCTGCGGAGATGAAGCCTGACGCCTACGAACGCACGTTGCGCGCGCGTGCTTTCGACGTCTCGCGCTACCTGTTACCCCTGGCAACCAACACTTCGCTCGGAGAAATCGTCAACGCGCGCACCCTTGAAACTCAGGTGGCGCATTTGCTCGCCCATCCTAATCGAGAAGTGCGCGATTTAGGGGAACGACTCAAGCGCGCAGCTGTTACCGGTGCCTACAACGCCAACGAAGAATCGCTGCGGTCGCTGGTTGAAGATATTCGTTCGGTATCGCCCGCATTGGCCGAGCGCGCGGAGCGTGAGCTTCTGCGCGAAGTTCGGGTAGCTCCTACCCTCGTGAAGTACGCCGATCCTAATCAATATGAGATAAAAAATCGGAAAGAACTGGAGCAGGCGGCCGCTGATTTGGCGCGAAGCGCCGCTATCGATGACGCTCCGCTTGTTGATCTACTGGATGAGGATGGGCGAGGGCAGATCTCGGAATCCGACTCATTCGAGATCGAGCTTGCGACCACGCTGGTCTATGGTCACTGTCATTATTCTTATCGCCAACTGCGCAAGATGATCGAAGACGCGGGCGAAGCTCGACGTCGAGAGATTATCGATCTGGGCCTTCGCCACCGCGGAAAGCACGACGAATTGCCGCGTCCGTTTTCCGCGGGGCAACAATTCCGCTTCGACATTCTTATGGACATCGGCGGCTTCCGCGACATGCACCGCCATCGGAAATGTGTTCAGATCATGCAGAATTTCACCACCGCCCACGGCTTTGACGCTCCGCTGGAAGTGAATGCTGCGGGTATTCGCTCCGATTACGAGTCGGTGAT
>JAYVCW010000484.1:0-10441 GCA_043749775.1 Acidobacteriaceae bacterium | reverse complement strand
ATGAACCGGATAATGGCACCGCACGAACACCAACCAGAAAATAATCAGGTCGGTCGGTTCATGTAGAGTTATCTCCTCGCCTGAGCGCAGACGGACAGTAGAGGGATAACGATGCGAGCGCAATCCCAGATACGCCAACGTGAGACTCTTCCATTGGGCACTCTGCCGACGGCAAGCCGCGATCTCGGGGAGACGACCTAAGTTTTCAAACAAGCGCAACATCTTTTCAGCTTCATAACGGGAAAGTCGCTCACTATCTCTCGAAGGAACAACTTTCGCGTCAGCCACTGTATCCCTTAACTTCCCTCGGGACCGGTTCGAAACCTTGCTGCGTTCAGGGTCTTGCCCCAGGGTGGGCACCACCTTCGAAACCAGTATTGGGGGACCTTTTTATAGGAGGCAGGGCGCGTATCGCGGCTGCACATCGAGCACGATGGGCGCGGGTAGGGAAGGCACAGGAGTAGCTAACGTTTTGGAGATCTCCTCCATCTCGTTGGTGCTCAGAGTCTCGCCTTGCGCTGCCAGCATTGGTGTATGTCCGATACAGGTACTGTGTAAGATGCGGTGAAGCACAACACCTGCTTCACCGCATCTGAGAGCAACTTAACCGATAAGTGCGGGGACCCTAAAACATTATTAGCGCGACCACACGTTGCAGTTAGGGGTGACATTATCTTGGAGCATCTACAGTGCCAGAGCCACAGCTTGCCGCGTCTTCCTTATATATGCCGCCGCTCGTGGTTAGAGGAAACGGGGCGACGTCGTCTCTATCCACCACGCCATCGAGGCCGATGCTTCTTTGTAAGCCGTTCCAGATCAGTCAGGCTCGATAGATCAGCACCGGACTAGTGAAAAAAAGGGACGCACCGTTGGTGCACCCCTGCCCCAAGCAAAAAATTGCTCTTCTACCGTCCAAAGCCCGCCGACTGCATTGACTGCCGCGAGATGTCGGAGGTCGAAGCAATGCCCTGCATACGCAGCTTGAATTCGTCCGCATTCGAGGCGCTCTCGAGAGCGGTTTCGTAGTTAACCAGCCCGGCCTGGAACAAATCCCAGAGCGATTGGTCGAACGTCTGCATGCCGTATTGCGAAGTACCTGCGGAAATGGCTTCGCGGATGGCACGGGTCTTTTCCGGGACCAGAATGCATTCCCGGATATACGAGGTTGTCACCATCACTTCAACCGCTGGCACTCGTCCTTCTGAATCGGAACGACGAACCAGGCGCTGGCTAACGATGGCGCGCAGAACGGCGGCCAACTGCAAGCGAATCTGCTTCTGCTCCGGCGGCGGAAAGATGGCGATAATTCGGTTGATGCTTTCGACCGCGTCCAGCGTGTGCAGGGTCGAGAAAACCATGTGTCCGGTTTCGGCGGCATGCAGCGCGGTTCCAATCGTTTCAAGATCGCGCATTTCGCCGACCAGGATGACGTCAGGATCCTGACGAAGTGAGGCTCGCAGCGCCGACGAAAACGACGGCGTATCGACCTCGACTTCGCGCTGATTCACGTATCCCTTCTTGTCCCGGTGCAAAAATTCGATCGGGTCTTCGATGGTGATGATATGTTCGGCTCGAGTGGAGTTAATGCGATCGATCATGGCTGCAAGGGTCGTTGATTTACCGGAGCCGGTCACGCCCGTCACGAGCACAAGACCACGAGGCATGTCGCAAATCTGCTCAACAACTTTAGGCAGGAAGAGTTCGTCGAGCGCCCGAATCTTGGTGGGGATCACTCGAAGCACGAGTCCAACGTTGCCGCGCTGCTGAAATACGTTCACACGGAATCGGCCCAGTCCGGCGACGCCGTATGCCATGTCGATTTCGGTTGTTTCTTTGAATTTTTGCTTCTGGCGCGCCGACATCATGCTGAACGCCATATTCAACATATCTTCCGCGGAAACGCGAGGCTGATCGGTCAGCGGCACAAGGTCGCCGTCAATGCGTAGATGGGGGTAATTCCCTACCTTAAGATGGAGGTCGGAGCTGCGGCGCTCCATGGCAATTCGGAGCAGGTCATCGATATTCATTCGGGGTGAACTCCAGTCGCTATGATGACCGGAACGGAGGACGAGTACGAGATGACGGAAGTCACCTGCCGTTGCGAGAGATTGGCGACGATGGAACATCCAAAAGCTCTGTCATCAGCTCTGTCACCAGCTCTGTCAGGTTGAGCGGAATACGGCGGCCACGGTTGTTATGTGAGAGTGCGAAGCCTCAAGGGGTGCACATGGGATGAAGGAGTTGCCGGGTTGTGGGACTGCGCCAGGGCCCCACTTCGTGAGGCCTCTGGCTTCGCTCAGGATGGCAGATTGACGGGGTTAAGCGGCTGCCTGCATCGGCTCGTCGAAGCTTCCGCCGTAGATGGCCGGAACTTTCGATCCCATCGGACGTAGATACGTTGCCAATTCGCCGCGATGGTGAATGCTGTGGTTATTGAGGAATCCGAGATAGAACACATTCGGCAAGTTGAACATCATGAACTGAACCGGCTCGACCAGCTGTTCCGGAGTCAAAGCGCGGACACGGTCAAATCCAGTCTTAACGTGCTCTCCGTACCATGAGACAAGCTCAGCCACTGTAGTCGGCTTGTTGGCAGGAGCGGCCATCGCAAACTTCCGGTCGGCGATGCCGTTCAAAAATTGAACGTCTGTGTTGGCAAGGTGCCAGCCCAATTCCCAGGCTGATCGGGCGTTCGCATCCGGGCGATAGTCTTTCTTCGCTTCCGGTATGGCAGCTAGAACTCGTTTAGTGGTTTCCACTTCTCGACCAAAACCATCGAGCATCATTGCGCAATAAAAAGTGGCGAAATCGGGAGTGAGACCAGACATGAGAATCTCCTTTAGAGTTGTGTACCGGGCTAGAGCAGGGCCTGAACTGGACACTTGGCCGGAGGAACCGATGGCCATTTGTCCCAGCAAATATAATCCCCGCCGAGTTAGAGCGCAAACGGAGAAGGATAACGCAGGGGCTAGACTCCGACGGGCTGTTTGGCGGCGCCTACTTGAACAGGGGTCAGCCAGTCATAACGATCTGGCTTGTCTCCGTGGACGATTCCGTAGAACTCGGATTGAAGACTCTTCGTCATGGCTCCGATAGCCCCGGTGCCAATGCTGATCTTGTCGACGGAACGGATCGGCGTGATTTCGGCGGCGGTACCGGTAAAGAAAACTTCGTCGGCGATGTAGAGCAATTCGCGCGGAATCTGTTGCTCGACGATTTTGATTCCCATGTCGCGCGCGATCTGCATCACAGAGTCGCGCGTGATGCCCGGCAGCACAGAATTGCCTAGCGGCGCGGTGTAGAGAACGCCGTTACGAACCACAAACAAATTCTCGCCTGAACCCTCGCTGACGAATCCATTGACGTCAAGCGCGATGCCCTCGGCGTAGCCGTTGGTGATGGCTTCCATCTTGATGAGCTGCGAATTCATGTAGTTCGCACCTGATTTCGCCATCGCCGGCAAGGTGTTTGGAGCAATTCTCGTCCACGAAGAAATGCAGACGTCGACGCCTTCGCTGGCGTCCGATCCCAGATATTTTCCCCACGGATAATTGCAGACATAAACTTCGGTCGGCGAATTGAAGGGATTGACCCCGGCTTCTCCATAGCCACGAAGGATGATGGGGCGGATATAGCAGGGCCACACGGCGTTGTGTTTCACCAACTCAAGCATGCCGCGCAAAATTTCATCGCGCGTGAAGGGAACTTCGATCCGATAGATGCGCGCGGAATCGATCAGGCGCTGCATGTGTTCGGTGGCGCGGAAAATGGCTGGTCCGCTCGGCAGCGCATAACAGCGCACGCCTTCGAACACAGAAGACCCATAGTGCACGACGTGCGACATCACATGAAGCGTCGCGTCATCCCAATTGATCAGCTTGCCGTTGTGCCAGATCTTGTCGGTTTTCTGAATGGCCATTCGAACTCCTTCGGTATGAATTCCGGGTATGAAATCCGGGTATGAGATTCGCGCCGTTGGCCGAAGGTTTCTTGCGCGATCTGCACGGCAACCCCAACTCGATTATAAACGCCGCAGCGCGCTCACCTGGCGTGCACTTTCGAAATTTTGTCGCCCCGAGCAAGAAAAGACAAGTAAGGAATCTGCTGCTAGTTATGCTGCCGCGATTCCCCCCGTGATTTCCGCCGTGTTTCAACGAGTTACGATGATGTTGTTGGCGACGAATCCGCCTTCGCCCGCGATCATCAGGCGCATGGCGATGTGCTCGGCCGTGTAGTGGTGAGTGTAATGGAGCGGATAGGCGACTCCCATGGCACTGCCGAAACCGATGGCGGAACCGGCAGCCTGCCCAGCCGCGCCCCTCGTCACGAATGGGCGCATGAGCGGATTTGCTTCGCGGTAGCCCTGGCTAAGTCCGCGCTGCGTGGTAATGGCATCAGCCGCCACTAGCCCAGCCAGGATGCCGGTGTCGACGCGAGTCCCAATCGTCCAAAACGGGTTGGTCGCCGCTTTGGAAGGCGATCCGCTGTTCGAGGTAAAGTTCGAGGTTGAGGTCGAAGTAAAGTTCGAAGTATTCGAGGTGAAGTTTTGGCCTTGGGCCGCCTGACTTAAACTTAAGAGGAAAACCAGTAGAAGAGATCGCATCGTCCCGCCTCGCCCTGTCAATCACAGAGTAAGCTGGACGGGACACTTTCGGACATGGCCCAAGTTGGGTAATCAGTCGCCAAACCGTAACTGTTACGGCAGGAAAGAGATTAGCACTGGCGTACCGGAAAAATGGCGATGACTGCCTTCTAACTTCTTCACTAACTTAGGGTTGAGGGTCTAAGGGTTGAGGGTGCCCTTCGCCTTGTGCTCTGTGGTCTTGGGGACAAAGATAAACCGATGCAAGATAAGCAAGTTTTCGCGCCCAAATTACCACTCGGAAACTCTCACCCATCCGTTTTCGGGGAGGTCAAGAGTTTCACCTCGCGCGCCAGCTTGGTCGAAATTTCGAGGCGCCAGATCGGTGCGCCATCCAGAAGAAGCCGTCGGATCAAAAGCACAAATTATTGTCTAAATTCGACGGAGTATCTTGCAAATTTAGAATTTAGCGGTAGAATTCCGCCATTACGAAGTTGTACTTCCTCGCGCCGGGGAGAAAAGGTGCCTTATGGCTACCGAAGCTGAACCTGTAAATTGCGCCATCTGCCAACGCCCTCTGACACTGCTTCAACCTGAAACCTGCACAGACGACAAAGGAAACGCCGTCCACTCGGATTGTTATGTGAAGATTCTGGCTCCGGATCAGCCGCACTCGTCGATTGTCGCAGCCTAGGCTGCCTGACAATCGCAACAACTATTCTGTGAGCACGTAGGGCCGGCTTAGTGTTTCGCTGAACCGTCAAGCGCGGGTGCCTCGCCAGCGCCAATACTATTCGCTTGTGCCACCGACTTGACTCCGACTTCATCCCCTCGGAAGTAGCGGTTTTTCGCGGTCTTCATCTCGGGCATCGCGGTATACGGTTTCGAATAATCGTTGTTTGCATTCCAGAAAAGGAAGCCCACTCCACCCTTCTGTTTGGCTACTTCAATCTGGATTTCTACATATTGCGGTGAGTAAGTCTTGGTTCTCCAGGCGAAGGCCTGCAACCACGGGCGCAGCACAACGCCGCTGTCTTTGGTGATGGCCCTGAAGCGCTCCATCGACTCGCCGATAAAATGTTCGGGCGCGTCGCCGGGATGGGCTATGCCATCCATGCCGAAGAAATGCGAGGGGTAAATCATCGGAGAAAGCACATCGCAGTGCTTTGCCATGGCAACGATGTCTTGTCCGGTATGCGAAAGGTCGACTGGGCGCTGCCAGGCCATGATTCCGAATACATCGAGTGAAAGCAGCACGCCGCTCGGGTGAATTTGAGCGTAGGCGCGGTCGAGGAAATTCGCGATCACATCGGAGCGCTGCATTTCGTGCGGTTGCGATTTCGATTGGTGGACTGCGACTCCGTGCTTCTTCTTCTCACCATTCTTCTTGGCTTCGTCTTTCTTGGATTCGTCTTTCTTGGCTTCGTCGGCCGTGGCCAAGGCGTCGGCGGGAGGGTCAGCGACAGGGGTGACAACCGCCCCCGCGGATGGAAGATTAGCCTGATATGCGAACTGCGCATCTTTCTGATCGCCTTCCGCCGGGAAGCGGACGTAATCGAACTGAACTTCGTCGACGCCCTGTTGCGAAACGAACTTCGCCAAAGCAATGTCGTAATCCTGAACCGTCGGGTTGGAAGGATCCGTCCAAACCAGCTTGCCATTTTCGCGCCAGGGCTGCCCCGTCTTACGCGATTTGATGGCGAGCTCAGGGTGCGTCGTGACCAGGTGCTCGTCGCGGAAGATGGCAATGCGAGCAATGGCATGCATATTCTGCGAGTGCAGGAAGCGGATGAGCTTCGGGAGGTCTGAAATGTAGTGTTTCTGGCCGGTAGCCAGCGGATGATCGAAGGCAATGTTGATGATGCCATCACTATCTTTAATATCGAAAACCACGGCGTTGCCGCCCACCTCACGCCAGTGGCGGATGATGCGTTCGCCGTGTTCGCTTCCGGCCATAACTCCGGTTAAATAAATGGCTCGAACTTCGAAATCTCTTGCAACCGGGACGGATTTTTCTACAATAGGCGCGTCAAGAATTCCGGGAATGATGATCTGCTCTCCTGCTCTGAGGAAAATTCCCTGTCGATTGCGGTTGCTTTCACGAATCGCTTCCGCCAGCTCATTCGATGTCAAATATTTTGTGCGTTTCAGATTTTTGCGGGCGACGGATGGAATGCTCTCGCCGCGCTGGGCCACGTAAACTTCCGATCCAGCCGGAGCTACAAGGGCTGCGGGAGCCTGAAGTGACGCCGCCTTGGTGATGTCAGCCTTCGCGCGCAGCAACTGAGCTTTACCTTGATTCTGCAGAGCGGCGACGTTCGGGTGAAGCAATCCGAAGCTCGCGACAGACACCCGCAAGAGGAAGGTTACGAGACTGGAGAAAGAAAACTCGTGGCGGCGATCAAGCCTTTTCGCCGAGGAAAAACCGGGAGCCAGACGAGGAAGCGAGAATTGGGGCAATTTGTTCTCCGGAGGCACAAAAATCTTCAACCCGATTGTCCGTTGAAGTAACCTCTTCCGCCAGTTACGTCGGGCCAAGCGAGGGCGCGATTACGGGACATGGGCATCCGGGACGGCTTTGTCTTGGCGGAAGGTTCAGGGGCGTTGCTTGAAAGTTCCAGCAGTCTGCAAAGAATTGCTCCTATCGATGATCGATGGACGAAAGGCGGGGAACGCGCCAAGCCGCGATTTGGGCATCTTAATAGATGAAATGGGCGGAGATGTGGCTGATTTTGGGATGGCGAACGGCTTGCACTAGGGCATAGTGGGAGAGCAATGTAGTTTGCTCCTGACGGATACCAAAAAATGAGCAGTATGGCCGAAAGCATGCAGTTTGGTGAGAGGAAAAAAGGGCCCGAGACGATGAGAACGAACCTTGCAACTGTGCTGGATCCCAGCCGCCGCAGCAACGACGCTCGCGATTTTGAGACTGCTCTGCGCCGGAAAATTGTGGGCCAGGATCAGGCCATCGAAAAAGTTGCTGAAATCTACCAGATGTTTCTGGCGGGCCTGAATGCGCCGGGGCGTCCGGTGGGAAACCTGCTGTTTCTCGGGCCGACCGGTTCCGGCAAGACGCGCGTGGTCGAAGCCGTCGCGGAGTCACTTTTCGGCGATTCGAAAGCGTGTATCAAAATCGATTGCGCGGAGTTCCAGCACTCCCACGAAATTGCAAAGTTGATCGGTTCGCCTCCGGGATACCTGGGACATCGCGAGACGCATCCGCTGTTGACTCAGGAAGCGCTCAACCAGTGGCATACGGAAAAGCTTAAACTGTCGATCCTGCTCTTCGACGAAATTGAAAAGGCCTCCGACTCGCTCTGGCAATTACTGCTTGGCATTCTCGACAAGGCGACGCTGACTCTCGGCGACAACCGCCGCGTCGACCTCTCCAGCTGCATCATCATTATGACCTCGAACCTTGGGGCGGCTGAGATGAACGGCCTGGTGGATGGCGGGTTGGGATTTGCGCCAAGGGCGGTGCAGGTCGATAACGCGCTCGACGACAAGATCAACCGCTCGGCGGTGGACGCGGCACGACGCAAGTTTGCGCCGGAATTCATGAACCGTATCGACAAGGTTGTTGTGTTCAAGACCCTGCGTCCGGAGCACCTGCAGCAGATTCTCGAGATCGAACTGGGTATGGTTCAGCAGCGCGTTCTGATGGCGGCTGGCGCACACCAGTTCGTCTTCAACTGCACACCTGCGGTTAAGAGCTTTCTGCTTGTCGAAGGGACCGATCCGAAATACGGAGCGCGTCACCTGAAGCGTGCCATCGAACGGCATCTCGTGTTTCCGCTGGCGAACCTGGTTGCGACCGGTCAAGTGCGGCTCGGAGATTTCATCCGCGTCGACATGATTGGCGAGAGCAAGCTCACCTTCGTCAAAGAAGCTGAGGGTGCGATGGTCCCCGTGCTTCTCGAGCGTTACGGAGCAGTCGCTTCAATGCCGGCAGCTGCGGCAGCAAGGGCGGCGCGTCCGATTATTCAACGCAAGGAATTCGGGGCAGAGAACAAGTAAGATCAAGTTGCTGGTAGGTAAAGGGACGTCGCACCCAGCGATGTCCCTTTTTTATTCCAAAACGCTTTTCATTCGACGACCATCTTTCTTCCGGAGCGCGTCTTATTCCAGCAGGAAGAGCGCAACGGGAAACTCGGCGAGGGCTTCCGCCAGTTTGATCTGACCTTCCACTTCCAAGGTCTGGTCGGTCAGCACGTTGCGACACTTTGCTCGGCCGCCATTCGGCAGGAGCACGTTAGTTTCTCCCCAGACTCGCGGCCCTAGCGGCAGACGATCCAAGCCGGACGTATTTGTGGTCTCCACCAGATCGGGCGGCGCACCGGACGAAGTGGCTTCAGAGTTCGATTCTGAGTTCGATTCTGAGCTCGATCCAAAGATCGATTCTGAATTCGATTCATTGATCAGACCAGCGACGAGTCGCGGGACGATGATCACGGCGGTCGCGTCTTTATACTTTCTCGCGAATGCCAGCACCCTGTCCGCTTTCGGGCCAGTTACGCCTAGCACTAAGTACTTTCCCTCCCGGAAAAGATCCGCGTGCTGTCGGCGGAAACATAGTGTCCTCCAGGTTAAGTGCAACTTGATCCGGCCGTCTTCTGGACTCTCCAGAAGCCGTCTCAGACCTTCAGAATTCGAAGCGCTTGCCTGGCGAAGAGTCTCAAACGCTTGCTGTCGACGCTCGTAATCGACCGGCCGGCGGTTGTCGGGATCGACGAGACTGAAATCCCAGATTTCGTTTCCTTGATGAATGTCAGGCACTCCGGGGCAGGTTAATTTCAACAAAGTCTGCGAGAGACTATTCCACATTCCCAAACGCGCAACCTGGCGCTGAAGGGGAAGAAAATCAGCGAGGAAACGATTCTTTGATCCGGGCTCGATCAGCGCTTTCACGAACGAAGTGACAGCGTCTTCATAGTCGACGCTGCGATTGATCCAACTCGTATTGCGCTTGGCTTCGCGGATCGCTTTCAGCATGTAGGCTTCAATCCGGTCGCTAAAGGCCTTGAAATCTTCGCGAGGACTATTCTCGTCAAGAGCAAACGGCCAAGCTCCTACCAGAGTCTGATAAATCAGGTATTCATCGTTCGGACGCGGCGAAGGGCGTCCGCTTAAACTGCGACGGAGACTGCGATTAATGCGACGCCAGTCTCGTACGCGAAGACGCCACAATGCCGATAATTCTGAAAGAACATTGATACGGGCGCGCACGTCTTCCGAGCGCTTCGAATCATGCGTGCTGGTCGCGAGCATGGCATGCGGCCACGATGAAACGCGCCCGCGATTTGCGGAGTGAAACTCGGAGACCGGAACTCCAAAGCGATGTAAATCGCTACCCACATCGTTGAGAGAAACCAGTCGATTGTAGCGGTAGAAGGCGGTGTCTTCTATGCCCTTCGCCATAACCGGGCTCGTGAACTGCTGAAACTTCATGGCGAAGTTAATGACGGAATTCTTGTAAGCCGGGTTTTGCCCTTCCGCGATGCGGGTGAGAATCACATCGCGGATGAACTCAAAAATGCTGGTGTCGGCCGCCGGGCTGCGCCATTTGGCGGCGTCGACGGCCTTCTGAATGTAGCGGGCGTCGTACTCGGATAATCCAGCCTCGCTGACATACGTGCGATAAACCGGAAAGCTCGCGACAATTTCGGTGAGCGCGTCGCGCAGGCTGTTGGTCGTGAAATCGCAAGTCCGCCGGCGCGCGAGCGCGATGCGGGTCAGCATATTTGCCAGCACATTCAGTTCGCTCACCAAAGCGACGCGGATGATGAGTTTGCGCGAGGTATAAGCCAGTTCTTCGAAATCGATTTCATCCGCAATGAAGTTGCGATAGATGCGCTCCAT
>JAYVCW010000483.1:0-2378 GCA_043749775.1 Acidobacteriaceae bacterium | reverse complement strand
ATTCCGCGGCGACACGCTCCCGCGCCTTGATTCGAGCAACATTCGCATTCCGCCCGATGCTTCAGGAATTCCGTATTGATCTCGGCTATGGTCATTTCCCGCCTCCGACAAAGAGCTTCGATTCCCAGACGCGCAAGAAATTACCGTGAGAGTCGGGACGCTTTGACCTCTGCACCCGATCGGTAGCCTTCATATACTTCAACTCTTTAGCTACGCGCTTCATCCTCGGGCCCAAGGCCGCGAGGTTATGGGTGTCTGGTGGATAGGGAAGCGCTTCTAATTTGGACAGAACGTCGTCGACCGTGAACTCTGGCTTTTCAGCGGCGACGTTCTGAATGCAGCCGTCAATCCATCTCTTCCATGTCGCGTTGGCGTTCTCATCGGCAGTCGCCATCCCAATCTGGGCCGAGAGTGGAAGCTTCTTGTCCCAATTCAGTTCAAATTGCAATTTCGGTCGCTCTTCGTGTCCAAAGTCAAAGTGCGTGCTCATGCGTCCGCCTCTCCATCGTTCATGTATTGCAAAGCTATTAAAGCCATCCGATCCCTAGCGTTTCTCAACCGCTTGATAATGGAGACAATGGCCTCGGCCTGATCTTCGTTGTCGTCCTCAAAATCGGCGCGCCAGTAAAAGTCGAATAGCCATCCATCCAGATCGGTAATGTTTAATTCGTTCATTTATGGGTTTCGTAAATCCATCTGAACCAGAAGGGAAGAGAGATCAACATCCCGAAGATCAGCGGACCCACCTGATCCTTGAGCCGGTTCACAGCTTCACCGCCAAGGCAAAGAGAGCTACCCAGAACGGCGCAACGATCAATAGGCCAATCAGGAATCCATGGAACACGTCTAAATTCTCAGTCTCTCGAATCATGGCTAAATTCCTCATTCACAAGGGTGATAGTGATATCGGTACTCAAGATCCGTAAACGTCCCGCGGCAAATGGAGCAGTCGTTGCTTCCCGTTGCCGACAAAAGGGAATTGAAGATTGCGAAATCATGCGTCGCTTGCCGGACGGCAAATTCCCGGCCATGCCCTTTTTCGATCAATCGCTCAATCATCTTTTTCAGAGTCATGCGCTCTTCTCGCTATTCCTTTGTTTTCGTTCGAGGTACTCCGTCAGCCGATATTTCGCGTCGATGACGCGTTCTGTAAGCGGCCGATTGTCTGGCTTGCAGAAATCCATCGACCTCTGCCGTATCAAATTGAGAATTGTGCGGTTTAATTCCTGCTGTTCGGCCTGAGTTATCCTCAGCGATTCATGGGCAGGGAGAAGATATTCTGGAGTCTTCCACTGCGCAGGAGTCTGGCTCTCTGCCGCGACTGGCTTGCGAGTTGCACTAGTTTCGTTGCAGTTTTCCACATTTGCTTGCACACTACTACTTCTTCTAGAAGATGATCGGTGGGGGAAACCAAAACCCTTTAAGGGTGTTTCGCGCTGCATACGGTAATCGCATTCGCGCTTTATGTCGCGCAGAACTACCGGCATCGAGTTCTCGACTTCTTCGTTTGTGAACCTGAGCAGGCCGATGTTGTGCTGCGAAAGCGCAACTTCCTTGACTTCATCGTTCTCGGCAACGTCCACAAGTTCGTGCGCCGATCCGTCTACTTCGATCGCGAGCCTCGCAATCGGACAATAGAAGTCCACGATGAAACCCCAGAGCGCAATCTGGCGCTGGAAGCGATAACCGATCTTGTTCTTTCGGATCCGTTCCCAGAGGCACGCTTCGGCTCCGGTCGGATTCGCGCGCATCCCTCGCGCAAAGTCTCTCTTCTCTTGGACTGAAAACCTCATCCGAAACACTCCTCAGCGCAGATCAAGCAATAGCAATCGCCGCCTACGAATCCGACATTCGTCGTCGTCAGGCACATTTTGCAGCGCGGCACGAGATTGACTTCTGTGCGCTTCGATAAAGCGTCGGATAGGGAACTCAGGACTTCGTTGGTAATGCTTATTTGTCTTCTGTCGCACTGTCGTCTTTCGGTATCCATAAGGTCGATTCCTTTTCGGGCAAATTAAAGTCGGGCGGCTTTCGTTCACCGCCCGAACTTGTTATGCGGCTCGCTGGCCGATGTTGGTTAATCCCGCATCGCTGATGAATTTCTTCTCGTCGATGTTCGGATTTGTCTGCTTGATTCGCTCGAGCAGACTCTTGGCGAATGCTGATAGCAGGTGCTGCTCGTGTTGATTTTGCGAGCTTTTTGTTACGTGGTCCGAGAGCACCTGGGTAATGGTGGTTAAGGGAACACTGACATCTTTCCCTTCCTGGCCTTGCATGACGGGCTTGCCGTACTGAGTTTCCATTTGGTTTTCGTCTCCTCTGTGTTCAATTTTTGCCTTGCGGCAAACTCGTTAAACTGCTTTTCTCGTGACCATCTC
>JAYVCW010000482.1:0-3816 GCA_043749775.1 Acidobacteriaceae bacterium | reverse complement strand
AGTCCGGAGCAGGTGCAGGGGCAGGAAGCGGATGGCCGCAGCGATGTCTTCGCTTTTGGTGCGGTGCTGTATGAGATGGCGACTGGTAAGCGGGCCTTCGACGGAAAATCACAGCTCTCGGTGGCTTCGGCCATCCTGGACACAGATCCCGAGCCGATAACTGTTTATCAAAAGGCCGCACCCGCAGTGCTCGAACACGTTATACAGCGAGCTTTGGAAAAAGATCCCGAAAACCGATGGCAATCGGTACGGGACATGAAAGTAGAGCTGCAGTGGATGTTGGAACTCCCGCTCCATCCAGCCTCTTCCGTTCAAACGATCACTACAAGGCGAAAACAGGAACCGCTCTTATGGGTTTCCCTTTGCATTGTCATCTTGGCATTAGCCGGAGTGTTCCTATGGAAAACGCTACAACAGCCGCAATCCCGAGTGGTGCGTTTCACAGTTGCGGCATCGGAGAAGAGCCGCTTCGGGTACGGCATTGCCATTTCGCCTGATGGCAGCCAGCTTTGCCTCACAATATCAACAGACGGGAAAAGTGCGCTCGCGCTACGCGCACTCGATAGCGTAGAGACGAGGCCGCTGTCCAACACAACCGGGGGCGACTTTCCGTTTTGGTCCCCCGATGGTAGGGCGCTGGGATTCTTTGCCGACGGCAAACTGAAGCGCATCGACCTGGCCACTGGAGCCACGCAGGTGCTCGCAGACGCAGTGGACAGTCGCGGCGGATCGTGGGGAAGCGATGGCGACATTCTTTTTGCACCCTCAACCGTGGGGCCCTTAATGAGGGTGCGTGCGGCCGGTGGCCCACCCGTGCCAGCAACTAAGCCGCAAAACGCCGTTAGCCACCGGTGGCCCCAGTTTTTGCCGGACGGTAAACACTTTCTTTATCTTAGCCTCTCCAATATAAATTTCGGGAGCATACTAGAGAAGGTCTATTACTCGACGCTGGGTGAACCAGAGGGGCGAGAAATAACTGAATCTTCCTCTGGAGCGCAATATGCTTCAGGCCACCTCCTTTACATTAAGGGTACTAGCCTGCTGGCTCAGCCTTTCAAAGCTGAAAGTGGTAAAGTCATCGGCGAAGCTATCAGTGTTGCCGACGGCATTCGAGCCGAAGGAGAGGGTGGCCCATCCGCTTTCGGAAACTTTACCGTATCTGGCAATGGCGTGCTGGTGTTCAACAGAGCGGGCATGAGGCGTATTCAGCCTACCTGGTTCGACTTCACGGGTAAACGTTTACAAGCGATAGCTGCGCCAGGAGACTACGACGAACCCGCGCTATCACCCGATGGAACACGCGTAGTGTTGGACCAAAATGCCGAATCGGGCGAAAGGAACGTCTACGTTCTCGATTTAGCGCGCGGAACTTCCACCAGAGTATCCCTAAATGTTTCGAAAGCTGCATCTCCGATCTGGTCCCCGGATGGCAAAAGGGTTGCCTTCCGCGGCGGCTCCGCTGGGGAGCGTGGCATATACACAATGTCCGCGAGCGGGGCTGGAGCGGAGGAGCTCATCTCGAAAACTGACTTAGAAGCATATCCAGACGATTGGTCGCCGGACGGAAAGTTATTGCTATTCGAAGTTCCCAGTAGTGCTACAAATTCTGATCTGTGGCTTATCCCGTTAGCCGGTGAACGCAAAGCCAAGCCGTTACTGAATTCTAAATACAATGAGACCCACGCCTCGTTCTCTTCAAACTCACACTGGATCGCATACTCTTCCGACGAGTCCGGCCGCTCCGAAATTTACGTGCAAAGCTTTCCGGATTTGAAAGTGAAACTTCAAATTTCTACCGACGGAGGCGACCAGGCGTACTGGAGCCGCGATGAAAAAAAACTCTTCTATCTAGCACCTGATCGCACACTGATGTTTGTGAAGGTGAATACAGGCGGTAATTTTCAAGCTAGTTCACCTAGTCGACTGTTCCAGTTGTCGGTTCGTCCAGGTGGAATTATGGAGTCGCGCTCGACGTATGCAATTGCCAATGACGGTAAACGAATTCTAGTCATGGAAGTACAACAGACGGCGACGTCAGATCCGGTCGTGGTTGTGAACTGGACTGCGTCCTTGAACAAATAACGCCGTAAATCTTGCGAGATGTGATGACAGCCATCGCGTGGGAATTGCTAGAATTCGCACAGTTCCATTGTAGCCAGATTGCGTAAAATGCCGACCCGCTTGGTGTTTTAACTCGCTATCTCGTTCATACTAAGGCAAGGCTTTGGGCCCCACGGTAAGCCTCGACGAGGTAGTTGACCTTCAAATCCAGCAACGTCACGCTGCGGATACAACGCCGGACAGATGTGGCAGCTCCTTGATCATCATTATTCAGAAGGAAAAGTAGTCTTGAGACAAGGACTTTTATAGCCGTCTCAAATTCCGAGGGTGGGGTTACAAGTGTGGTGATACGACGTTAGAGCAAAAAGGGAGTGCGTTTGACTGGAAATGGCCGGGGAATCTACCATCGTGATTGAGATCGCACTCTTCAGCCCCATGATCGCCAAAGTTATTTCGCATTACTGTATCGTTGAAAAACTCGGTGGTGGCGGGATGGGTGTGGTCTACAAGGCCGAAGATACCACTCTGGGCCGCTTCGTTGCACTCAAATTTCTCCCAGAAGAATTGGCTAAAGACCGGCAGGCTTTGGAGCGATTCCAGCGTGAAGCCCGGGCGGCCTCAGCGCTTAATCATCCAAATATCTGCACAATTCACGAGATTAGTCAGCAGGATGGACAGGCCTTCATTGTGATGGAACTGCTGGAGGGCCACACACTCAGGCAACAAATTAGCGGCAAACCGCTCGAAATCGAAAAACTGTCGGAGCTTGCGATTGAGATAGCGGATGCTCTGGACGCGGCACACGCCAAAGGAATTATTCACCGGGATATTAAGCCGGCGAATATTTTCGTGACGCAGCGCGGCCACGCAAAGATTCTGGATTTCGGGTTGGCGAAACTATCTCCACAGCGGCCTGTGGCTGCTGGCACAACCACGTCCTCGGTACCGCAAACGGTTACCGATGTAGCGGAACCCCTCACCAGCCCCGGCACGGCTTTGGGTACTGTGGCGTACATGTCGCCGGAGCAAGTGCGAGGCGAAGAGCTGGACACGCGCACCGACCTTTTTTCTTTCGGTGTGGTGCTGTATGAGATGGCTACAGGGCGATTAGCATTCCCGGGCAACACTTCCGGCCTCATCTCTCATGCGATCCTGGAACGCTCGCCAATCCCCATGGCCCGTTTGAATCCCGATGCGCCGCCCGAACTTGAGCGCGTCGTCAACAAGTCTCTTGAGAAGGATCGCCGGCTACGTTACCAAACCGCTTCTGATCTGCGGGCAGACTTACACCGTCTAAAACGAGATACGGACTCGGCTCGCGTAGCCGTGCTGAGCAACGGGTCCCCGGCCGTGACAGTTACGTCGTCGTGGCGCAACAAGACATTTTTGAAAACTGCCTCACTTGCGCTGGCTGCGCTGCTGACCCTGGCAACGTGGTTTGCGGTGACCCGCAGCCGTGGTGAGGTTATCGACTCGCTGGCGGTGCTGCCCTTCACCAATGCCAGCGCCGACCCTAACACGGAATATTTAAGCGACGGCATTACGGAAAGTATCATTAACAACCTCTCGCAGCTCTCTAATCTTCGTGTGATGGCACGCACTTCAGTGTTTCGCTACAAAGGGAAAGAGATCGACCCGCAAAAGGTGGGCCGCGATTTGAACGTACGTGCGATGGTGACGGGCAGGGTACAACAGCATGGCGATAATTTAATGATCCAGGCCGAGTTGGTCGATGTCGCGAAGGGGTCGCAGTTA
>JAYVCW010000481.1:0-2198 GCA_043749775.1 Acidobacteriaceae bacterium | reverse complement strand
GGTGAGTTCGTAGAAGACGTAATCGGCATCTTTCTTTCGAACAGCGCTCACGACTGGATTGTGGATCGAAACTGAGGAATTGCTCATCGTCCGTATGCCTCCGAGGCTAAGAAACTGCTTACAGAACTGGTTTCAGAAAGGACTGGGTCATCACAGCCGCGGTACCACCAAAGTCGCCGACTCGCTTCCCAATTATCAAAATCAGGTTCCGGACTTCTCCAGATTCAGAGCTTCGCTGAGTTTCCGTTGATCAAATCCCACAATTACCTTCTCTCCGATGACGGTAACAGGGGTCGTCATGAAACCAAGCTTCTGTAGCTCTGAAATCGCTGATGGGTCCAGGGTAATGTCGCGATCGACAAAAGAAACATGCTCGTGTGAAAGATACTCTTTCACTTTTGTGCAGAACATTCAGCCCGGTTGGCTGAATACTGTTACTTTGCTTCCCATAGGGCACTCCTTTCAGCTCATCGAAGCCGCCAAATCGTCCACAGTAGAACCGGCGAGAGCGCAGTGGTGAGTATGCAATAAAAGCAGAAGCTCCCGAGATTCGCCATGTCGCGGACACCCAGGAAGTTCGCCAATGTTGCCAGCGAAGCCAGAATCAGCAGCGGAATCCAAATCCAGAGCTTCTCGACGGAGCCCAGCAGTAGCAGGATTATCGCCATGTAGAGAGCGACCGCAATGTATCCGTCCGGAATGCCAAACGGCTTTGCGAACGCTGCATCGGCAACTGCTTCGCAACCCTTCTTGAAGACTGGGCACCAGAGGTGCCTGACAGCACGGCTCTGGTAGAGCCCCACATAGAACATGGCGGCAGCGCTGACCGCAGCTAGACCTATCGCCAGGAAGCGATCCGAAGAATGTGTTAAATGTTGCTGCATCCGGTCCTTTTGCAGTCTACAACTGCGGTCACATCGCAGCCCGTCATCTCCACGATTCCCCAACTCAGAAAACGTTACCGGATAGTCCTGCCTGTAAGCGAAATTTATCGGCTGTAACGCAACCCCGGTCCACGAATCGTTCGTGATGAGTGCCTTCCACCGACCTGCAGACCACATGAGGCCCGCAGAAAACAGTTGGTAAGCATTTAATTCGTTCTATAACCGGAGAGTCACGATGAACAAGTTTAGACATCTACATCGTATTACTTTGATTGCTGCCCTGTTTGCAGCTTTCGCCGCCACTACAGCCTTCGCACAGGAAGCCCGTGTGAGCATCCCCAGCAGCAAGTCCTACGATCAGACGGTCGAGGCCTTCAAGATGGCCGTCAGCAAAGGCGGCATGATGGTGATGAGCACCGTCGATCAGGGCAATATGCTCAAGATGACCGGCCTCGACATGAAGGGAACGCTGTTCCTCGTCGGCAATCCCAACGTCGGCAAACAAGTGTTTGAAAAGGACCCCGCTGCTGGGCTGTACCTGCCGCTGCGCGTTTACATCTACCAGGGATCCGACAACAAGACATACCTGAGTTACGACAAACCGTCGGTGGTGCTCAAGCCGTTCAACAACGCGAGCATTGATCAGACGGCAGCTATGCTCGATCAGAAGCTCGACATGCTCACCCACATGGTCGCCCAGTAGCGGTTCCCAGGTTGATCGGAAGGGAGGAACGTGGATTCCTCCCTTCAGGAGTACTCCCATGAAACGTGCTTTGACAATTCTGTTGTTGCTTGCTTCAGCCTCGGTGTCACCGCTGATCTTTCCGATTGCGGAGTCAGGTAGAAGCGCGATGGATGTGCTCGCGAAGTTCGCCCTTCTGCCATCGGCGGCGCTTCTTCTGATCACGGTAGGTACGCTGTATCGTTTCGACGAATCGCTGGCGAGAACCAGTGCCGTCGGCCTGGCGGCGGGAGCCGTTGCCACGGTTGCCCTGGAAGCCATACGACTGCCGGGCTTTTGGCTTGGTTTCATGCCCGGGAATCTACCGCGACTCATGGGCGTGCTGCTGCTCAATCAGTTCGCGGCCGGGCCGTCGCTAAAATCAGACGTCGCCGGTTGGGCCTATCACTTCTGGAATGGCGCGAGCTTCGGTCTGATCTACGTGTTGGTCTTTGGAACCTGCCGGCGTTGGGTGGGAACCGTGTTTGGCGTATTGCTCGGTTTCGGTTTCATGTTCAGCCCCGTCGTCTCGGCTTTGGGCGTAGGCTTTATGGGACTGGAGTTTTCCAAAGGATTCCCCTTGACGGTCACGT
>JAYVCW010000480.1:0-4211 GCA_043749775.1 Acidobacteriaceae bacterium | reverse complement strand
GATCGGCCCTCCAAATCTATTACAACGGAAAATCTCCTTGTCGACTACCTGTTGGCGTAGACTCTGAGAGAAAGTTCTTTCAGGAAGAGTTTCTGATTTGGAAAACTGTGCGGTTGGTGTTCTGAGCAGGTTTATCGTGGCCAATGACATGGATGCTAAGGTCAAGCAAGCTTTTATTCTTCGTCCGCACCTAGTGGATAACGCCGCAGGTTTTGTCCGGATGGATGTGCTCAGCCCAGAAGACACGCCGAATGAAATTTGGCTGATGACATATTGGGTAAATATAGCAAGCTATCGGACATGGCATAAAAGCCACGCTTATCATGAATCGCATGCGGGAATACCGAAGGGGTTGAAGCTTGTTCCCGGCAGCGCTACCTTGTATTCAATCTCGTTGCGTCTTAGGGAGTATGTTTTCCTTATGGTGCGGGCACAGCCGTAACAGCTGTTGTCGGTACCGGTCGGCTTTTCTAGGCGGTTCAGCCTTCAATTTACCGAATTAAAGTGCCCCCAAAGTAACGACGGTTAAGCTGGCCGCCACTCCATGCAGTCAACAACTTTTTGGGTCGTGGAATCGAAGGATGTCAAAGCTACTCGAATCAACGCGCGATTTCATTCTTGAACGGCAGCAGGATCTCGCTCGCGAAATTGTTGAGCGCCACTGGCGACTTAGGCCTGCTATGGAACAACTGTATGGAAAACAGGGGAGGGCGAGGTGTTTGGAAGACGCCTGTTACCACCTCCGATACCTTTCCGAAGCCATAGAAGCGCGAGAGCCTTCTCTGTTCGTGCACTACGTCACGTGGGCCAAAACAATGCTTCTAGCGCGCAATATACCAGTCGAAGATTTGGTGGCGAATCTCGAAGTAATGTGGGATGTCTTGGGAAGAGAACTCCCTGCTTCGATGCAAATACCGGCGATGGATTATGTGAAATCCGCCATTAAGAGTCTGGCGCTCACAAGCAATAACTTATCCTTTCTCGACCCTGGACAACCGCTGGCCGATCTTGCCCACCAATACCTAAGCGCCCTTCTTCGTTACGATCGACACTCCGCATCTACTCTCATTTTGCGGGGAGTGGAAAATAAAATTAGCATCAAGGAAATTTATTCCCATGTTTTTGAACCTTGCCAGTACGAGATTGGCCGCCTCTGGCAATCGAACGTTGTTGGCATCGCTCAGGAGCACTATTGCACCGCTTCCACGCAGCTCATTATGTCCCAGCTTTATCCTTATATTTTTCGTTCGGATCGAATCTTCCGAGGCACGATTGTGGCGGCCTGCGTGAGTGGGGAACTACATGAAATGGGTGCCCGCATGCTTTGCGACCTGCTCGAGATGGAAGGTTGGAACACAATCTACCTCGGCGCCAATGTGCCGACAGCCGGTATTGTCGACGTGCTTCGCGACAATCATTCCGATATTCTTGCCGTCTCTGCGTCCATGACATTCCACATCCCTGCCGTGCGGGAAGTGATTGCGGCGGTACGTTTGGCAAATCCTGCGACGGTGATTCTGGTGGGCGGTTACGCTTTTAAAATCGCGCCCAATCTCTGGCGCGATGTCGGCGCCGATTACTGGACCAAGAGTGCCTCCGACGCGATCTCTGTAATAGGTGGGCTCGACAATAAAATGGCGGATCCCGGTAGCGTGGTAGCTTCGTAAGGCGTCGGGCAGTGTCATGGATTGGGCCGCGTCTATGAAGTGACGGAACGCTCGATGGTGCCGGATGACTCCCTCACAATTCGTGAGCGCGCCATCGCCGCGTGGCCGATCGGATGGGCCGGTCAAAATCAACGCGACATTCTGACAACTCTAGGGCACGACGTTGATCGGCCGTGGCGCGACTTGCCCAAGAAAGATCGCGACTGGATTCTCTTCACCGAAGAACAACCTGTCGTGCCGGTATACGCCGGGCTGTCTCCCGCTGAAACCAAGCGAGCACTCAAGCGGAAAGATGAGCCCAGCTACAAAGGCACATTCAGGAGCGCGCGGCGGCATGTCATGCATACCTTCGCCAACACCGACAGCCCGATGATGAAGAAACGTGTCGCGCAGTACATGCTAAGCGCGGAATGTCCGCAGTGCCACGGGAAGCGATTACGTCACGAGTCTTTGTCAGTGAAGTTTGCCGGGTTCGATATCGCCGAAATTTCGAGACTGCCGCTGTTGCGGCTCGATAGCATCATGGCGCCTTACGCCAAGGGAACCGCGTCGGCTGCGGCAAAAATGGCGGCAGAGCATCCGGAGAAAGCGGAAGTTGTCCGGCGGATCGCCAAAGATCTTTGCGCAAGGCTTGCGGTGTTGTTGAATCTGGGGCTCGGCTATCTTGCCCTCGAACGAAGTACACCCACGCTCTCGCCCGGCGAACTGCAGCGTCTTCGGCTCGCGACACAGGTTCGTTCGAACTTGTTCGGAGTTGTGTATGTGCTTGATGAGCCCTCGGCAGGGCTTCATCCGGCGGACACGGAATCGTTGCTCGCGGCTCTGGCGGAGTTGAAGGCGGCGGGCAACTCCCTCTTCGTGGTCGAGCATGATCTTGATGTGATCCGCCGCGCAGACTGGATCGTTGATGTAGGGCCGGCGGCTGGCCAATATGGAGGCGACATACTTTACAGTGGTCCACCAGCAGGGCTCGAGCGGGTAGAAAAATCCGAGACTCGGCGATATCTGTTTACGCATGAAGCGCCACCAATTCGCGATCCACGCACGCCGCGCGGCTGGCTGCGTTTGACGGGAGTTACGCGCAACAACCTTCAGAACCTCGACGCAGACTTTCCAGTCGGCATACTCACGACGGTGACCGGCGTTTCCGGTTCCGGCAAGTCGAGTCTGACGAGCCAGGCACTGGTGGAATTGGTCGCAGCGCGCCTTGGCCACAATCCTAATTCAAGCGCCGCCTTAAATTTTGAAGACACCGAAGACTTGGAGCGAACCGCACCCGTCACCTTGGGCGGGCAGATTTCGTCAGGGATCGAACTAATCAAGCGTCTGGTGGTAGTCGATCAAAGACCCATCGGTCGCACGCCTCGCTCCAATCTCGCCACTTACACCGGGCTGTTCGATAATGTCCGCAATCTTTTCGCTGCAACAAAAGAGGCTCGTGCTCGTCACTACGGTGCCGGGCGCTTTTCATTCAACATTGCCAGCGGACGCTGTGAGACGTGTAACGGAGAGGGCTTTGTCATGGTCGAACTACTCTTTCTCCCGAGCGTTTATGCGCCCTGCCCCGCGTGCCATGGCGCGCGCTACAACGCCAAAACTCTCGATATAAAGTATCACGACAAAAATATCGCAGAGGTATTGGGGATGACTGTCGACGCCGCTTGGGAATTCTTTGCCGACGATGCCCACACCTGTCACTCCCTCAGTGTTCTGCGTGAAGTTGGCTTGGGTTATATAAGGCTGGGTCAGCTGGCAACTGAACTTTCCGGAGGCGAGGCTCAGAGGATCAAGCTAGCCACCGAACTGCAGCGGGCGCAGCGTGGCAACACACTCTACGTGCTCGACGAGCCGACAACGGGATTGCACGCTTCAGATGTCGACAGGCTCATCGTGCAACTTGATGGTCTGGTGCAGTCGGGCAATACCGTAATCGTTGTCGAGCACGATATGCGGGTTGTGGCGGCGAGCGATTGGGTCATCGATATCGGCCCCGGCGCGGGAGAAGAGGGCGGTGACGTCGTTGCCGCGGGAACGCCTGGGGAAGTGTCGCGCGTAACTCGAAGCCGCACCGCACCCTACTTAGCCCGTTTTCTTCAAGTCGCCGAAAATGAAGGCGTGACGCTTCGATCGGACTCTCGTAGCGCGTAGTCATTGGAGCCACAGCCGACGTGATCGTAGCGGCAAGCTCAGTCGTTAAATTTTTTACCCGCCCTTGGCGCGAAATGTCGAAGAAAAATGCGTTATCAGAAATGGATACGTTCAACCGGAGCGCGGGCGTACCCGTGCGAGTTGTATAGCGGGGAATGGTTGAGAGGGCAACCGTGCTTTGCGGCCGTGCGTGCGCGATTCGAATCCGTTTAAACTGGAGTCCTGTAAAAAGAACGAAGCGATCGACGATGGACGCGGCTAGCGCCTTTCCTGTATCTCGCACTTCATACAATCATCCCCATTAGAAGTTGTGCGACAGCAAGGTCAGCCATGCCAATCGAAACTGATGCGGTCTTAGCCGAACAACAGAGTGCCAGTCGGAAGAAGTCCCTCCCA
>JAYVCW010000479.1:0-2482 GCA_043749775.1 Acidobacteriaceae bacterium | reverse complement strand
CATAGGGTATCTTCCCGCGGCGACGGCATGGCTGGATGCCTTCGAACTCGGCACGCGCGGAAATTGCCGCAATTGAATTTAGGGTCTGGCCTTGGATTTGGGAGGGATTCGGGGTACCGGGCGTAGTGGTGGCGGGATTTTGAACGGTCTGCATAACGGTATCTCCATCAGTTCCGGGGAGGATAATCCTCGCCACGTAAATATTGCGCTCGTTTCCAGACTTGTGTCAAGGGGGAATCTATTCGGTCACCAATTGTCCATTGGAAATAATCAGGGCGCCGGTATCGGGCGGCTTGGGTTCCGGGACTGGATCGAACTCTATCTCGACCCCGCGCTCCAGCGCTATCTCGTCAAACGTCGCGCCGATGGTCTCCAGGACGGCTTCGCGGCCTGATATTTTCTGCCAGCGCCGGACCGATACGTCGATATAGCCGGGATCTATCTCTATTCCGTACGCTTTGCGCGCCGTAAGCTCCGCGGCGATCAACGAGGTGCCAGATCCCATAAATGGATCGTAAACACCATCTCCCGGCACAGAATTATTCTCAATCGGCCGGCGCATACACTCGATAGGCTTCTGGGTACTGTGCCCGGTTTCGGACTTATGCGGCTTGTCGATTTGCCACAACGTCGTCTGCGTACGACCACCATTCCACTGGCCTGTAGCGCCCTTGCGAACCATATAATAGCAGGGTTCATGCTGGACGTGATAATGGCCACGCCCGATGACTAAATTGGACTTCGCCCAGATAATTTGCGCGCGTAAATCGAAGCCGCAAGCCTCGAAAGCCAACTGTGTATTGCTGGCATGCAGACCGGCATGCCAGCAATACACAACATCGCCGGGAAATAGCCTCCACGCTTCGATCCAATTCGATTGATCATCATTCTTGACGGTACCGATGGCACGCGCTCCGGAGGGCGTGCTGTCGGTACGCAGCGCTCGATTCCTCCAGTCCGGATCATAGTTGACGCCATAGGGCGGATCGGTCACCATCAAGTGCGGTTTTGCCTTCCCCAGCAGCCGCGCGACGTCTTCGGGCTTCGTCGAGTCGCCGCAAAGCAGCCGATGATCGCCCATAATCCAAAGATCGCCAAGCCGTGACACGGGATTTAGTGGAAGTTCAGGAGCATCGTCCGGATCATGCGCGCTCGGGTTAGCCAATATCTCGCGCACCCGATCGGCCGAAAATCCAAGCAGTGGAATATTAAATCCGGTCTGGTCGAGTGCGGCCATTTCCTGCTTGAGCATCGGCATGTCCCATTCTGCCCAGGTGGCTGCCTGGTTGACCGCTATCCGCAGCGCCCGGATTTGCACCTCGGTCAGATCGTCCGCGACGACGACGGGGAGCGTCTGGAGCCCGAGCACCCGGGCGGCTTTGAGCCTCAGATGGCCGTCGATTAATTCCCCGTCGGACCGGACGATCATCGGGACCCGGAACCCGAATTCCTTAATCGTGGCGGCCATCTGGGAGACCGCATGGTCGTTTATTCTCGGGTTATTCGGATACTCCCGAAAGCTGGAGATCGGCCAGTCCTGGGTCTCTAGGCTCATTCGGTGGCTCCAATCATCAAGCGGCAGAACGATGCTTTGCCAAATATGCGCGCCGGTACTTTTCAGGAAGTTTTGCACCCCGGAACGCCTGCCCGATCTCAATGCACATGACGGCTTTTGCCTCCATTGCAGCGCGCAATACGCGATATCTTTTTAATATTCTCGGCTCTGGCTCATACCCGGCGGCGCGAATTGCGGCGAACGATTCTGCCTTTCGGTCGCTAAAACACGCGAGCGCGCTATACCGCCAGCGACGATAATATCCGGCGCCCACCCATATCCTGGTGTTGTCCCGCGGGTCGACGACTTCGAAAACGCAAAACCTCAGTGAGCTCTCACGTCGGGACGCAATATCCAAGGTGTCCATGTCACTATCCCTAACTTAGATTCCTTAATATTTTCTAGACCGTTAATGACCTTGGCGCCGAATGTCAAATACCAATCGGTCCCCAAGGAAGAAAACCCGGAATCCAAAAAATTATTGCGGTAATAAGAACGCGCGCGCGGCCTCTAGTAAGATTCTTTCTTGCTGCATAGAAGGGGGTTAAATCATAAAACCCCGATTCTTTTGTATATCTATTAAAGAATCGACAAACTCATATCTTTTGACTCGGAGCCTGAGTCCCAAAAATAACCTCCGAACGCGCGGCAATCTCCGGCTTCGGCCAGAGGCCTAGCCGGAAGCACGGATAGACCGGATTTGACTTTCTCAAAAAAAAGGGGGTAACTTGGTTTTCCTCAAACCATCGAAGGACCGTTACCGATGGCTAATCAACACAGCGCGGATAATATTTGGACTGATGCAAAAACGGCCGAGCTGACGCGCCTGGTCGCAACTGGCCGGCTCACCGCAAGGGCCATTGCCGATCGGTTGGGGGGCGGTATCACCCGAAATGCGGTGATCGGAAAATGCCGGCGGCTTGCACT
>JAYVCW010000478.1:0-2458 GCA_043749775.1 Acidobacteriaceae bacterium | reverse complement strand
CGCGACAGCTGTCCATAAGACCGCCGTCGGCCAGCTGACCGGTATCGTTAAGACCTCGATGTTCGGCAGCAACGGATTTGCGTTTGCCAAAGTCGAGGCTCGACGGGATGCGCCTCCTGCCAAGCCCGATCCCAAGAATCCGGCTGCCGCGCCGCCAGTAACCGACCCCAAGAAGATCACGGAAGAGCTAAAGCGCCAGCGTGCGACGGAGAAGCTCGGAAACGAGTTCAAGACCCGATTTAAGGCTGCCACCGTAGTGTTTAAGCCTGAAGGCGCGCTGGAGCAGGCATATTACGACTACACGAAGGCGGAACAGAGCCAGAGCCAGGCGGAGCAGGCGAAGATGATGGTGCAGCTCGGGCGACCAGCGACCGATCCCATTCCTACGCCTGCAGAAATCGCTTCTCAGAAAGCTCGCGCCGAGGTCGAACTGGAAGAGCAGGCGAAGAAGCATCCGGACGAGTCGACGCTCGCTCTTCTCGTGGCGCGTAACCTCAAGACCAAACTAGATCTTGCGCCTTCTGATCAACAAGCCGCACTACGAGACCGTCTTATTGCCCTCGATCTGGCTGCCCTGAAGGGCGTCGAAGATAGGAACCTTCGGTTTGATTTGGCGCAGCTTTACAAAGATAAAGGCGACATGGCCAATGCCGATGCTGCCTACCAGAAAATCTCTCGGCTGATACCCGTCGGTTACGACGCCGCTACTCTTTCGGATGAAGAGACTGCGCGAAAGCGCCTTGTCGGTGGCTTCCGGGCAATCAACAAGCCGGACGAGGCTGAGGCGGAACAGGCCAAGCTAGCGAAGATTGAGTCCAGGTTGGCCGACGAGCGCCTGAAGGCCGCCATGCAACAAAAAGCTCCCTCAATGCCATCCAATCTCGTTCTGCCCGGCAAATCAACGAGCAAATCGCTATCCGTGCCGGCGCCTCGACCAACCAACAGATCACCCAGGTAAAGGTTCTCGCAGGTATTCCTGTCATTTGCCGCCTTGCACATACGCGTTCAGGGCGGCATTTCTTCGTCCGGAACTCATCACAAATGTAATTTGGCCCCAATTTTCCTTTTCTAACCCTCCGCTGGACTGCAAACTATTTGCCGGGCCTCCGACCAACAATTTTCTGGCTTACGTTGTGTACCGAAACTAAAATACGGAATAACCTACAGGACGCATGGCAATTAGCGTTAACGAACAGCGGTACCGCGAAAAAAACCATGTGATTTTCGTGCGGTGCGGAGCCTCTGGCATGGAATATGCAATATGTGTTGTGGATCTGACTGAGAATCGTTGATTGGATGCCCGCGAAGGCGCCGTCGAAAACCGCAGATCGAGTGCCATCGCAGATTCCATCACATGAAACGACTTTTGGGCAGCCGAACACCAGGTCCTTATGGTCAGTAGAGTGGTCCGTCGTGCCTTGCCGGTTCGGATACCCGGGCCTGTGTGAGGTTAGAAATTGATACTCCACGCGAACGAGGAGAGAGCGGAAGTGATGGAAACTCTTCGAGAATGCCAGACAACTCTTGTTATTACCGCGCCTGAGCGCGAAAGCGGAGCGCGGAATACGGAGCGAGCGCACGAGAGCAGTGTAACTGCCGAACAGCGCGTGGCAGGCGAGAACAAAGGCCGTTCTTCCCAGGTTCATAACGTGACTGATCGATTTTCGTCGACCTACGTCCACCCGGAATTCATCTGTAAGTCAATCCCATATTGTTTCGCAAAGCGCGCCTTCGACCTGTTGTTCGCGTTTGTAATACTGTTCTTCACATGGCCGATAATGGCAATAGCGGCACTGATGGTTAAACTCACCTCTCGCGGACCGGTGATATTCCGGCAGGTGCGCGTGGGGCGTGGAGGCAGGTACTTCACCTGCTACAAGTTCCGGTCGATGTGCGCGGATGCGGAAGATCAGAAGCGCACGCTTATGCACCTTAACGAGGTGGATGGACCGGTCTTCAAGATCAAGCGCGACCCTCGTATTACACGTGTGGGCGCGTTCCTGCGCAAGTTCAGCATCGACGAGCTGCCCCAGCTTTTCAACGTGATCAAGGGTGACATGTCTGTAGTCGGTCCCCGGCCGCCGATCCCTACAGAAGTCGAAACGTACAATGCTCGTGAGCGCGGACGACTCGCGGTTCAGCCCGGCCTGACCTGCTTATGGCAGATCAGCGGACGCAGCAACGTCTCCTTCGAGCGCTGGATCGAGTTGGACCTGATGTACATCGACAATATGTCGTTCTTCAACGACCTAGGTATTGTCGTCAAGACGATCCCCGCTGTTATCACGGGAGCCGGCGCGCACTGAGCGGCGGCCCATTTAACCTTCGACAAGAGTTGTCGGTGTCCGCGCGTCCGGCATGCGCTGGCACCGTGCTCGATTACGAACGCGTTTACACCCTTTGAGCACTGTTATCAGCCATTCTGCTTCCAAGTCATCGGAAGGACCTCGTCTTCGCC
>JAYVCW010000477.1:0-18078 GCA_043749775.1 Acidobacteriaceae bacterium | reverse complement strand
TCGGCGAGGTTGGCAAGGGATACAAGATCGCAATCGAGACTCTGAATGAGGGCCGCATCGGCATCGGAGCGCAGATGCTCGGAGTAGCCCGCGGAGCATGGGAATACGCCTCGAAATATGCACAGGAACGAACGCAGTTCGGCAAAGCGATTTCAGAATTCCAAGGGATACAGTTTCAAATCGCGCAGATGGCCACGGAAATCGAGGCGGCACGGCTCATGGTTTATAACGCGGCGCGGATGAAAGATGCAGGAATAAATTTTGTAAAAGAAGCTGCGATGACTAAGCTCTTCACTTCGCAGGTTGCTGAACGCGTGACATCACTGGCGATCGAAATCTATGGCGGATACGGTTTCACGAAAGATTATCCAGTCGAAAAATATTGGCGCGATGCCAAGATTGGCAAAATTTACGAAGGCACATCGAACATGCAACTGGCGACAATCGCCAAGCTGGTGATGGGCAAGTAGCGACACTAAATCAGTGTTGCCGGCTTGAGGGCCAACCCAGGAGCCGCAAAAGAGGAGACGCCTTGCGGGATTTGGCGATTACTCCTTAAAGTGAAAGTGCGGCAAGACTTCATCGCCGAATAGTTTTGCCTGCCCCGTGCGGTCGTCACCCCAGATTTCGAGCATAATGTGCGTGCATCCGGCGTCGCGATATTCTTTGATCTTCTCAACGCACTCTTCCGGAGTTCCCGCAATTGGGCAAACTTTGCGGAGTAATTCATCACTCACCGCATGGGCTGCGGCTTTGCGACCGCCTTTTTCCATCGCCTCAGCGACGGGCTGCAGCTCTTCGAAGGTGATGCCTGCGGATTCGAGTAGGACGTCGGCCGAACCCTTGATATTTTGCACCTTGTTGGCGAGGTACATCGCCGCTTGCTCGCGCGCTCCCTCTTTTCCTTTTTTTGAATCTCGTCCAATACTGCCGACAATGACGCATCCGAGAATTAACTTTGAGGCATCGCGTCCGGCCTTTGCTGCTCCCTCCTCCATATTCTTTTTCGAATAGCGGACAAACGCCGGAGTCGTTATCGAAGCGGTAAGCAATCCGTCTCCAAGGGAGCCGCCCAGTTTCTGCATTGCTGGCCCCGTTCCTGCGACGTATACCGGCGGGATTTTTCGCGAAGTGTGCGCGTCGCTTTTAAGCGGCGGAACGCTAGCGGCGAACACTTTGCCCTGGTAGTCATATTTGTCTCCCTTGAGTACGCCTCGAATGATTTCGATGCTCTCGCGCATGACGGTGGCCGGGCCAACTTTTTCGCCTTCCCCTTCCCCGATTTCTTTCATGAAAATCTTTGACGCGCCGAGGCCAAGAAGAAAACGGTCACCGGCGAGATCTTGCATGACGCGTGCTTCCATCGCAATCTCGACGGGATGCCGCGTATAGGGAGAAATAATCCCCCAGCCGAGCTGAATACTTTTGGTTTGACTAGCGATTACAGCAAGAATTGCCGTCGAAGAGCGCGCTTCAAAGGAATGCTTGCGCCACCAGGGGTAGGCTTCGGCGATCCAGAATGTGTCGAAACCCGCGTCCTCGCAGGCTCTAGCCATAGTGACCGTTTCTGAAACGGGCTCCATACTGAGTTGCAAAACTCCGATGTTGAAAGGAATCGTCATGATGGCAGCTCCGAAATATGGTTCTTCTATCGCGACCGATACGCGATTGCTCTGATTACGGTGTCTTTTCGCTTAGGAGTAACAAGAGTTTCAATCGGGATCGGACCAGCCTTGTTCTAATCCCTTTACGAGTTGCCATATCGCCGTGTTCAGCGGCGTCGGCACTCCGGTCGTTTTTCCCCACTTAACAATCGCGCCATTCATAAAATCAACTTCAGTTGGGCGCTTCGCCAGCACGTCCTGCAACATCGACGCCCGGTGTTTGCCCGGAGCATTCGCTCCTTTTTCAACGAGGGCGCGGGGATCTCCGTGCAGTTTGATGCCCAACTCGCGTGCAACCGTTTCGCCTTCGTTGATCAGATCATTGAAGAGCTGCCCGGTCGGCGCAAAGCGAGTTGCCGCGCCGTGATGTAATAAGGTCAAAGCTCCAACCGGATTGGTCGCAGCATTGAAGATCAGCTTGGTCCATTGCGCGCCGCGCGCATCAGCCAGAGGAATCACGTTCATACCAGAACGAGTGATCAAGCCCGCAAGTTCCTCGACCTTCGACATCGGTGTGGCCGTTGCTTCGAAAGGACCGATCCATGTATCGCCCTTAATATCAAAACCGATGTGGCCGGGAGCGATGGGATGACCGGCGGGAAAGGTAGTTCCGCGGATCACTTGCTTCACGTGCTCCGCGATAATTTCTTCGTTGCCCACTCCGTTTTGCACCGAGCAAACAGCGCTCTGCCCGCCGAAAGCGCGAGCGGCCTGCGCAATCGCCGAGGCCGTGTGAATGGCTTTGGTCGCCACAATGCCGTAATCGCAACGCGGCAACTCACGAGGGTCATTGGTTGCATTGAGCTTTGCCGTGAAATCGGCAGCGCCGGAGATACGTAATCCGTTCTTCTGAATGGCATCGACATGTTCTTTCGAAACGTCGTAGGCCCACACTTCCACTTCGCCTTTTTTTGCGAGATGAGCCGCAAACAGGCTGCCAACAGCGCCACAACCGACAATGCAAATTTTCAGCAAATTACAATCCCAGCACTTTCCGTAGAGAGGCGGTTCTCCGCGTCTCCCCACCATGGAGGAACGCGCAAGTGCCATGTCTACACTCGGTTTCCTACGCTCTCTCGCGTCTCGCCGCCGTTGTAAAACTTCCAAGGCACATCGGCCAGGCATTCTCCTTCAGACTTGCCGATTCGATACGTGTCCTGCGTGTAGAGGCAGACCTTGCCTTCTTGATCGACGACCTGCGGATGCAGCGAGAAGATCATGTTCTCTTCCAAGGGCACTTCACTTTTCGCGCCAATCGCAGGATATTCCAACATCGTCATGCCGATGCTATGGCCGGAAAGATGGCCCAGGGCGAATCCGTGTTTTGCAAATATATCTGCCACGGTTCGATGAACGTTGGAGGCAAGTTCGCCGTGGCGCATTAACTTGCGCGCCGACTCCATGGCATGCGGGTACGCATCGGCCATGCGTTGTGTTGTCTCACTGACTTTGCCCTGAATCAGCGCTCGAGAAAACTCCACCCAGTAGCCGCCCGCTCCCGTGACCTCAAGTGAATAGAGCAGAAGGTCGTCCCCTGAAACCTTGCGATGGCCGGGCACTTTGAAGAATGCATTCGCCTCTCCATGCTCTCCAGAGAGCAAGATATTCATCATGCGCGGACCGGCTCCCCGCGCAAAAAAACGTTCAACTGCCGGTGCCATGATTTCGGCTTCGGTTTTGCCCGGTCTGTAATTCGCTATCAGTTGCCAGAATCCATCGACCACAATGTCCATGGCATCACGAACTTCGAGAAGTTCTTCGTCGCTCTTCACGGCGCGCGCCATGTCGAACTCCTGATCAAACGGCACCAGTTCGAACGAGCCTTGAACTAGTTCGCGATAATCTCGAACCGCCATTACAAAATTCATGCCGAAGGTGCCAATGCGTTTCCATTTGCGTTCGACAGCGCGATCGCGCAGCCATTGCCCAGGAACATCGGGCCAGACCTGATCCTTCACCCATGGCCTTTGTTTGTCGCCGATCCAGCGGGCCTCGCGCGGAAAAACCAAAGTTGGCTCATCTTCTAGCGGTATGACAACGTAGACATAGCGATGAACGATTTCGAAACCCGAGGTGTAAAAGACCGCACCCTCGAAACCGGCATACTGATTGCCGCAGACGATAAGGGCGTCCAGCTTAGCCGCGCGCATGCGCGTGCGAATGTTCTTAAACCGTCGGTCGATTTCTTTCTGACTCGGCACGTAACTCACTCCAGCAAAGCTTTTTCGGGGACAGAGGCTCGTCAGTCTCCCGTCACGTCTCTTGTCACCGCGCCCCGAACAAAGGGACAAGCGCCTTTTCTACGAATGCACTCCGCAGATCTCAGCAGCGGTCAATGCGTAAATTTTTGTTATCTCGACCAACGTCTTGATTAAAACTTTCTCGCCATCTTTGTCGCGCGGACCGCTTGATGGACCGTAATTCACGGTTTCCACGCCATAGCGGCTGAGCACACTCGCATCGGAACACCACGTCACGACCTCGCGCTCGGGAATCTTACCCGTGACGTGCTTGTGATTGCGATCGATGGCACGAATGAGTTCGTGATCTTCACTGATGCGCGCACCTGGAACCGAGACGTAGGTTTCGAATTCCATTCCCCAGTCAGGATGTTCGCGCTTCAACCCGAAGAATAGATCCTGAATATCGCGGCGGGCTTCCGCCAGCGGGATAGTAGGCGGTACGCGTATATCGAGAAACAAATTTGTTTTTTCGGGAGTTCGACTGGCGCGCCAGGCATGTCCGCCCGAAATTCCACCCAGGTTCACGATGGCTTTTTTGCCGCCATAGCTTGCCTTCTTCCCCCACGCTTCGATCCACTTCAAGATTGGCTGCGTAAGTTCAAGCATGCGCCCAATGGAGTTCATCTCTTCACGGCCTTCGCAGAAAGCGGTGTGAACATAGATTCCGGTGCAAGAGATGCGCACCCACATCGATCCAAAATGTTCGAGGACAACATGCATGTCGGTGGGCTCGCCGAGAATACAGAGGTCCGGGAGGATTCCGTGATTGACGAGATAGTGGGTACCGCATCCGTAGCCGCGATATTCTTTGCCTTTAAATTCTCCCCATTGCGTCTTTTCAATTTCTCCGGCGACGGCGGCAATCAGCACGTCGCCTTTGAGCTGAATGCCGGCGCGCTGCAAGGCTTTGACGGCATTGGTGTAGCAGGCGAGCGCGCCTTTCATGTTGTAAATTCCGAGACCGTAAATGAAACCATCCTTGCGCACGGCATGAGGCTTGTAGCCGATGCCGGTGAGAAAGTCTTCATCGCCGGTGTTGGAAGTATCCATGTGGCCGTTGAACATCAAGTTCTTGCCGCCACCCATGCCTTGCCATCGGCCAACAACGTTAGCACGCGATTCTTCGATCTCTTGCCACGTAACATCGAGGCCAGTTGTTTCGAACGTGGACCGCATGTACTCCGCCATCTGCAGCTCGCCGCCCGTGGGGCTGGGGATGTTTACCACGTCCTCGCACATCGAGACCAGTTCGTCTTCACGAACTTCGGCAACGATTCGCTCGATCAATTTTGGATCGAGCATGGGCTTCGAGTTTGGCGTGGGGGCGGACACTATCTTTTAGTTCGCAATCTTCATTTCTTCCATCTCTTGTTTGCTTGACCGCTTTGCCAGTCGGAAGTCGTCTGGGTCGGTACAGAGTTTCTCGTTTCCTTTTTCGGTGATCCAGAAGTTGTCTTCCAACCGCAGCCCCCCGCCGCCGGGCCAGTAAATTCCCGGCTCGATGGCGAGCACCATTCCTTTTTTTATTACTCCGCCACTCGCCTGGTGTGCGTAAGGAAATTCGTGGGCGCGCGCTCCAACTCCGTGGCAGATGGGATGGGATGGCTGTCCTGGATACCCGCCCTCGGCGATACGAGCGCGAACGAGTTTGTCTAATTCCGGAAAGCTTGCGCTATCTCGAGCGAAATCGACCGCGTCCCGAAAAACCTTGAGCAAAAGATCAAGCAGTTTGTGATACTCGGGCGTCAACTCGCCGGGACATGCGTTCTTCGTCAGGTCGGTCCAGTAGCCATCGACGCACACCCAGATCTCGAATAAAGTCGGCTCGTTTTTTTGAATTGGACGATCGCCAGTCGCCGTGAACGTCGCAATTCCCTTACCCGACCACACCAGCGTGAAAGCGCGCGCCATCTCCACTTTGCCTTTGTAGCCGACGCCGGCGCCATGGACGAAACCCTCGTACATGGCGCCGACTTCGCTCTCTTTCATGCCGGGCCGCAAGTGCTCGCGCGTGTAGTCCATGGCAAGCGCGGCGAGTTCATTTGCCAGGCGCATGCGCTCGATTTCCTGTTCGGTTTTGATTGAGCGAGCTTCATTGAGCAAAGGAGTGGAGTCGACTACCTCGCCGCAGATCTTTTTGAACGATTCAAAGTACGACATCATGAACGTCGTCGGTTCCCCTACCATTCGGTCTGAAGCCTGCGTGCCCATGTTGAGTTCTATGGCGATCTTGTCGGTCAAGCCGCGACTCTTCAAGATTTCATAGGCGCGATCCCACGCGCGAAATTGTGGCGGCCGCGGATCGCGATCGTCGTAACCTTTGAAATATAAAATGTCTTTCGTCCACGAATTGCGCTCCGCGTCGGCCTGCTGCGGCTCAAGCGCAATCAGAGTCGGCTCTCCTTCTTGCGGAAAAACCACCGCGTCGTAGCCTTTCATGCACCAATAATTTGTTAGATAGACAACATTGTCGGGCGCGCGACACACGAGCGCCGAGAGACCCTGCGCTTTCATCAGCTCACGCACGCGATCGAGTTTTATTTTATCTACCGGCCAGGCCATAAAATTTCAATGAACAGATAACGGATTATTTTCCTCGCTATAGCTCCAGGCCGCTTCTTTGGCTTTGATCAAACGATAGACGGCAGTGTGTAATGGCGCCTCTGCCCCAACTCGTTTCGCTTCTTGAGCTATTGCGCCGGAAAGAAAATCGATCTCGGTGGCCGCCTGATGCCGCACATCTTGAAGCATAGACGGCGGATGGTTGGTCATGGCACCGCGGCAGTTCATCGTCCATGGATCATCATGCAACCGGATGCCCGCCGCCTCTGCTACTCGCTTGCCTTCTTCGATCAGTGCATGAAGAAGGTGGCCGAGGTCGCCAAACTTGGCTTCATCCGAAAAATGCGGCGAGTGGGGCAAACCGGTCAGCGCGGAAACGCTGTTAACTGACGAATTGAAAATCAGCTTCGACCATTGCGCGGGACGTGCGTCCTCGAGCGGTTCGGCTTTCAGTCCTGATTTAATAATCAGGTCGGCCGCTTCTTTCACAACTTGAAAAGGTGTGCTGCTCGGCTCGTAGGGGCCCATCCAAGTCGGCGTGTCGAGCTCATACTGAACATGTGTGTCGCTGTGGCGGGTCCCGCTCATAAAAGTAGTGCCGCGAATGACGTATCCACGCGTGATTGCTGAGATGATCTCCTCACTGCCGACTCCATTCTGCGCGGAGAGAACCGCGCCTTTATCGAAAAGGTGAGCGACTGGCCGAAACGATTGTTTGACCTGCGTTGCCTTGGTCGCGACGATGCCGAAGTCAAACTCGGGCAATGTCTTTGCATCCGTCGTTGCTCGGATAGGCGCGGTAAAGCTATGTGTTCCGCTGACGGTCAATCCGTCGCGGTTTAGATTTGCGGCGTGATCATCGCGCCGGACGAACGCCCACACTTCCGCCACTCGCGCCAGGTGCGCGGCGTACAAGCTGCCGATCGCACCGCATCCGATAATGCAAACTCTCTTCATTTCGCAGGTGAAGCCTGTTTCCTTTCGAGTTTCACTAAGACCGCACGCTGGCCGCCGTCGTGAGCCTTAAGTGCGCGAAAGATGCTGTCGGCGTTGTTGAACGAATCGTTGATCACAATTCCGTGTGCGAAGAGCGCATCCTGCAGGGCGGCCGAGATGGTATGAATTGGAGCCGCGCCGCCTTCACCCATTCCCTTCGCTCCGCTATAGCTGTGCGGCGAAGGCGTTGAAGTGTGGCCATACTTAATTTTAGGAATATTCATCGACGTGATCGGAGTGTAATCGCTGAAAGTGCTGGTCAGCATATTTCCTACTTCGTCATACACGCAGGTTTCCATGAGCGCGGCTCCGATGCCGTGGGCAGTCGCGCCATATACCTGGCCCTCGACAATAGGAGGGTTGATTACGGTTCCGCAATCGTCGACCGCTACATAGTCGAGAATCTTTGGAACAAACGTCTCACCATCGACTTCGACGACTGCGATATGAAGTTGCGAGGCGTATGTCAGGGTGAGGCTGCCATATTTTGCTTTCGTGTCTGGTACTTTGAATGGCGCCCGCCACACATAACGGCAATTGAGCGTGACATCGTAAAGGCTTTCAGGAAGCACGGCGCTGTTCACATTCACAATATTAGCGAGTCCCCAATAGTTAATCGATTTTCCGGTGGCATTCGCTTTGATCTCGGGCCCTTGGTCGCCGGCCCCGAATTCGAGGTCGTCCTCATTTGTTTCAAGCACGAACGCTGCCAGGCGCTTCATTTCCGTTTTAAGCTTTTGCGCCGCTCCGTGTACTGCCGACAATCCGGAAACGGCAAACTGGCTGGCGTAGGTGCCCGACATGCCGGTGTGAACGTTGCGCTCAGTATCAAAGCCTGTCCTCACGGTGATTAGATCCGGATGAAGGTTCAGGACGTCGGCGACGACTTGGGCGGCCGTCGTCTCGTGCCCCTGACCTTGTGGACAGGAACCCACTGCCACAACCACCTCGCCATAGATATCGAGCTTGCAATTTGCACCTTGTGAATTGCCCGAAAATGGAGCATAGGGATTGATGATCTGCGACTGGCCGAAGTTATTAGTTCCGGAATCAAGCGTGGTTCCGATACCGATTCCGATCAGGCGCCCCTCGCGCTGGGCGTCAGTTTGTTTCTTCCTCCACTCATCCCATCCGATCAATCCTTTCGCTACCTCGAGCATCTGCGGATAATTTCCCGAGTCATAGACGCATCCGTTCGGAGTTGTATAGGGAAATTCGTCGGGTCGAATGTAGTTTCGCAACCGAATCTCATCGGCGGCGATGCCGATCTCATGCGCGCAGATGTCGATGACGCGCTCCAGAAACCACAAGTGCTGCATGCGCGAGTATCCGCGATTGGGGCCAACCGGACATTTATTCGTGACCGCTTGCCAAAAATCAATCCGCGCGTTCTTAAAGCGGTAAACGCCGCAAAACACCTGCGACCAGATCACGCACCCCAGCGGTTCATAACGAGGATATGCTCCGCAATCATCAATATGTTTAGAGTCGATTGCGGTGATCACTCCATTCTTGTCGAGGGCGACCCGCGTGTTTCGGAACGTGCGCTCATTGCCGTGGGCGCTCGAAACCATGTGCTCCGAGCGCGTTTCGACCCATTTCACCGGGCGCCCCCCGGCCTTCTTAGAAGCTAGAGCACATACCGCCATCTGCGGATAGCTGGTAATTTTTATGCCGAAACTGCCACCTATATCGAAAGTTTGCACTCGAATCTTGTCGATGTGAACTTTGAGATGAGCCGCCAGGAACTGGATGGCAAACGATGGGAAGGAATTGTTGCACCAATAATAAATACGATCATCTTTCGGGTTCCACTCGCCAATGATGACGTTGGTTTCGAGCGGGGTAGAAGAAAAGCGATGAAAATGAAGGCGGTCGATATTGACAACATAAGCCGCATCTTTAAATGCTTGCTCAACATCACCGTACTCCCAGACTCCGTTCCATACACGGTTCGTACCGGCAGCCTCGTGAAGCACGCTGCGGTCGGTCAGTGCTTCTTCGGCTTCGACGACGGGATCGAGCGCCTCGTATTCAACATTCACCATCTCAGCCGCATCTTCGGCGATTCCCGGAGATTCGGCTACCACGGCGGCAACTGGCTCCCCTTGATAGATGGCCTTATCGACCGCCATTGGGAAGTCGCGAATTTTTTGGGCATGGTCGGGACCAATTTCTATGAACGGTTGAGTCTCTGCGGCGATTTCTTTGCCGGTAATCACACAGGCGACTCCGGGCAGCGCCTCTGCGGCGGCGGTGTCGATGCTCAGGATTCGTGCGTGCGCGTATGGTGAGCGAACGAAGCGCAGGTAGAGCATCTCCCGAAGTTTGATATCGTCTGCAAATTTGCCACGGCCGCGCAGCAGGCGATCTTCTTCTTTGCGCGGGAGCGACGCTCCTACCCAACCCTTGCCGCCGTTATTTCTCTCTTCCGCCACCTAAACTTTTTTTCTCCGCATACAGTCGCGGGCGTGGTCGCCCGCGGCAACACTTCGTTTTCTTTACGACTTTCGTTACGACAATGCTGCTTGCAATCCGTCAATTAATTTTTGGACTTGTTTCTTTCCTAATGGCTCGAGCAATCCGCCAGCTACCGATGCTAGCCGCCCAAAAATTTGCGCATCCCCTTGCCATTTAACTCTTGTTCCGTTTGCCGTCGGAGTCAGGTCAAATCCCGCGACCATTGTGACGTTTCCTCCGGCTAACGAACCTTGACCCTTATATTGTGCGCGCCGCGGACGATCAGCCTCGGCCAACTCCATCTTCACGTCCGCGCTACCTTTGATATACGAAATGCCGACGTTCACCTTAATCGTAAAATGAGTCGCGTCCTGGACGGTCAGGCCTTGAAAGTCGGGAAGCAGAGAAGCGAATCGCTTAGGATCGGTGAGAAAATCGTAAACTTCTTCCGCCTTTTTCTTGACCTCGAACTCCCCCGCGAACTTAATCGCCAACGGACGCCCCCTTCATATTGCGACCGGCTAATTCGATGGCTTTGAAGACATTTACATAGCCCGTGCAACGGCAGGTGTTACCGGCGATGGCTTTGCGAATTTGTTTTTCATTCGGCTCCGGATTTTCCGTCAAGAGCTGGTGCGTTGCAAGCATGAGTCCGGGGGTGCAGTATCCGCACTGCAAGCCATAGGAATCGCCAAACGCCTTTTGAATAGGATGAAGCTTGCCATCTTTCTCAAGGCCCTCAACGGTAATGATGTCCGCTCCGTCAGCCTGCACGGCGAACACCGTGCACGACTTGACTGCCAGATTGTTCATCAGCACGGTGCATGCACCGCAGTAAGTGGTATCGCATCCAACATGTGTGCCGGTAAGATCGCAGGCCTCGCGCAGGAATTCGACGAGGAGCGTTCGTGGCTCGATCTTGCGCTCGTAAGTCTCCCCATTGACGCGGATGTTCACATCCAGCTTTTGAGGAGCAGTATTCTCAGGCATAGAGGTGTGAGCCCTCGACCCTTTCTCCGCGGGCGCGCCGCATTGCGATCTGAATTGCCCGCTTCACCAACGCGACAACCAGCTGCCGTTTGTAATCCGCCGACCCGCGCATATCAAATTGCGGATCGGCAGCGGCGCGCGCCGCTTCGGAAGCGGTCGCGATCGCCTTTTCATCTACGCTCTTCCCTCGAAGCGAAACTTCCGCCTCACCGGCACGAATCGATGTGAGGCCGACGCAGCCGAGTGCGATTGCGGCTTCTTTGCAGACATTGCCCTGCATGGTCAATTGCACCGCCACGCTCGCGCTGGGATAGACGGGAGCGCTTCGCTTAAAAGCAATGTAGGCGCCGCCGCTGCCTTGCGGCGGAATCTTTACCTCGATTTCTTTTACAAGTTCGTCATGCTCAAGTGCCGTCGTATATGCGTCTGTGACAAAATCTTTCAGCGGGAGCGAGCGGTCGCCATTTTTTCCCAGGCAATAAATTTTGGTGTCGAGCGTGATAAGAGCGTTTGCCCAGTCGCCGCTCGGATCGGCCTCGGCCAGCGATCCTCCTATCGTTCCCCGATTGCGGATCTGAACGTCGGCTATTCCCGCAGCACAGTCATGCAAGACAGGAATTTTTTGCGCCAGCGCAGAGTGCTCAATCTCAGCATGTCGGGTCATTGCTCCAAAACGGATGGCACCGGAGTTCTCTGCGATGTAGGAAGTATCTTTGATAAAACTCAGGTCAACCAAGTGTTTCGGATTTGCGAAACGCAATTTGAGAAGCGGGATCAAACTTTGTCCGCCAGCAAGGAATTTTGCATCGGTCCCGAGTTGGCCTAGCATGGCTACGGCTTCCTGCAGTGATGAGGCCCGGTGATAGAAAAACGGTCTGGGATACATTGAAAGTTATTCCATTCCAACAGCGCGAGGCCGGACGAAACCCCATGCTGTAGCGGCAAGCGCAGCGATGATCAAAGCCGATCCTACGACCGAGAAAGCTTTCCAAACGAAAGTACCGCGATTATAAGTTTGCAGAAGCACTGCCAGTGGAAACATTACGCTGCCGATCACGAGCGCAGATGCGACGAGGAGGCGAGTTGACTCGCGAAAATTGAGGCGCTGGAAAATCGCGCCCAAAACAAAGAGGAGCATTGCCAGACCGGTCCAATGTGAATGCGCGTCGACCTGACGGACATAGTCATATTTAGTTTCGGCGTATTGCAGAAGCGCCATTCGCGATTGCTCAAAATCTCGTACAGCAGATGCACTGAACGATTGAGCGAGCGATCCGCCCATCTTGTCGAGAGTTTGATGCTCAACAACGACCGCGTAGTGCAGTCCATAGAGCATGCCACAAATTGCAAGCAGCATCCCGCCCACGAGCAGAAGGTTGCGCGAACCTGCGAGGCGACGTTGGTGCGACTCCGGGATGGCAGCACGAAGCGGTGCGAATTCCCGGGCCCCAGAATGGCGCACTACGCCGACCAGCATTCCGATGAGAGCAATCAGCACCATCAATCCGCCAATGTCGGCGATGCCGCCCGCGACCAAACCAAATCGAACTTCAAGAAGCACAAATACTGGAAGAATGATCGAGCCGCCGAGAAAAATCTTTACCCAGCGCCGCTTCCATTTTTCCGAAAGCAAAACAGAAGGTTGCACGAAACTCAGCAGGATGGCCAAAAGCCCGAATTCTATGATGTGAGAATGCGCAGCGATGTTCACAGCTCGCGTGCCGGCGAGATTGCCGAAGTTCCCCACCTCTGCCGCAGCGACACTCAACTGCCCGGAAGATGACGAGTCAAGGATTCGCTGCAAGATGGACGTTTCCATGCTCTCGTGCGCATAAAGCATCGCGCCCGCGTAGTACGCTCCGAGCAGAAATCCGAGCAATATGAGAATTGTGCCGCCTGAAAGGAGAGCGCGTCGCGGCATGCCGTCGTCGTTGGCGAGGCCGGAACCATCGCCGATCACAGACCCGCCTTCGCGAATGAATTTCAAAAATCCCCAAACTTGTGCGATGAGCACAAGGATCAATAGGGCTCCGGCGGAATCCGCCAGCACGCTCGCCCAGCCAATCGCCGCAAATGGACTGCCCGCTAGGCCAACATAATGAATCAGAAAAATACCGAGTGGTAAGAGCGCCCCTCCAGCGATGAACAGCACCGCCAAGATTCTCCTGGCTCGAGCAGACAATAGGATGTAAGGCTGCGCCAGTGCCAGAAGTAAGGCCAAATAGCCGGCATCGATCATGTGAACGTGCGCATCAACTTTAGTGCCGCGATCTTCAAGCACGTCGCCGAGCTGACTAAAAATATGGTTCACCTCGCCCACGTTCCGAGCCGCGACCGCGTGGGATGCGGCAAGCAGAGCCGCCCCTTGGCGGACTGCATTTTGGTGAAGAATGAATACCGCGAAGATGTCTCCGAAGAGAAGACCAACGGCGATCAGAGCGATACCCGCAAAGATGTAAAGGCGTGCCGCGCCCTCTGAGCAATCGCCATCGTCGAGGGCGGGAGCAACGGAATATGCGCCCACAGCTTCTCCGCCGCCTGGTGCAATAGCGTCACGCTGCTCGGGCGGTCTTGGGATGGCTGGCATGCAAATCCGCTTCACTTCACACTAGCGCGCCGCGCAGCAGCGCAGATTTATGTTAGAGCATTCGTTGACTGTGGTTTACCAGCTCAAACGAAGTGCGAGTTGAATCTGGCGCGGGTTGAAAACCGCACTGGGCGTCCCGTAGCTCGGATTCGGGGAGCTTTCGCGATACAACGCGGGAGATCCGGCGCAACCCGGCGCACCCGGGTCTGGCCCGCAAAAATCCGCTGCTCCATAGGTTGTGTTGAAGTAGCGAACGTTCACGGTGTTGAGAAGGTTGAATGCCTCCGCGGTGAATTGTAGACGCGTTTTTTCGTGAATTGCGAACGAGCGCTCGAGACGCACGTCGACGGTCTGCACGGTGTCACCCTTGAAAGTGTTTCGGGGCTCGTTGCCTACTCGATCGTTGTTTCCAAAAACGTCGCCATTCGAATCAAAACCCGCATACTTGGTGAAATATTGCGGGGACTGAAATGTAAGGATGGTGCTGAAGGTGAAATCACGCGCCACCGCATTCCATGTTTTTGGGCTGGAGAAGATTGCGTTGCCGACGAACCGGTGCCGGGCATCGTCCGCTGAACTCGCGCGCTCACGGCTGAAGTTGCCATTGTTGCTGTCTTGCGGAATGAGCACGAAACTGGGGTTAGGCCCGTTGTCGATCGAATGAGAGTAGGTGTAGCTCACGGCAAAAGACACATTGCGAGTCATACGCTTATTCAAGTTAATGAGCAGGCCGTCGTATACGGAATCCCAACTCGAACGCGCTTCGAAAAATACACTGTACTGCGGATCACGGAATCCAGGGACACCGTTGATGTGCGGCACTCCAGGAATCACCATTTGCGTGGGAAACGCACCACAATCAGGTGCGGTGATCGGTCCACCGGGATTTAGCGAAGATCCGAAATCAAAGTAGACATTCTTGCAACTCGACTGCCCCTTGGAGTTGAAGAACTGCACCGTTCCAGTGGGATCGGGCTGATTGACATTGTAAAAACTGCCGAGATGGACGCCGCGCAAATGAATGCCCGTGATGCTTAACAAAGAATCCTTGAACGGCGCGAACTCGAGCGAGGCACTTGTCTGGATGCCATAAGGGTTCTGACTATTCTTGTCGAAGCGAACGATGGTTGCGTCCTGCAGGAAACCGCAACTGTCGAGGGTTCCCGTCGGGCAGAACGGAGCTGAAGTGCCGTTCGGGTAATCTCCATTCGTCAGCAGGGAGTTCAATGCAAAGTTTGTGATGAAAGGAGAGCTGGCAAAACTGAATAGCCCAGTGTTGGCGTTCAAGCCGTTTTCAAATGATCTTCCGGGGTAGGCGGATTGACCGCCGCATGATGGAGCCTGGCACATCAGCAAAGGCGATGGAATGATTCCGTGAAACAGTCCGAAACCGGCACGGAGCACAACGTTGCGCGACGTTCCAAAGTCGTACGCAAAGCCGACACGTGGATCGAAATTCTTCCACTGCGTGTTCAAAACGCGTGACGGCCACGTTTCAAACTCCCAACGCACGCCGGCGTTTACGGTCAGATGCTGTGTTGCCCGCCACTTGTCTTGAAAGTACAGACCGTCATAGGTGTGATCAAGAGTTGCGGCGGCCTGGTTCCGGATCGCGGGAGAAATCGCTCCACCTTGATAGACTGCCGGCCCTCCCGCGAGTGACCCTTCCGTGAATAACGGATTCGTTGTAGTGCTGAAGCGCTCGAAGAAAATCACGAATGGGTCAGGACAGGCAACGCCAGGGCCGCAAGCAGCACCGTCGGTTCCAAGAAACGCGGGAAGGTTGGAGAAGTCAGCCTCGAAGGGATAAAACAATGGAAACGATTCGTAAGTGCTCACCCGGTTAAAGTTTCCTCCAAAACCGAGCGTGTGAGTTCCCCAGTTGTGGGTGAGGTTGTCGACGATTTCGAAACGCTTTTCTTTGTAGATGTCAGGATTGCCGCGGTTCACGCCGACCGCGAAGGTGTTCGCCACCTCAAGGTGTGGCTGGGTCGAGACCACCGGGAAGTCAAAGGTGCGATGCGCGTATTGCATGCGCAGATCGTTCACCCACGTGGAAGAGAATAACGTCGTTAGCCCTCCGGCAAGCGACTGATCGCGAATGTAATTGTTTTTGAAGGCGGATGGAAGGTCGAAACCGTTGTTCAGCGGGGACTGATTGGTAAGGCGTCCGTCGTTGATAAAGTAACGAACAAACAGATTGCTGCTCCCGAAGTGTTGATCGAGTTTGACGAGCCCGTTGTCTGTATTTCCGTTTCGCAGAACAAAAAGATTTTCAGCAGGCAAGCCGAAGACAGACGTCTTCACATTGTTGATCGCGCCAATGTTGTCGAGAACTGTTGAGTTGTAGGTGGGCGATTCGGTGCGGCGCTGGCCTTCATAGTTGGCAAAAATAAAGGTCTTGTCTTTTCGAATCGGGCCACCAATCGCGCCACCAAATTGATTCTGTCGCAGCACGTTGAAGCCGGGCGCGGAAAGAATACTGGTCGCATCCAACTTGTTATTTCGCAGGTAGTCATAGAGGGTGCCGTGCAGGTTATTAGTTCCGCTCTTGGTGATGATGTTCACGATACCGGCGGTGGCGCGTCCGAATTGAGTGGTGTAGTCGGTGTTAATGACGCGAAATTCCTGGACGGAATCTTGTGGCGGGGTCCCACGCTGGATGCCTGACGCCGTCGATATATCGTCGGCGCCATCAACCGCGATAAAGTTGTAATGAATATTTTGCCCCGCAAACGAAAGCTTCGTTACCGGTTCTACAATGACATCGGTGCTGCCTGAAGTTGTATTGCCGATCGTAATACCTGGAGCCAACAAAGCGAAGTCGATAAACTCTCGGCCGTTCACTGGGAGATTTTCAATCTTCTGTTGATCGATGACTTCACTGACCATGGTTCGGGTGGGCTCAGCGACTTCTCCGACGTCTTGAACTTCGACCTGGGTCTGTACCTGTCCCGGGGCGAGATCGAAGTCCACCGTGCCAGAGGCGTCGAGGTCGAGACGAACTTTCTTGGCCGCGCTCTGAAATCCCTGCTTCACCGCATCAACGGTGTAGTCCCCTGCAGGCAGGCCGCTAATCTGGTATTCGCCGACTCCGTTCGCGACGGCCGAGCGCTTCAATCCGTTCTCTGTATTCAAGGCGGTGACAGTCGCTTCGGGAATTACGGCGCCGGTGTTATCAGAGACGCGCCCCTGCAAAGAACTGTTGATGGCTTGAGCGCCCGCGAGTGTCGCCAGGGTTAGCACTAAAGTGAAAAGCACCGTTGTAGCGCGTTTAGGCTGGCCAAAAAACGACGACCGAATCGAACCGCTCTTGCCGCCCTTGAATTTAGTATTTAATTGAACTGTCATCAACACTCCCTCCACACGCGATAAATCGCTACAACATTCTGGCTGTTTTTATTTTTCGAGAATCCGCCTTATCGGCGTTTGCGTGCATGACTCGTGTAAGACGTGCTTCTGAATCGTCAAGATGATTTTCGAGTGCGGCGGTGCATTGCTTCAGTTTGCCGGAAGCAAGTGCCTGGACCATCTTTCGGTGAACCGGAATGAGTGCGCCGGGATTGTCATGACTTCTGTCGACTAAGACCATCCCGACTCGCAGTTCACTCAACATATTCTTGTAAAAAGAATTTAAGCGCTTGTTGCCGTGAAAGCGGATAAGCAAGCTGTGAAAATGCAGATCGTGATTTACGGCGCGCGTCCAGTCCCGCTCGCGAACCGCCGATTCATAATGCTCGACTGCACTCCGCAATTCGGCCAAAAGCTCAGGATCTGGACTTCGGGCTGCCAGAACCGCAGGCAGCTCCAACATTCGGCGCAGCTGATAAATCTCTCGCACATCCCGCAGCGAGAGTTGAGACACGGCGGCTCCTTTATGGAGACTTCGCCGCAACAGCCCCTCCAGCGACAAAATGCGGATCGCCTCGCGCATCGTGTTGCGGGACACCCCCATGGACGACGCCAAGGGCATCTCTTGCATTTGCGTGCCCGGACGATATTCGCCTTCAAGAATTCGCTGACGCAGCAGAGTTGCTACCTGGTCCGCCACACTGACCCGGTCAATATGTATTCGGTCCATGCTGAGAAACTTTCAATTTGAGCGGCGGCAAAATCTTGCACCCGATTGTTCAAGTTGTCAAGTGTTGAAATGTTCATCACTTTGCGACTACGGAAGCGGAGACAACGAACCCGGAGTCCGTTATGATCTTGCAAACGCGGAAGCGGCTGATTATAGGAGCAACGGTCCTAAGCCGAACTCTATGGCGATCGCATTTCGAAAACCACAGGCCGAATTGCTCGACGAGATCGAGAGTAAGGGTCTGCCACTATCACGACAAGACGCTTACCAGTTGTTGTGTACAAACAACGATTCGCTTCCAACTTTACTTGCGGCAGCCCAGAGAACGCGCACAAAATTCAAGACGGCAGCGATTACTTACTCCCGAAAAATATTTATTCCTCTGACGAATCTGTGCCGCGACTACTGCGGTTACTGCACATTTCGTCGCGATCCCGCCCAACCGGGTGCACAGACCATGACTCCGGACGAAGTCATGAACGTTGTTCACGCCGG
>JAYVCW010000476.1:0-2274 GCA_043749775.1 Acidobacteriaceae bacterium | reverse complement strand
ATGATCGACCTCGCCGGGTTCGTAATCTCCCCTGACGATTCACTTCTCACGACCTCAACGCCTATCAATGACCTCAAGACTTTGCTTGATCAAAAAGTGCGTGACGCCGTCGCAAAAGAAGACCCTTCCCAATCCACTCCATAGGCGTATATTCCGGGGCTTGCTTTGGGGAAAACTTGCCCCTTTTCATCCCGGAATCCGTTATGCCTATCAAGATCATCAAGCTCAAACATACGCCTGACTCCCGCTCTAAATCCCGGCATACGGCCAAGAGCCTGAAGCCGGATATCCCGATAAAGGTCAATGGACCTCAGGGAATGCACAAGCAAGGCATTCCGCGCGAGCCTGATTATTCCAAGGACGAAGACCGTATTCTTTACGAGGAACAGCAAACCTCGCGCGTTGAAGCCCTCATGTTGAAAGGCTACCGCGACCGGCTCAAGCTCAGCAAACTATTGGATATCACGCCGAACAAGTGCGACGATTACATTCGTCGCGTGTTCGCGCGTTGGGAAATCGAGGGCGGACAAAAACACTTCACGACCTATCGGGGCGAAATGGTCCTGAAGCTCCGACAAATCGAAATTGAAATGTGGGAAGCCATCGAAGCCGAGAAGGCGAAGGTCAATAGAGAGGGTAAGCTGATTCCGGTTAGCATGGAACGGTTGTTGACCGCCTACGGGCAGGTCACGGCGGTATCGCTTCGTCGCGCTGAAATGCTCGGGCTGACGAAAGAAATGGTTGAACGTATGATGGAAACCGAAACGGAAGAAAATCTCAATTTCAAGCGCAAGTCGGAAACCTATGACAATGCGTCCCGCGTCGCCGCGCGCTTGATGGATTTAGTTGACGAATATTCTGCTCGGAAAGCGCGTCAAGCTCGGCTCGATAGTAAGGTCATTGAACATGAATCAAGCCATTCGTGAAGCGCTCATGCACACAAGTGCAAAACTGAGCGATGAAGAAATCAGAGAGATAGCCGATAAGCTGTTCCTCGAAACCATCACTTCGAAGCGGATGACGGCTGAGCAATTGCGCGGCAAGGCTGAAATCTGGCAAACCGAACAAGGTATGTTGGATCAAGCGAAATGGATTCGCGAGCCGGTTCCTATTCGAGAATTCATCGAGTCGCCAACGTTCCTGAATGAGCAAGGGACGTGGCCTTTGCTCATGTCCGATCTTGAGAAGATCAATGACGGGTTGCATACGGAAGCCGTCTTCACGGGGCCTATCGGGGCCGGCAAGACCACAGGCGCGGTCCTGACCCTGATCTATCAAACCTATATCATTTCCTGTATGCGCGACCCGCATGAGTTTCTAGGGCAGAATCCCAAACATGAAATCGTGATGATCTTGCAAGCTCTGACGAAGGAGGGCGCGAAGGAAATCGGCTACACGCGAATGCGCAATACGATTGCTGTATCTCCGTACTTCAAGCAATATTTCATGTTTGATGACCGGATCGAATCGCAGATGCGATTTCCGCGCAACGTCGTCATTCGTCCTGTCGCGGGACATGAGACGGCGGCGATTGGGCAGAATGTCATCGGCGGGTTGCTCGACGAAATCAACTTCATGAAAGTGATCAAGACCTCGACGAAATCACGGGACGGCGAAGCGTTCGATCAGGCGAAGAAGAATTACAACACAATCGCCATGCGGCGGACCTCGCGCTTCATGAAGAAGGGTTGGGTTCCGGGAATGCTTTGTCTTGTGTCGTCGAGAAACTACCCCGGCCAATTCACTGACGAGAAAGAGGCTGAGGCGATTACGAACAAGCGCATTTTCATCTATGACCGGAAAGTGTGGGAGCTTAAGCCGCAAGACTTCAACCCTGAGACGTTTTCGCTGTATGTCGGGTCAGATACGGAAATGCCGCGCATCCTGACCGATATCACGAAGCTAGGGTTGGAAAGGTCGAAAATCATCGACGTTCCAACCGACCTCAAGCAATTCTTTGAGCGTGATATCATGGGGGCGTTGCGCGACCTCGCCGGAGTCGCTCCGTCGAGCGCGCATCCTTACATCTTGAACAAGGAATTGCTGATTAAGGCGTTCAACAAGACGCCGTCGATTCTCACGCGCCAGTCATGCGACTTCAAACAAACAAAGGTCGAATACTGGCCGGATCGAAAGAAAGATATCAAGCGTGATCGTTGGGTTCACTATGACGCGGGATTGACGAACGATCATGGCGGGCTCGCAATGGGCTACGTCTCGCATTTCGTCAGCATGAAGCGCGCCTCAGATATCGAAATCCTTCCGCATGTCGTG
>JAYVCW010000475.1:0-2307 GCA_043749775.1 Acidobacteriaceae bacterium | reverse complement strand
TCGCCCAGGCACGGGCAGGCATTACTCGGGTTTAAGTTCGACCCGTCGTTGGTCACGTCGATCTTGTAGATATTCCAACCGCCGGCTGGATTTGAGGTTTGGCTGACTGCGATGTCGAGGTGGTTCACGTGGCTGAATGATCCATTCGGGTTCGTGTTCAGCGTCAGGACTACCACAAACCAGCGCTGCGTAGAGGCATCGTAGAGGCAGCTCGGATCGGTGACAAAGGGGCCGCGAACGCCCGTTCTGCGATTGATCGCCGGCGCGTATCCGTAGAACGAGTTCAAATCTATTGCGTGGTTCACATTTCTCGGAAAGCCAGCAACGATGTTGGTCGCGGTATTGTCGGGGAGCACCGACTGGCCTGATGTGTCGTAGACGTTGAGAACGTCGTTGACCGCTTCCAGCACGTAGCCGTTCCCGGCGCACATGGCCTGGTCGGGAGGTTCGACGGAGAACTGATTCCCGCCACGCGCATACCGTTGCTGATAGAAGTTCAATCCTTGAAAGCCAATATTGAATTGCGGGTTCGATTTGGCTTTCTTGCCACTGCTCACCGAAACGCCCCGTCCGGAGCCGGTAGATAGGCTGCGATTTACGATAGTTCCCGGGTAAGGGCCGGGTCCGGACTCGGTGTCCACTTGCCCCGGGAATTCAGCTTGGGTTAGGTCGCCGTCGCCCGACGATGTAAAGTCGCCGGTCTGAGGTGCTGTTGTGCCCGCGATCGGAATCTGCTGCGCGAATGCCAAACTCGCCGATGCCCAGAGGAGGGCGGCGCCGGCCAATCCGATCATAAGCACCAGCCGCACTGCGGAGGCTCGGTTGCCACTGCTAATCACGTTCATAAGAGTTCTCCCGTCATTGTGCTGTGATGTCGGGCGAGAACACTTACGCGCGAGTGCTCGCGGCCCGAGGAATCTGTTGTCATTAGCCGCGTAGCGGATAGGCGAGGAGCTGTGCTGGCCGCTTACGACCCGGCAAGGATGCGCCGTACATCTTCTCTTGTCAATGTGAATGAGTTTGCACATAGGCCAGCATTCTGTAGATTCTTTCGCTGTTGTGACACGTTTCGCCCGGCCAGATGATTGTAGCTCCATCATGTCTATACGACTTCCGGACAGCCCGTCACCCGGACACGGGCCCGTCACAAATCTTTTTTATGCTTCTCTCGTTTCGTTGAACGCGTAAGTCAGCGAGCGAAGGAAGTCTTGCAAATACCGCCGCCACAAATTCGGTGGCGGTGTTGTTGCCTTGGCCGTTACTCGACTTTCCAGCGGCTCCATCATGTATCGACCGTTTTTTACCCGCAGCATCCCTCGTTCAAGTGCTCCGCATTGAGGAGAGTTCATCAAATGATTGACACCGCCGACGTGGTCAAGAGAGGCGATGTTTCGCCAAGCAAAATCTCTCTTGTCGACTTTGCTGATTTCCCCTCAATTTCTTGAAAGCGGGTCTTATAATAAAGGTCTTCCCCCGCGCGGGGAGGTGTTACATGCGTAGAGGCCTTCTTTTTTGTCTCCCCAGCGTCTTTGCCGTTCTTCTCCTCGCATTGGTATCAGGAACACAGGACCTCTCGTCGCAGCCTTCCTCGGGCAAGACCGTCTGCGTGGCCGTGGTTAACAACCACACTGCCCAATCGCTCTTTGTAGAGCGCATGACTGAGCGACTGGCGCGCAGTTTATCAGGAAGCAAGGTCAAAGCAGTGGCAATGGATTCCAGCTCGGACACTTCATCCCACTGCGGAAAATGGTGCCGAGCTAAAACGCCGGGGGTGCGACTATATCGTGCTCACGCAGGTGACCGATCCGAAGGATCACAATCCGACTGAACTCCGTTCGCCGGACATTTCAATTGGGAAAAGAACGCCCAGCGTGGACGCGAGCGACCCACTGGGAGGACAATCCGGTCCGGTGTACCGGGATAATCTCGAAGTCAATTTCGCCCTATTTCACCCGGGAACGCTGAAGGCAATGCTGGATACCCACATCCTAGATCAGCCCTCTGGCAACGTCTCTGATAGCTTGATCCAAACCATGGATCGTGTTGCGAACCGTATCAGTCACGAACTGAAAAAGAAGTAGCGCTTTGGAAGTTGCCCGAACGATGATTGTCACGCGAATTGCACAACTACAGCGTGGATGCTCCATAACCATTGTAAAAAGGACGATTCACTAGTTGAGAGTTGTTAGTGAAATGGCGATTCGACAGTGAATCCAGAGTCCGATGAATGGAATCTATTTCGTCGGCGTCTTGCTCAATAAAAAACCTTGATAGGCCAAGTATGCCGCGATAACGAGCCCTATCCAG
>JAYVCW010000474.1:0-9758 GCA_043749775.1 Acidobacteriaceae bacterium | reverse complement strand
TCCGCATCACGACCGTTGCGACGGTGACAGTCTCGGGTGAGCCACGGTCAGGATTTGCCGCAGAAGCTTGGGCGCAATGCAAGCGCTAAACGGCGGAATGAGTGCGCCATACATGTCTCCGTCTGCGCTCCAGCCATTATGACGCTGTGGGATAGGTAAAAATAGCGCTTCGAATCGCAGCTGCGTTGTGACAGAACCAAAGCCCATGACGCGGTACGTTTTCATCACCGGCGGCGTGGTCTCCTCGCTCGGCAAGGGTCTGGCTTCGGCCGCGCTCGCGGCTTTGCTCCAGGCCCGCGGCTACAAGGTCCGCCTGAGGAAACTCGACCCCTATCTCAACGTCGATCCGGGCACGATGAGCCCCTACCAGCACGGCGAGGTCTTCGTCACCGACGACGGCGCCGAGACCGATCTCGACCTCGGCCACTACGAGCGCTTCGTCAGCACGCGCATGAAGCGCAGCAACAACTTCACCGCCGGCCAGATCTACAAGTCCGTGCTCGAGAAAGAGCGCCGCGGCGACTACCTCGGCAAGACGGTGCAGGTGATCCCGCACGTCACCAACGAAATCAAAGCCGCGGCAAAAAAGGTTGCGCAGGATGTCGACGTCGCCCTGATCGAAATCGGAGGTACCGTCGGCGATATCGAGAGCCTGCCCTTCATCGAAGCCATCCGCCAGATGCGCCAGGAGCTCGGCCGCGACAACACTTTATTCGTTCACGTCACCCTCGTCCCCTTCATCGCCGCCGCACAAGAATTAAAGACGAAGCCCACGCAGCACTCCGTGAAAGAGTTGCTCAGCGTCGGAATACAGCCCGACATTTTGTTATGCCGCACCGACCGTTTTCTATCAAAAGACATCAAGTCAAAGATCGCGCTCTTCTGTAACGTGGAAGAAGAAGCCGTGATAACCGCCAAAGATGTGGCTTCCATCTACGAAGTGCCCGTCGTGTTTGCACATGAAGAAGTCGACACCCTTGTTCTCCGTCGCTTAAAGCTCGAAGCGAAAGACCGCGACCTGACGAAATGGAACGATCTCGTCCACCGCGTCTACAATCCGAAAGATGTGGTCAAGATCGGAATCGTTGGCAAGTACGTCGAATACGAAGACAGCTACAAATCCCTGAAAGAAGCGCTGGTGCACGGAGCGCTGGCTCACAACCTGAAGCTCGAAGTCAGCTGGATTGAAGCCGAGGGCCTGGAACCATCGGATAAAAACCCCGCCAACAATCCTGAAAAAACTTTCGAAGCGCAATTCGAAGGATATGACGGCCTCCTCGTTCCCGGAGGTTTCGGCAAGCGCGGCATCGAAGGCATGCTGAAAGCAATTCAGTACGCACGCCAGAAACTTGTTCCTTACTTCGGAATCTGCCTGGGCATGCAGACCGCTTGTATTGAATTCGCGCGAAATGTCTGCGGGCTTGAAGAGGCGAACTCAAGCGAGTTCGATCCCGCCACTCCGCATCGCGTAATTTATAAGCTGCGCGAATTACGCGGAGTCGAAGAACTGGGCGGCACCATGCGTCTCGGCGCATGGCCCTGCAAAATAGAGACTGGCACGCTCGCCTATTCCATCTATGGACAGACAGAGATCAGCGAACGCCACCGCCACCGCTACGAATTCAATCGCGAATACGAAGAGACCATGGTCGCCGCGGGACTGAAAATTTCAGGCTCAACTCCTGATGGAACTTACGTCGAGATGGTCGAGATTCCGGGCCATCCATTTTTCCTCGGATGCCAGTTTCATCCCGAATTTAAATCGAAGCCGCTCGAGCCCCATCCGCTCTTCCAGCGTTTTGTTGGAGCCGCCTACAAACACGGGCGAAGCAAGAAAGAACAGAAAGGGGCAGCGATAGTCGAGATGTTCCTGCGTCCCGAAAAATTAGCCAGAAGATAAATCATCGACACATAATACAAAGAAAGCACGGGATAATCGCATTATTCCGTGCTTCCCGTGTACTCGTGGTAGCAAGCTCTTGTGAGTCTATCCTTCCAAATCGATAACGTTCGCGTAGGCGGCGGAGACCTGTTCCTGATCGCCGGCCCCTGTGTAATCGAGAGCGAAGAGCACGCCCTGCGCATGGCCGAGATCATCAAGGGCGTCGTACGATCTCTGAATTTTCCCTGGATATTCAAGGCCTCGTACGACAAAGCAAATCGCACGTCGATACGAAGTTTTCGCGGGCCGGGTTTAAAAGAGGGTCTGCGCATCTTAAAAAAAGTTAAAGACGAAGTGCATATCCCCGTCCTCACCGACGTGCACCAGGTGGCCGACGTCGCGGCTGTGGCCGAAGTAGTCGACGTCCTTCAGATTCCCGCTTTTCTGTGCCGGCAAACCGACCTCATCGTTGCCGCCGCGCTGAGCGGGCGTCCGGTGAACATCAAAAAGGGCCAATTCGTTTCCCCTTGGGACATGCAGCACGTGGTCGAAAAATGCCGCGACGCCGGTAACTCTCAAGTCTTCTTAACCGAACGCGGATCAAGCTTCGGCTACAACAATCTCGTCGTCGATATGCGCTCCCTCGCGATCATGCGCAAATACGCCCCGGTCGTCTTCGACGCAACCCACTCCGTCCAACTCCCATCATCGCAGTCAGAAGTCGACAAGCCCGCTGCCAGCGGAGGCCAGCCCGAGTTCATCCCCGTTCTGTCCCGCGCCGCCGTCGCGGCCGGAGTGGACGGCGTGTTCATGGAAGTCCACGACAATCCCAAGGAAGCCAAAAGCGACGGCGCGAACGCACTCGATTCACGAAACCTGCGAGCCGTTCTCAAAGAGCTCCAGGCCGTAAAAAAAGCAATCGAAGCCTCGCACGCCACTCCGTAAGCCCCACCCCGTAAACCCCACCCCGTAAACCCCACCCCGTAAGCGCAACTCCGTAAACGCCACGCTGAGACTCTAGCTACAAGTCCCGAAGGGACGCCCAAACTTAGCCCAGCGCGGGAGCGCTGGGAACGCAAGGTCATCACACGAAGTCCCGAAGGGACGCCCAAATTTAGCCCAGCGCGGAAGCGCTGGGTCCGAAAGGTCATCAAACGAAGTCCCGTAGGGACGACCTACCCCAACGCGTACGCCGGATCATAATTAACCCCGTGTCGCCTTAATAACTCCAAAAACTCTTCGTCACAATTTCGTTTCTTATGGTGCTCCGTCTGGTTGCGAATATATTCGACAACCCCGTCCGTCTGCGATGCGCTCACGCTGAACGCACCGTACCCCTCCTGCCACGCAAAACTCGCTCCCGCCGCTCCCGTTTCGTTCAACCATTTGGACGAACACCCTTTGATCGTCTGGACCGCCTTCGCCAACGGAATCGCCGGTGGCAACAAAATCAATGCGTGACAATGATCATCCACTCCTCCAATTTGGATCGCATCAAATTCATGGTTCCGCGCGATGCCGGCCATGTACGCCCACAATTTAGGTTGGAGCTCCACGCCCAACCGTTTCTGACGACCTTTTGTCGCAAAAACGACGTGAATTCGCAGGCTCGAGTAAGTGTGCGGCATATACCGTCCCTCCGGGACTTCGTCACTCTTCGTCGCCTGTACCCAGCGCTGCCGCGCTGGGCTAAGTTTGGTTGTCCCTTCGGGACTTCGCTACGGAAGATCCCCTCGTAACTTCGATACGGCAGCTGTCACAATCGCAAATGTAAATGCCTGTCCGTGAAGCTTCTGTGATCCTGCTCACGAGTTGACTGTTCGGTTCTTGACTGGTTGGCGTGCTCTAGTCGCCCCCACCCTCGTCGCCCGACTCTGTTCGCCCCACTCTCACCGCCGCTCCCCCTGCATTTCTGAATCTGCTACCATTCCGGCGTCATCTTTATTGCAAATCATGCATTGGTGGGCATCGATTCTCGGACTCCTCCTCGTATTCATCATCCTGATGGATGCCTTTGAGACCGTCGTCCTGCCACGCCGTATCCGGCGGAACTTCCGTATCGCTTCTTGGTTCTACAAAACGACCTGGGCATTCTGGATGAAAGTCGGAAGCCGCATTCAGTCGGTCAGTCGTCGCGAGGGTTTTCTCGCTTACTTCGGGCCGCTCTCTCTGATCGTGCTGCTTGGGTGTTGGGCGATCGGTTTGATCTTTGGATTTGCCTGCATTCAATACGGCTTCGGGGAGCACGTTGCACTCGCCAACGAAAAAATTAGTTTTGGGAAAGTTCTCTACCTGAGCGGCGAGACATTTTTCACGCTCGGTTACGGAGACATCACTCCTACGAACGCGGCCGCCCGCACGCTCGCCGTATTTGAAGCCGGAATGGGCTTCGCTTTTCTTGGAGTGGTGGTCGGTTATCTGCCCGTCATCTACAACGCTTTCAATGTTCGTGAAATCGAAATCGCCCTGCTCGATGCTCGCGCAGGCTCCCCTCCGAGTGCCGCCGAATTTTTAGGCCGCCTGGGCTGCTGCCCCGAGCAAACTGTGCTCGACGAAATTTTTCGCGATTGGGAGCGCTGGTGTGCCGACCTCTTGTCGAGTCACATTTCTTATCCCGTACTCGTATTCTTTCGTTCGCAGCATCCCAATCAATCATGGCTTGCCGCGCTGACCGCCATGCTTGACGTGACATCCTTAATCATCACCGGCGTCGACGGAATCCATCCGGAGCAAGCGAAGTTGACCTTCGCTATGGCCCGCCACGCGGCTGTCGACCTCGCGCAGGTGGTGAAGGCTCAATACAGCGCTGACGATGCGGGGCGCCTCTCACCGGACGATCTGAAAAAGCTGCGAGCGCATTTGATCGAGCATGGCGTCAACTTCTATGACGGAGCCGATGCCGCGCAACGAATCGCAGATTTTCGCCTTCTTTACGAGCCATATCTCTATGCGTTAAGTCGAAGGCTGTCGATGGCGCTTCCACCGTGGGTGCACCCCGAGCACAAGAAAGACAACTGGCAAGGCGGACCGTGGGATCGCGCCATTCAAGCTCGTGCTCTCGTCCACCCCGGCCACGCCGCAAATGTATCCGATGACCACTTTTAAAATGATCGCGTCATCCTCTTCATCCGCACCTCATCCGCACGTAACCCGATAACGCCAACTGCTCATCTGCTACCATTTCCCATTCATGAAGCATGTCGGTGAAAACGTGGTCCGCATCGAGGCGCAGGCGCTCAATGCTCTGGCCGATCGGCTGGCCGGGCCGATGGCGGCCCATTTCGATCAGGCACTGAATTTATTGTTTGACTGCCGCGGGCGTCTCGTCGTCACTGGCATGGGTAAGAGCGGATTAATCGCCCGCAAAATCGCCGCCACTTTAAATTCAACCGGCTCGCCCGCGCTCTACCTCCATCCTGTCGAAGCTCTTCATGGCGATCTCGGAGTTATCATGCGCGGCGATGTCGTTCTCGCGCTCTCTGCCAGCGGAGAAACCGAGGAAATTCTGCAGTTGCTGGCCACGATTAAACGTCTTCAAGTTCCGCTGGTGGCGATGACCTGCGACGGGGTCAAATCTCTTCCGGACGAAGTGGGGCCGAGCGCCGCCTCCGCGAAGCTATCGAATAAGGCTTCTACTCTGGCATCTGCCGCTGATGTTGTTTTGGATTGCTCCATTTCTGAAGAAGCCTGCTCCCTCGGCCTCGCCCCGACCGCCTCGACCACCACCATGCTCGCCCTCGGAGACGCTTTAGCAGTTGCCCTCTCCCAGAAGCGCGGCTTTAAAGAAGAAGACTTTGCCAACCTGCACCCCGGCGGAAGACTTGGCAAGAAGTTGGCCCGCGTCGAATCGCTCATGCATTCCGGGGACGCCATCCCGCGAGTGAGCGGGCAAACGAAAATGCCCGAAGTGATTTACGAGATGTCGCGAAAGAAGCTGGGAATGACAACCGTCGTCGAAGGCGATCATCTGCTCGGTGTCATCAGCGACGGAGACTTGCGGCGGCTCCTCGAGCAACGCGGAAAAGATACGCTCGACCTTACCGCGCAAGATTGCATGACCAAAAATCCGAAGACGATCGGCGCTCAGGAGTTTGTCGCAACCGCGCTCGCTCGTATGGAGGAGATGAAGATCACTTCGCTCGTGGTCGTCGAAGAATCCAGTCCTCATGAACCGCGCCTGTTAGGCGTCCTACACCTCCACGATCTGTGGAGCACAGAGATGGTGTGAGCGCTAGGTGTGAGCGCTAGCCCCATCCTCTGTTAGTCTTTTGTTACTCTTTACCGCCGCGCCTGAATATCGCGCGAAGCGAGCTCACCCGTGAGTTATTTCGAAGCAGAGAATGTCGCGCACCGTCTCACGTTTTACGTCCTGATTGCATGTTGGTGGATATTTGGCCTCACCTTCTGGCTGCGAAAACGTCCGCCAAAAGTTCAAGAGACGAAACGGGATTTAACTTCGTTAGTCGGTCTCGCGCTGCAAATCGCCGCCTACGTCTTGATTTGGATGTTTCCCCTTCATCGCAGGCGTTTTATTTCGCAGGCTTATCAGTCTCACGTTCAAGATTGGCTGTTTGCGGCTGCAACCATGATTCTTGCCGTCGCCTCGGTGTGGATGGTGAACTCGGCGGCGCGTCGCCTGGGAAAGCAATGGGCTCTCACAGCTCGGGTTGTGGAAGGCCACAATCTGATTCAGGACGGCCCTTACGGCCTCGTAAGAAACCCGATCTACACCGGCATGCTGGGAATTCTGATCGCAACCGGAATGGCTTCCGGACAGTGGATCGCCCTCCTGGCCTCAATCGTTATCTTCATGATTGGGACTTACATACGCGTGCGCAGTGAAGAGAAAATCTTGCGTGAAGCCTTCGGCCCAGAGTTTGAAGCCTACGAACGCAAAGTTCCAGCCCTCATCCCCGGAATCTACTGACATATGACGAAAGCCTACTGGCTGTAGCGCTGCCGCATAAACGAGCCGATCGCCGAATAGGCTGCCGCTAAAGTTTTTTCGTCGGGCAAAAATACGATGCGGAAATGTTTTGTCCCTGGCCGCTGTCCGAAGCCTGAGCCATGCACCACGGTCACATACTTCTGCCGGATCAGCTCGGTAACAAAAACATCGTCGCCTTCCGGAATGTCGATGCTCGGGTAAGCGTAAAACGCGCCGCGCGGAGTGACGCAGCTTATGCGGGATGTTTCCTCGCACCACTTCATCGTCAGATCGCGCCGCCTGCGCAGTTTCTGCCGCACTTCAACAAGATGCTCTTGCGGCCCTTCAAGCGCCGCCTGAATCGCATACTGTTCAGGATGATTCGCGCACAATCGTGCCCGCAACAACTTATTCACGCCTTCCAGATAAGGCTTGATCACCGCGGCCTCGCCGCTCGCAATACCCCATCCGATGCGCCATCCCGGAGCAAGATAATTTTTAGATAATCCGCCAAACGTCACAACCGGAACATCGGGCGCAACCTCAGCCATCGCCACATGCGGATCGTCATCCATGTCGTTTGTATCGATGATGAGCTTGTCGTAAATTTCGTCCGCGAAAATAATCAGGTTATGCCGGCGCGCAATTTCGGCAATGTGTTCCAGCGTTTTGCGCGTGCAGACCGAGCCCGTAGGATTGTTCGGATTGATGAGAACGATGCCGCGAGTCCGCGGCGTGATCTTCTTTTCGATGTCGGCCAGATCAGGCTGCCATCCGTCCTCTTCTTTCAGGTAGTACGCCTTCAATCCCACTTCAAGCTTCGCCAGAACCGCCGAGTAGAGCGGGTAGTCAGGGCAGGGAGTCAGCAAATTGTCCCCCGGATTCAGCAGCGCGGTCAGGCAAATATCCACCGTCTCGCTCACTCCAGAGGTGACAAAAACATCTTGAATCGTCGTGATCCCCTTGCGCGCCGCCTCGCCGCGAATCGCTTCCAGTGCCTGCGGAATGCCGGATGAACTCGAATATCCATTCTTCCCGTCGCGCATCGCTTTGTAGACCGCCTCAATCATGTGCGGCGGCGTTTGAAAGTCAAAGTTGAGCGGATCGCCAATATTAAGCGGAAGAATCGTATGCCCCTGCCGCGCCACCTCATCGGCTACGCAGGCCAAGTCGCGAATCGCGTAGCGTACATTTTCTAAACGGGTGGCGGCAGAGATTTCGCGGGTTTGTGTGATCGGCATAGAGCGATAAATCTTCTTGATAAATCTTATGAACGATAAGTCTTCTTAACAACGCTACAGGGCCCACCGAGAAATTGCGGGCCCTGTATTACCTTCAAAGTCCAAATTATTCTGGCCGGTCGATCTGCGCCTTCTGCAGCTTATCGGAGTAATCGACATACACAGCCTTCCACTCCGTGTAAAAGTCGATTGCGCCAATGCCGCCCTCGCGATGTCCATTACCGGTGGCCTTGGTGCCGCCAAATGGCAGGTGCACTTCGGCTCCAATCGTCGGAGCGTTGATGTAAGTGATGCCCGTTTCCAGATCGCGAACCGCGGCAAAAGCCTTGTTCACGTCTCTGGTATAAAGCGACGACGACAAGCCGTACTCGATATTGTTGGCAATCGCAATCGCATCTTCCAGATCTTCACAGGGAATAATCGAAACCACCGGACCAAAGATTTCTTCCTGCGCAATCTGCATCTTGGGGTCGACGTCGATAAAGACGGTGGGCTCGACGAAGAATCCATGCTTGTAGTCGCCCTTGTCGAGACGATTGCCGCCAGTGACAAGCTTCGCCCCTTCGTTCTTTCCAATCTCGATGTATTTCAAGTCCGTATCGAGCTGGCGTTGGTTCACCGCCGGACCCATCTCGACGCTCTCATCCAGGCCATTGCCGACTTTGATCTTCTTCGCGCGCGCCACAAAATCATCGACAAATTTGCCATAAACGCCCTTCTGTACGAGGATGCGGCTGGTCGCTGTGCAACGCTGTCCTGTCGTTCCGAACGCCCCCCACAGCCCGCCTTCGACCGCGAGTTCGAGATTTGCGTCATCGAGCACGATCATCGGATTTTTCCCGCCAAGTTCAAGTGAGCAATGCTTAAAGCTCTTGGCCGCAATCTGCCCCACGATCCTTCCCACGGCCGACGAGCCGGTCAGCGAAATCGCCCGCACATCGCGATGCTCAGTGAGCGGAGTGCCAACGTCCGGCCCGAATCCCGCCACAACATTGATCACGCCCCTCGGCACTCCGGCATCGGTCAAGGCCTGCACCAGATTAAAAGTCGATAGCGGAGTATCCTGCGCCGGCTTGATCACGCAAGTGTTGCCGCAAACGATCGCCGGCAAAAGCTTCCACGAAGAAATGGCCATGGGGAAGTTCCACGGCGTAATCATGCCGCAGACTCCGATCGGCTGCCGCACCGCCATGGCAAACTTATTCGGCAACTCAGAAGGCACGGTCGGCCCAAACAAGCGGCGGCCCTCGCCGGCATTGTAGTAAGCCGCGTCGATCGCCTCCTGCACGTCGCCCCGGGTCTCTTTCAAGACCTTGCCCATCTCGCGAGTCATATCGCGAGCATGGTCTTCCTTGCGCTCCATCAGAATCTCGGCCGCTCGAAACACCATTTCCGCACGCCGCGGCGCCGGAACCAGACGCCACTTGGCAAAGGCGCGCTTGGCGGCATCCACCGCCGCGTCCACGTCTTTTTTATTGGACTCCTGGAAAATGGCGACAACCTCTCGCGTATCGGCCGGATTGATGTCTTCGAAGGTCTTTCCGCTGGCGGACTCAACCCACTCGCCGTCGATAAAGTTCTTGAAAACCTTGGATTTGGGCGTGCCGCCGGAGATAACAGGGTTCGTAATGGTGTCAGTAGCCAAAAGGAGCCTCCTCGTAAAATTGCAGAGCTTCTATGCTAACAACCGCCCTTCGGACGGGCAAGG
>JAYVCW010000473.1:0-3279 GCA_043749775.1 Acidobacteriaceae bacterium | reverse complement strand
GACCAGCCACGGGTTCGGAGAAATTTTGCTGCCACCCATCGGTATCATCGACATCGATTCCGTACCACCCGCGACCATTACTTCGGCGGAGCCGCACATGATGCGCTCAGCAGCCATGGCAATCGCCTGCAATCCCGATGAGCAGAAGCGGTTGATGGTCACGGCAGAAACTTCGACGGGCAGGCCGGCACGCAATGAAGCAATGCGAGCGACGTTCATTCCCTGCTCGGCCTCAGGCATTGCGCAACCGAGAATCACATCTTCGATTTCTTTGAGATCAAGCTGTGGGACACGATCAAGCGCGCCTTTAATAGCGACAGCCGCCAATTCATCGGGCCGCGTGGCACGGAGCGTGCCCTTAAATGCGCGGCCAACCGGGGTGCGAACGGAGGAAACTACAACTACTTCTCGCATGGGAACTCCTCGACTATTGTAGCGCGCAGTGCAACCGGGGTTGACGTAGCGGAGCTGACAACCCGTGCTATGAGCTTCCCTTTTTCAACTGCTGCTTCCATCCGAGTACCCGAGCCTTGTTCCCCTCAGCTTCGGCTTCTGGAACCATCCCCTTCTTCTGATAGAGAATTGATAGGCTGGTATGCGCAAGAATGTCGTCGGGGTCGATGGCTGAAATTTGCTTGGAGACCTCGATTGCTTCATCGAATCGGCTGAGATCCTGCAGTGCTCGACTCAGGCCATGAAGCGCATCAGTGAATTGAGGATCAGCGGCTACGGCCTGCTGATATTCGGCGACGGCTTGCTCATGATGGCCTTCGAGCACGAGGTCGAGCGCGGCGTAGTAGTGGTCTTCGGCCAACTGGCGCGCCTGAGGCTGGGCGTCTGGAGAACTGGCCGGATCGTCGGGCATAGTTGATTCTAGCAAGGCAACTAGTCAGGCTGCGGGATCGAGCATTTGGTTAACTGCCGAGGTCGCTTCTTGTACTAATTTCAGATATCGGGCGAATATTTCGTCGACTTTGACTGAAGACCGGTCGGTTTTTCGTTCCCGGATGTCGAGAAGTTCTTGGAAAGAACTGATATCGATGTTCAGCTTCCCTGCGAGTGCGTTCGCCGCTTCGCGTGTTGAACCAGGCGCGAGATCGCCAAGGGCTATCAACGAATGACGAAAGAGCGTGCCAAATGCCGGAACGGAGTGGAGAAGGAGGTCCCACTTGGCGTTATCTCCAGACACAGTCAGCAGGCGTTGGCGGAGCAGGATCGTCTTCTCCCGCAGTTCGTATTCCAGTTGTGCGCGATGCCAGCGCATCGGAATTTCAAGCGTCTTCAAGGCGTCGTTGCCAAAGAGCAACTTATAATTGCGGCGCATATCGAGAAACTCGATGGAGAACACATCAACAGACTGCGTGACTTCTTCCGCACTCAGCAGGAGCGGAGGTCGATGCTTTAGTGCGCCCCACCACTCGATCACTGGAGCAATCGTCTGGATGGCTGCGAATGAAGTCTCGCCGAGGAGGCACAGCAAATTGACGTCCGAGTGTTCGGAGACATAGTCGCCGGCGGCAGCGGAACCGTAGAGAATAACGGACTGTAAGTTCGTGCCGGCCACTTTGCGCATTCTCTCCACAAATTCGTTAAGAAGCTTTTCTTTGTCAGAATCCATCACTCGCCTTCCCGTTGCTCTCTTGTAGTCAACATCGACACGTCGGCTACCAACCACCGCCCGCTCCACCGCCACCAGTGCTGCCTCCACCGAAACCACCGAATCCGCCTCCGCCTCCGCCAAATCCGCCCCCGCCAAAACCTCCGCCTCTGAAACCGCCCCCACCGAAGCCGCCGCGCCCACCTCCGCCGAGAAACATGCCCAGCAGGAAGCTGAGAAGGTTCCCACCACCGCCGCTTCCGCGCGATATGGCTCGCAGAATCGGGAGCACGACAAAGAAAAAAACGAGAAGAAGCACGACAATCGTGCCCCTGCCAAGGGAGGGTGCACTGTCTGGCCGAGCTACTGCTGGTGTCGTCTGCGGCTGGTTATCGAGCGTGACGCCCGCATCTTGGGCGATGACGGTGGCAACGCGCGACGTGATCAGCGTAACCGCGCCGCCGTAATCGCCGGCTTTCAGCAAGGGGACCATCTCCCGGCCGAAACCGCCGACCTTGCCGTCTGGAAGGATGCTTTCCAGCCCATAGCCGACCGAGGTCCAATATTTGTGATCTTGCGTCGCAAAAACGATCAGGACGCCACGATCTTTGCCTTTCGCTCCGATGCCCCACTTTTGATAAAGCGCGACAGCATAGGTCACCGGATCCTGGCCATCGAATGATTTCACGGTGACGACAGCAATCTGAGCATGCGCCTTCTGATCGACCTGAAGACAAAGGTCATTAAGCCTGGTAACGGTGCCACCGCTCAGTACTGCCGCGAAATCGTTGACGTAGTTGCTGGCATTGAGGGAGGCGATGGGCTCAGCTATTGATAAGTGCGAGACTAGGACAGCCCACAGAACTAGTAGTGAAAAACTGAGAAAAAACGAAGATAGCGAGGCACGTCGCCCGTAGCTGGCCATCACTCGGATGCTGGGACTTGCATCGACCTTCTCCCGCTGCCGCATTTGCAAAAATTGTACAGGAGATCAGCACGCCTGCTCCAACCTCTGCCACACGGTCCGGCGCTTATGCTGCGCCGCGTAGTTCTCCCCCAACGCGCGACTTCTTAAATCGCGGGAGGCGCATTACCATCCAAGCGATGGCTTTGCATCTCAAGCGCTGGATGAATGACACGACTGTGCTCTTGTGTTTCGCCGCTGTATTGTTGGCAATCGTCGTGCAATCCGGTGAACTCGGAACCGCCGACACAATGCACCGCTTGCAAACCACTCACTGGCTCTGGACGTCTGATCCGCAGGTTCCCCCCGGTGATTACCCCGAGTTTGGGTTACATGGGCGCGGAGGGAAGCTCTACAGCTGGTACGGCATCGGCCAGTCCTTGATCATGTTGCCGGCCGATCTGCTCGGGACAGGGGTTTCGCATGTGCGTCCCTTCGCGGGCTACACGGACGATCCAGCAATTCGTTCAATTTTCGTTAGCTACATCACCGCCGCCCTGATCAATGTGTTCACCGCGCTGATCGCGCTTCGTTTGCTGAAGCAACTCGGCTTCACCGTAAGCGAAGGCGCAGCCGGAGTAGTGGCGCTCATGCTGTGCACGACCCACCTGCATTACACGCAGAACATGATGGAGAACAACTACATCTTTTTGCTGACGCTCACCGGATTTGCGTATCAGTTGGAATGGGTACGCAGCAACCGCTCGCGCGCCCTTTT
>JAYVCW010000472.1:0-27694 GCA_043749775.1 Acidobacteriaceae bacterium | reverse complement strand
CCTGCGCGAGGCGGTAGTGCGCTTCTCGCATTGTGTCGACGTCGGCCGATGAGCCCTCGATGACCTTTTTGTATTCTGAAATGGCCTGCGCAGTATCGCCGCGCGTGGAAAAAATAATTCCGAGTTGAAGATGTGCTCGAGTGAGATTCGGTTCGAGCTTCACTGCTTGCTGAAGCAGACTTTCGATCGCATTTCGCTTGTCAGAGCTCGCAATGTCCGGTCGGTCTCGAAGATTTGATTTGTCTAACTCACGGCTGAGGGCGATCGCATGGTAATAAACTGCAAGTGCATTCTCTGGACGCAACTTTGCGAAGCGGGCCAACCTCTCGGAAGCACCGGGCAGAGGCGACTTCTGCAATTCTTGCAGCTTGCCTAGAAAAAAATAGGGCTCAGGATCGGCAACATTTAGATCGCAAGCGTTGGCGAGGCTTTGAGCGGCGCGATCGTAGAAGCCTCGCGAATACCATGAAATACCGAGCGCGATCAACATACGGTCGGATTTCGGAAACAAATGATTGCCCTTGGCGAATACTTCGGTCGCAGGCTCCAGCGCAAGATGCGAAAGTAATTCTGTTCCCCAATCGAACAGATTCGCTTCGCTCGGGTCGATTTCCGCGGCGCGCTGATACTCACGTACTGCCTCCAAAGAAATGTTTAACGTCTCGTCGGCTTTCCCCAGCAGGTGGTGAGACTCGGCATCGTGTGGACGTAGGCGGGCTGCGGTTGTCAAAAGCGGTCGCGCGCTGGCAACGAGTCCTCGTTCTAAAAGTAAAGCTCCAAGTTGCCGGTTGGCTTCGAAATCGTCTGGGTTCTGTTTTAGCTTAATTTGGAGTGACGCCTCCGCGGACTTCGTATCAGCCGCGTCCTTTCCCGAGGATTTGTCGCTGAGTGACACGGTTTCTCGTGCCAGCGCTTCGGTGGCTCGGATGGTGGCGTCTGAGCCGTGGCCCCCAGAGCCGGCTTCGGTGACCCCTGCGACGGTGAATTTCGGCTCGTCGTACAGTTCAGGTGCCGACGAAATTGTCATCGTAAAATCAATCGCGGTGGTTTGCGTCGCCCCTACTGTCAGCGTTTCTGAATCTACGTCGGCATATCCGCCCTTGGCCGCATGAATTTTATAAGTACCTTGAGGTAGCTTACGAAATCGATAAGAGCCCTGCGAGTCAGTGAGAGTAGTTTGTAGTGGGCTCGAGTTCGCTTGGGTTTCATCGGAGCGTCGAATGCCTACGTTTACTCCGGCCAAAACGCGATTCTGAGCGTCATGGACGGATCCTGTGACAGACCCATGCGGGATGGGTTCGGAGTGATGCTCTTGGGCTCGCGTAACCCCCAAAGAGACAGCGATAACGATAAAGAAAGTTACGAAACCGACCAACACACTCTTGGTTCGCACCCTTCTCTTACAAGCATCAGCCTGCTGGCGCGAGCCCTTACGACCACGCTGAACTGAGGCTTCGTTACGATCGCTCTCGTCCGTCACGTCGCAATTCTAGTCGTCACTCTTATCGTCCGCAATTCTAATGGCAAGCAATTTCTCATGGCCCCAATTATTCACGGCCCGCGACGTTCATGAAACTCGGGTAGCGGAAGCGAGCGATAGGTTTTAGAATTGCACGCCACAGCGAACTTATTTTCGAGCCTAGCGAGGTTAGAAAGATTGGAAGAACAATCAAAAGTTTCACGCCGCCAGTTCGTAACGTCAACGCTCGCGGCGGCGGCGTTAGCGGGGTTAGCGAAGCAAGGCTCCGCGACACACTCCGAGCGCGGCCCTTCCATAGGGCAGCAAAAGGCCGGAGAATCGCCGCACCGCACAACAGCTGGGGGTTTGACCTCGCGTGTGATCATTGACACGGACCCCGGCGTTGACGACGCCTTGGCGCTGCTGCTTGCTCTGCGATCGCCAGAGTTGACAATTGAGGCCATCACCGCAGTTGCGGGCAATGTCCCGCTGGAATTCACCTTGCCAAACGCCCTGCGGATGGTAGAGATTGCTGAGCGCACGGATGTTCCGGTTGCCGCCGGAGCGAGCGCGCCGCTGGTTCGACGGCTGGTAACCGCAACCTATGTTCACGGCGAAAATGGCCTGGGCGGAGCTGTCTTTCCTGAGCCGCGTACCAAGCCGGTGTCCACGCCTGCGGCGGAGATGATTCGCGAGATCATTCGCAAATATCCCAACGAAGTCACGCTGATCACGATTGGGCCGCTGACGAACGTCGCTGTCGCTTTGAACTTGGATCCCGAGATTGCACACCTGGCGCGCGGTCTCGTCATGATGGGAGGTTCTCTCTCGGGAGGGAACATCACGCCTGCAGCCGAGTTCAATATTTATGTTGATCCGGAAGCGGCGCGGATTGTGTTTCAGTCGGGAATTCCAATCACCATGGTCGGCCTCGACGTAACCCGCAAAACATCCCTAACCGAACAGCATGTTCGCAGGCTTGAGGGTACGAAGAACCCGGTAAGTCAAGCGGCGGCGGTCATTGGACGCAACGCGATAACCCGCAACCGCGAGCGCGGATATGTAAGCGGCCCGAATATGCATGACTCCCTCGCGATCGCTGGGTTTCTAGATCCATCTATTTTGAAATTTCAGGATTACTATGTCGACGTCGAGACCACTGGTGAATTAACTGCCGGCGAAACCCTTGGCTACAGCCCGGTTGCGGGAGACCTGCGGCGTCGCCCGGACAAAGAAAAAGATGCGGCCGCCATGAACATGCCGATTCGCGGATCGGCCCCAACGCTCGCGAGCATGAAAAATTCTCCCGTGTTACGAGACAAATTTGTGCCCAATACAAAAGTTGCGGTGGATGTGGAGTCCGCTAAATTCTTTGAGCTGCTGATCGGGCGATTGTCTGGCCGTTGACGGATCTTAAACTAAATTAAGACGACATTAAACCGAGGTACATGCGTGAAAAGGAAAACCTGTGAGCGTGCAACTATAGCCCTCATTCTGCTCTTCGTTGTTTCGATCGCCTCCTATGCCCAGGAAAAACGTAAGGTCATCATCGATCAGGATGCCGCGGGCCCTGCGGGTACCGACCAGCAGTCCATGATGCTGCTCATCCAGTCGCCGCAGACCGAGGTGTTAGGTATTACGGTACTGACGGGAGACGGGTGGCTTACCGAAGAGGTCGCCCACACCTTGCGCATGCTGGAAATCATTGGTCGCACCGACATCCCTGTGATGCGCGGCGCGGAATATCCCTTGGTCAGGACGAAAGAAGAAACCGAGGCGATGGAGCTGCAGTACGGCGCGTTCACCTGGTTAGGCGCGTGGACGCCGAAGTATTATCATGCCGCTCGCGAGCTCGGTAAGATGCCCGAGGGCAAGCCAACAACAAAAGCGGCGGATGAAGATGCGGTGCACTTTTTATTGAGGACAGTGCATAAATATCCGCACCAGATCACGATCTATGCGGCCGGCCCGATGACGAACCTGGCAATTGCTATCTCGATCGATCCTGAATTTCCCAGTCTGGCTAAAGAACTTGTCTTCATGGGAGGGAGTCTCAGCCCGCAAACACTCGATCCGGAGTTTGTGAATACGCCGCGTCGCGAATTCAACCTTTGGTTTGACCCGGAGGCAGCTCATATCGTGCTGCGCGCACCCTGGAAAAAAATGGTGTGCACCACGGTGGATATCTCCGTGAAGACGAAACTAAGCACCGAGTTGATTGATAAGGTGAAAGCTGGTGCGTCTCCAGCCGCGCAGTATATCGGCAAGTACACCCAACTGCACGGCACGTTTAACTATTTGTGGGACGAACTGGCGGCGGCGGCATGGCTCGATCCGACGCTGATCACAAAATCAGAAAAACGTTATATGGATGTGACGATCGATCGCGGGCCCGGATACGGCGACACGCTGACTTGGTTTGATCTGGACAAACCGAAGCGTGAAATGCAGGCCGTTGAGGTGCAGGTCGATTTAGATACCGAAAGGTTTTACAAATTATTTGTTGATTTACTCAAGGCTCCTACTGCTAAGGCGCATGACGCCCCGACTAACTAGCATCAGGGTATCTTGGGATTGAGCTGATTATTGGCCAAGCTGCTCCAGCATCTGCTTCGCCTGCGGATGGTTCGGATGTTGCTTCAGAAGATCCCGCAGAACGACTCTTGCATCGTCCCGATGGCCTTCGATGGTATGAATGCGCGCGAGATTCAAATAGGCCTGGTCAAATGCGGGTGCAATGCGAATACATTCCTCAAAAGTGGCAACCGCCTGATCGCGCCGCTCTGTACGGAGATAGAGAATACCTAAATTGTTTAGCGCCTCCGGATATTCCGGCCGCAGCTTCAGAGCCAATTGCAGCAAATCGAATGCACGCTGTGTGTCCCCGGCCTGGGCGTATACCATACCAAGACCGTAGTTGGCCTCCGGATCATTCGGATTTACCGCGATAGCGTGCTCGTAAACCTTGCCAGCCTCCTGCCACTGCTCAAGCTGCCGGTAAGCGCTGCCGAGGTTCACGAGCGCGATGGAGTGGTCAGGGCTGAGCTTTAAAGCTTGCTGAAAATTGTCGGCCGCCTCTTGCTTTCGTCCTTCGCGAGCGGCGAGCAAGCCGAGATTGTTCCAGGAATTCGCCATCGTGTCAGGATACGCAGCGTTGAGGTGTAGAGCGCGTTTGAAGCTATCCCGAGCCTCGGTACTTTTTTGCTGATCGAGATACACGCTTCCTAAACCGTACATCGCCTCCGCGCTCGTTGGATCATCGCGCAAGGCGGTGCGAAATGACACGGCGGCTTGATCCATGTGACCGCGTTGAAAGTACACCGAACCGTAGGAAAGATAGTTACGGCCATAATCGACGGCATCGGTTACACCGCGGAAGGGCAGCGCTTTCGCTACTCTTTGCGCGAGCGCCTCAGGAATTTCGCGAACGTCTCGCTCCACTTGATCGACGTTCAGAGGCCCCTGGTAAAGTTTTACGATCTCGCCTCGAGAATTGATGAGAAATGAAGTGGGGAGTGTGAGGTCGCGGTGCCGGTCAAATATGAGGCGGTAAAGAATGTTATAGATCGCTGCAACCTCTTCGGATCCGCGCAGAATGGGAAACGACAGCCGCAGGTCGCGCAGTAGGTCAGGTAGATTCATCTGCGCCCCGGGGTCGTCGACATTCACCGACACCAAATGCAAACCTGCCGCTAGCCATGACTTGTGACGCCGGTTTAACGATCGCAAATCCTGCATGGAGTGCTCCGCCGCAGTTGCCCAGAAATGAAGCAGCACCGGGCCACCGCGAAGCGAAGCGAGCGAGATCGCTTGGCCCTCAAGCGCCAGCAGGGAAAAGTCGGGCGCATCGATTGGGGCAAGCAGCCATGTTTCGGCTGCTTCTGGAAGCAATTCCGGTACACGGACCGCGTTCGCTAGCGGCTTCGCCTCGTCGATGGGCAGATATGGGCGACTCGAATTCGGCAAGAACGGCTCTACGCGTCGCTGATCCAAACCTTCTTCAATAAAAATTCTGTGGTTAATAGGTAGATCGTGGATCTCTTGCATCAGGCCGCTTGGCCACTTAATTGATACGGAGAGGGGACTCTCCGAAGAGTTTCCCAAGCCAAACAGAATCTCTTTGCTGTGTTGCGACAAGAACCCAGATCCAGCTTGTAACGAACGCGTCTGGCGGCCGCTCTTCGTTTGAAGAGTGATCACCGCGCCGATAGCATCCCGATTGCTTTTCACTCCACGGAGACAGAAGACGATCGACGGAGGCAACTCTTTCATCACGTTCTTCAACACCCGCAACTGAGGAGCGTTGCGATTCTTGAGGAAAGCTTCCTGTCTTCCATCGTGGTCGAAGTCGGACAGAGCGAAGGAACGTGCATCCTCCATAAAATCGAGACCAACAGCGCCTGAGATATCTGAAAACTTTCCTTCGCCGTTATTGGCGTAAAAAATATTGCGCTCGTAACCGCTCCACGTTCCATCAGCGCGGATCAATTCGTTAATCGCAGCCCAGGCCTGCTCGTATTGCGACGATGGCTTTGCCTCATCGGGCGACCGGGCTACCACCTGCCTCCAAAAAAAGCTATTTAGGTCTTGGGATGATGAACCACTAACCATGCCGTTAACAATGTATAGGTCCTGAAAGCCGTCGTGGTTGAAATCCCAGGCGTCGCTAGACCAGGCCCAGCGGCCGATGCCCGTGCCCGACCCAATCGTCTGATCCGTAAACCTGGATCGCTTTTCAGGCGGTTCGTTGTGAAACAACGAGTTGCCCATAGCGTGTTTTTGTAAGACGGTCTTCACTCTGTTGTCTGAGTTTGGCTTAAATTGCGTCTGCCTTGAGACCCGCTCGCCGGCAGCGGTCCACATGTCGGCGACGTAAAGATCTTCACGCCCGTCATTATCGTAGTCAAACCAGCACACGCTCATGCCCGCGCCCAAATCTTCAACTTCGCTTTCTGCAGCGATGTCTGTGAAAGTGCCGTTGCCGTTATTGCGGTACAGATTCTTTCGTCCAAAATCATTGACCACGTATAAGTCCGGCCAGCCATCATGGTTGAAATCATTCCATCCGCAACAGAAGCTATATCGCGTGTTGTTTTGGTTAAGCCCGGTTTCCGCGGTCACATCGCTGAATGTCCCATCGCGATGGTTTCGCATCATGAAGTTTGGAGGGCCATTTTCTGCCGCGTAATATGGCGACGGATATTTGTATTGGTCGGTGCCCTGGTAGTAGACGTACAAGCAGAAATAAATGTCGAGCCAGCCGTCGCGGTCGTAATCGGCCACGGCTGCTCCGGTGAATGTTCCTTGGGGCGGATTGGAGAAGTTGAAGGCGCCCGCTTTTTGCCTGAACGTGCCGTCGCCTTCATTCAGAAAGAGCAGAGGCCCATTGGCGCGCACCACGATCAAGTCCTGCCGACCATCGTTGTCGACATCGACGAAAAGGGCGCACGCCGTGTTCTCTATGACTCCGACGCCAGACTGTTCTGTGATGTCGTCGAATGTGCCATCGCCGCGGTTCTTGTAGAGACGGTTGGGAATGCCCCCCGGCTGGCACACGTAGATGTCATCGAAACCATCTCCATCGAAATCGCCTACTGAGACGCCATTGTGGCCATAGATATCAATTCCACTTGCGCCATCGAGGATGGTTCGCCAGTAATCGCTGCCATGCATCAACTGAGCTGCGAAAGAATCGTTGTGACCTAAAGCCGCCGCCGACACGTCGAGAAAACATACGTCTGAAGAGCGGCTTTGGGTTTCCTCCGATGCTGTCCAGCGCATGGCTTGGTACTCCCCGCTTGGCAGTCTCTCCCAAACGATCTGCCAATTGCCCACCCGCTGTTCTCGCCAGAATCCGTGACCTGTGCCGACCAGTTCATATCGAATCGAGGTACGAAGCCGAACAGAATTTGGAGGCGAGTTGCTTTCGCTCTCCATCGCTGTCACCTGAAGGTCAGCTGTAAGAACTCTGGAGAGGGTTCGCATCGAAGCGGCTAGCTCGGACACAAAAGTATCGCGCCCGATCGACGCATGTTCATCGAAACTGTTTTGCCGGATTTCAATTTCAGGGCCGGGACGAATCATGCGAGATTCTCTAGGCCGAAGTGAACATCCCGTAAAATCCCGGGCCAAGACTTTAGCGATCGACTTCACACTCAACGGTGAGGCGAGGAAGCCAGTAGTCCATGTGGCAAGAATGATTGCGATCTCGTCGGCATATCTCTCCGACACAAACTCGTCGGAGCCACTTTGAGTCTTAAGCAGCAGGGCATCCAGTGGTCGCGCCCGCCGGTAGGTCGGATGTAGATGATATGCGTTAGTTGGAATCGAATTTGAAACTTGATCCGGCGCAAAGAATCGAGGCCATCCGAAGGCACCCACCAAAGATGGAATGAATGTCGCCACAGCCCCCTGACCGCACCCCTCTAGAAATCTTCTCCGGCGCAAATCAACGAGATCAGGTCTGGGCGATTTCTGCGTCTTGCGTGATTTCAGGACGATGTCTCCCGGCTTTCGTCAAGGATGAAGTTAACACTACCTCAACCGGTCGCTGATCAATCAGTGCGGTCATATGTTAGGTTCTCCGCCTGGCCGATTCGCTTTTGATTACCCAGCTAGAAGCCTTGCCGCACCAATTCTTCTACCGTTAGAGCGCTTTGAGTTGGCTCACGCCTCATCATCTTTTCAACATACTTCGCGATCAAATCAGCTTCGAGATTAAGCAGGTCATCGGGCTTGAGGGAATTCAGATTCGTGTGCGCGACGGTGTGTGGGATGACGGCGATTGTGCAATGTTTCCCCTCGAGTTTGGCTATGGTCAGGCTTATTCCTTCGATCGTGATAGAGCCTTTGAATACCGAATATCTTTCGATCTCGGCGGGCAGTTCGAGGTGTAGCCACCAGTTGTCGGAGTCTGCAATTCTCTCCAAAGTTAAGAGTTTGCCGACACCGTCAACATGACCCTGAACGATGTGTCCGCCGAACCGCCCGTCTGCCTTCATGGGCAGCTCAAGATTCAGGAGCGAGCCTTCGCGCATGCGGGAGAAGGATGTACGAGCCCAGGTTTCGGGAGCGAGATCGGCTGAAAATGTTGCCGACGTGATGTTAAGCGCGGTCAGGCAGACGCCGCTGACCGCGATGCTGTCGCCTGTCTTTAGCTCTCGAGGTGACTTGCTGGCCTTGACAGTGACGCGGCGGTTCTCGCCACGCTGGTGAATACTCGATACGGCGCCGACCTCTTCAATAATCCCGGTGAACATCTATCCTCCATCAACTAAGGCGACGTGTAAAACGGGTTTGTTGTGTCTCCTCGTTGCGTCTATACATGAGCAAAGCGCTGGACGTATGCAATCATGTCCGGCAGTTGGTCGATCTTCTCATGAAGGCAAATCTCTGGCACTGAGCTACAGATCAGCGGCGTAGGGGTCGCGAAGATAGCCTTCGATGGAAAAGTCTTCTGCGAAGCGGTGAAGCGCTGTCTCCTTTAGCCGTCGAATTGAAGCGTCGTTATCCCGATCTCTGCCACTTGCGATAAATGGAATCGCGTCCGGGCCAAGAATTGCCGGAGCGTAATAGAGAAACAATTTGTCAACCTCTCCCGAGTTGAGGGCTGCTCGATTTACAGTTGAGCCGCCCTCGACAAGTACGCTCGTGATTTTCATCTGGCCCAAGGCGTGCGTCATCGCCGAGAAATCCGGTCTTCCCTTGCTGTCAGAAGCAATCTCGCAAACGCGAATGCCTCTGGACAATAGCGCGGTCTTAGTTTTCGGATCAGGCGCCGAAGAAAACACTACAACATCGTTTGCTGCACTTTTGATAATTCTTGATTCCATCGGAATTCGGAGCGACGAATCCAAAATGATGCGCAGCAACTTTCGGCGTCTGGGAAGGTTGGTTCGATCGGTGAGAAGGGGATCGTCTGCTAACACGGTCCCAACTCCAATGAGGATGGCGTCGCTTTGATGGCGCAATTGCTGCACATGCGTTCGTGATGCTTCGCTGGTGATCCATACCGGGTTGCTGGCCGAGCGACGTCCGCTGTTTCTACCGTTTGGCGTCTCGATGCTCTCTTCGCTTTGCGAAAGTGAACTCGTTGATGTCGAGAACGCGGGCGTTTTAGTGGCCGCCGCGATTTTCCCATCCAGGCTCATCGCCGATTTGAGTGTTACGAATGGCTTTCCCGTTCGAATAAATTTTGTAAAGCTTTCGTTCAGCTTTCTTGCTTCGGCTTCGAACAACCCGATTTCCACGGCGATGCCCGCAGCCCGCAATTTTGCAAACCCCGCCCCACCGACTGCAGGATTCGGATCTTGCATCGCGCAGACAACTCGTCGAACCTCAGCGGCAATAACCGCGTCGGCGCACGGTCCAGTGCGCCCTTGATGGGAGCAGGGTTCTAAATTGATATAGAGCGTAGCCCCACGTGCCCGATCACCGGCAGCGGCTAGGGCGATCACTTCGGCGTGCAACTTCTCGTCGTAGCGATGGCTTCCCGAGCCAAGCTCGCGACCGGAAGCTCCGACTACGATTGCGCCGACCGCGGGATTTGGCGAAACCAGGCCAACACCCGACCGGGCAAGATCGAGCGCCTTACGCATGTAAAATTCGTCACTTTGCATTGCCATTGCGAAGACGTCTGATCGGCGGCCTGCGTGAGAGCGCAGCTCGTTTTAAATGAACCTTGTTTTTAATTGAACTTTTAATTGACCTTTTAATTGAACAACGATTCTACAAAGTCGTGTGCGTCAAATGGCAACAAGTCGCCAACTTTTTCACCGACGCCAACAAACCGCACCGGAAGTCCAAGCTCACGCGTAATCGCCACGACCACGCCCCCCTTCGCCGTCCCATCGAGTTTAGTCAGAACAATGCCTGTAACGCCGGCTGACTGGGTAAATTGCCGAGCCTGTTGCAGGCCGTTCTGGCCGGTGGTGGCATCCATCACGAGCAGCGTCTCGTGCGGAGCGCCTGCCACAATGCGCTGGGCGGTGCGTTTCATCTTCTCTAACTCAAGCATCAGGTTCTGTTTGGTGTGCAACCGGCCCGCGGTATCTACGATCACGTAATCCGTGTGGCGGGCAGTTGCCGACTGCAGGGCGTCAAATAAAACGGCCGAGGGATCGCCTCCAGGTCTGGTCTTGATGACCTCGGTGCCGGTTCGTTGGCCCCAGATTTCGAGTTGCTCAATCGCGGCTGCTCGAAATGTATCGGCGGCACAGAGCAACACGGTTTTGCCTTGTGAGCGAAATGTTTGAGCTAACTTTCCAATCGAAGTGGTTTTACCGGCGCCATTGACGCCAACCACCATGATCACTTCGGGGGTACCGTTAACTTTCGTTACAGGCTGGGACCCCGTCGTGGTCAAAATGGCGAATAATTCCGCTTTAAGCAGCCTCTTGAGTTCGCTAATATCTCTGATCTGCTTGCGGTCGGCCTTGTCTCTAAGTTTTTGCAGAACTTCCTGCGTGGTCGCCGTACCCAGGTCGGCGCTGATCAAGATCGCCTCCAGGTCGTCCAAGGTCGAGCGGTCTATCTCTTTTCCGATAGATACAACATCTTCAAGGCGCTCGCCAAGGCTCTCGCGCGTACGCGAGACCGCCTCTTTCATTCGTTCGACAAAACTAGGTTTCTTCTCTTCGTCCAGACTGCCAAAAAGGGTTTGAATCATGAGGGTCCGCCTAAGATTATATAGGCCTTGGCGGAGCGCTGTTGCGGCGGGAAAACGATGAAGCGCTAGGTGCGAACCGTTTCTAACGGCACCGAAACGGCAGCTGGGGCGGGAACCGGTTGAGCTGGTGACTGCGGGGCGAGATCCGAAACTAACGGCTTCTCAATGGTGATTTCGCCGCGTTTGAATACCGCCATGAGCCCGGCGATCACCGTAGGATCCAATCGCTGACCTGACAGATTCTGAATAATCTTGAGTGCTTCGATCGGATCGTGAGCTTTTTGGTAAGGTCGATTGGTCGTGAGTGCGTCGAAAGTGTCTCCTACCGCGATGATGCGCGCCAGCAGCGGAATTTCGTCGCCCTTCAGACCATAAGGATATCCCCGGCCATTTAAGGCTTCATGGTGCAACTCGATTCCGGGCAGCATGGCGCTCAATTGCGGCACCGGGCGCAAAATGTTCGCACCCTTCGTGGTATGAGTTTTCATGATCTCAAATTCTTCCGGAGTCAAAGCGCCCGGCTTCTTAAGAATGCGGTCTTCGATTCCGATCTTGCCGACATCGTGAAGCTGTGCTGAAATGCGAACAATTTCGAGGAAATCTGCATCTACGCCGATCTCTCTCGCCACCATCAAAGAATATTTTGTGACTCGGTCAGAGTGGCCGCGCGTGTACGGGTCTTTTTCGTCGACCGCGCCGGCGAGCATTTGGATGGATCCCATGAAAAGCGATTTGTTGACTTCGGCTGCGCGTTTGAGGTCTTCGACGAAGTGCTCAAGTTCTTCCGACATGGTGTTAAACGTAGAAGCCAGTTCACCGATTTCCGTACGAGTCCTGAGGTGGACGCGCTGCGAAAAGTCTCCGCGGGCGATCGCGCGGCTGGATTGAGCCAGAGTTTGCAGCGGGCTCGTAATGCGACGTGCAGAGTAAATGCTTACCAGGACGCTAAGAAAGACAGCAAGCCATGCGAGCAGCCGGCCGGTGCGCTGCATTTCGTAGATGCCGCGATAGGCATCCTCGCGCGGCTTTTGAACAACCACCGCCCAATCGAGCGTGGTGACTGGCACGTACGTCCCCAGCATCTCGACAGAATCTTTTCCTTCGCTGACTCTGAATTCTCTTGTCGCCGCCAGTTGTGCCTTCGCACCTTCGCCGACGAAGCTGCGAACAATTTCAAAGTGCGTCATGACTTGTCCGGTCGCGTACTGCGAAGTTGCGGCAGCAACCAATCGGCCTTGGGAGTCGACGACGTAAGGAATCAACCCGGTCAAGCTAACTTCCTGTAATCGCCGGATCAGGAATTCCATGTCAACTACCGACCCGATCATTCCAAGAAAACGCCCGCCATACATGACGGGAGAGCTGACGAGCATAACCGTGCGGGCGTTTTTGCCGCTGCCCACCATTAGTGGCTGGCCGCTATAGACACGGCCTTCTCGCGAGGCTTGAAAGGCTCGTTCCAATTCGCGCTGCAGGAAAGCGTCTGGCGCGATGCGTCCGGCCGAAACGCCCTTGGCATCAGCATTAAGGAGCGTGGCGTACGCGATGTCGTTCGATGACGATACAAAATTCTCGATCATGGCGCGAAGTTCCGGCGTAGGCAACGTCTGCGCGTTCATGTCGTTGCTGCCTGGGGTAGCCAGCATCATGACTTGTACTGACGATGAAAGATTAGACAGCATCATGTGGAGCGCTTCCTGATGCTGCGAGATATCATCGGCCAGCGACCTCGTGACCGTGTTCTGCAATAGCATTTCGTTGGTCTTGAGGCGGTCCCGATTCATGTTCTCAATCTGAACCGAGTAAAAGTACATGGGCAAAACACTGATCGCGAGCAGTACGCCAAGAATGACGTAGAGCAGCGGAATGCGCGTCGGAATAGGAAGTCTAAACGGCAAACAATGGCCCCTTCGGCACCAGCCCGGGGGCAAACTGGTCCTTACCAGAACTCATTCTATGGGGACGGATGGCAAGGCTCTGAGGTGCTTAAAGTACAACTCACCGTTACTTGGGTAACCTAAACTTACGCCGCAGGAAGGCTGTGGAATGGTTCACTTTCCGGGCAAATTGGGCTGGAATATGACCAGAAAGTGACGGTCTCTCTGGTTTATAATCGGGGGAATTGGTTCAGGGTGCCGCATGCCGTCTTTCCGGTTCCGTGCCGTTTATGCCCGCTTTCTGATTGTCGGTTTGCTTGTCCAGTACATAGCCGTAGCAGGCAATACTCCGTCGCCAAAAATCTCTAAAGCCACGCGTGAGGAGATTATCCACGCCTTCAATGAGGACCTGGTTTACATCAGCACCAAGTTCCCGATGGGGAAGACTGGTCTCAAGCTAAAAAACGGAGTGGTTACGCCGAATGGAGCAGAGCTTGACCACTTGATGGCACTGTGGGGGCCAGCCGCGAAGCCAGGGGACCGCGCTCGGATCAGTGACGTCCTGATTAAAAACAATTACATCCGGTTCGAAATTAATGGTGGGCCGATTAAGAAACAAAAGTGGTACCAGCACATCCAGGTTTCGGGTGCCAATTCCTCAACGCCGATCGCGCCATCTGACGCCAGCGCCAATGCACGCGGATCTTTCGTCGACTTGTATTTCGACAAATACGTGCCTGAACTCACCGGTCCAGAGCTTAAAGAACTATTGCGCCCCGTTTTTGATTTTAATTCGAAGTCGGCGCTAGAGGCATATCTCGAATCTGTCTCTGCTCCAGTGCGTGATGCGATCAAGAGCCATCATGTTCTGGTTGGGATGAATGGCGAGATGGTTATTTATTCGAAGGGCAGACCACCGAAGCGGGTGCGCGAGCATGCCGACGACGCCGATTACGAAGAGTGGATCTATGGCACGCCGCCGCAGGACGTGGACTTTATCCGCTTCGTTGGTGATGAGGTAGTGCGCGTCGAGACCATGAAAGTTGACGGGCAAAAGATCGTCCACGTTGATAAAGAAATCGATGCTGGGACGGCCACCTTGGCAAAAAAGGAACAAGTTCGGCCAGCCACTGCTCCAACCTTGCGTAGGCCGGGAGAAGAGATGCCGGAGAATGATCGTCAAAGTCCGAACAATGCGCCACCAATCGCGGCGCCGCCCCCGCCGAGTGGGCCTGATTCACAGCCTAACTGATTTCACAATTCTGGGTCGCGGAGGCCTTTGGCGGCGTCGGACGTGCTAATTCTCCCATCCGCACATTTGCAGATGTTGCGCTGCGACCTTTTTCCCCCTCAAAGCGAATGAGGAGCACCACGGAAGTCATATATCTTTTACATTCTTCCTGCTGGTGTCCTCGACCTCGCGAGCACCAACCTTCTAAACTAGAGGAGTGAAGATTGCTTTAGGGCAAATTAACCCCACGGTGGGAAATTTTTCCGGCAACGCTGCAAAGATCATTCGATTTTCTTTGGAGGCACGAAGTGCTGGCGCAGAGCTGATCCTCTTTCCTGAATTGTCCGTGTCCGGCTATCCGCCGCGCGACCTTGTCGAGAATCCATTGTTTGTTACCCGCTGCCGAGCGACCGTCGAGAAAATCGCTGCCGAGACAATGGGCATTTCCGTCATCTGCGGGACCGTAACGCCTGCACAATCGGAATCAGGCAAGAAGGCGATGAATTCTGCGTGCCTGCTTCGAGATGGCCGCATCGAGTTTACTCAATCGAAGATGCTGTTACCCACCTACGACGTCTTTGACGAGATGCGCAACTTTGCGCCGGCACTCAGTCAAAAGATTTTAAATTACTGCGGCAAGCAAATGGCGCTGACTATTTGCGAAGACGCGTGGAACGACAAGCGCTTTTGGAACCAGCGCAGGTACGGCATCGATCCGGTTGAGGAGTTGGTGCGAGCGGGAGCAAACTTTGTCTTGAATATCTCTGCTTCCCCTTTCTGGCTGGGGAAGCGTGAGCTTCGCCATGACATGGTTGCCGCGATTGCCAAGAACCAAAAAGTGCCGGTAGCTATGGTGAATCAGGTAGGCGGTAATGACAGCTTGGTTTTTGACGGATCAAGTCTGGTGATTGCCCCAGACGGAAAAGTGATCGCGCAAGGAAAATCTTTCGAAGAAGATTTGGTTTATTTTGATTCCGAAAAGCTGACCGGCGATATCCATCCGCAAATTTGTGGAGAAGAAGCCAGCGCCTATCACGCCCTGGTGCTCGGCACTCGCGATTATGTGCATAAGTGCGGTTTTGAGCGGGCCATCATTGGCCTGAGTGGCGGCATCGATTCCGCATTGACCGCGGCCATCGCGGTCGATGCCCTCGGGGCGGAGAACATTATTGGCGTCGGCATGCCCGGCCCTTATTCGTCGCGAGGTTCCATCGATGATGCAAGGGCACTCGCGCAGAATCTAGAAATCCGTTTCGAATTACTGCCGATTCATGATATGTATTCCGCGGCCTGCCGAACCCTCGAACCGATATTCACGGGCTTGCCGCCGGACGTCTCAGAAGAGAACATTCAATCTCGAGCGCGCGGATTAGTATTGATGGCCTTATCGAACAAATTGGGTGCGCTGGTGCTTTCGACCGGCAACAAGAGCGAATTGGCGGTTGGGTACTGCACCTTGTACGGAGACATGGTTGGAGGACTCGCCATTATTTCGGACGTCTCGAAAACACTGGTTTATCGATTGAGCGAATACGTGAATTCGCGGCACCAGGTCATTCCTGAAAACACGATACGCAAGGCTCCCTCGGCAGAACTGCGAGCGGATCAGAAAGATTCCGACTCCCTGCCGCCCTACGATGTGCTGGATGCGATACTGGAAGATTATGTGGAGGAATCATCGTCGGCAGATCAGATTGCCCGAGTTAACAACTTCGATCCGGAGCTGGTTCGAAAGGTGATCAGGATGGTCGAGCGCAGCGAGTATAAGCGCCAGCAAGCGGCTCCCGGCATCAAGATTTCGGCAAAGGCTTTCGGCTCCGGGCGCAGGTTCCCGATCGCAGCGAAGTCAGAGCTGTAATGTTTCTAAACCGACATCAACCTTCTTCTGAATGACACCATCGGAAATCTTTACAAGAATTGGGCCCCTTACTATGAAGCTAAAAACAACTATGAATCTAAAAAAACTATTTACCGCCGCTCTGTTGACCGGGGCGGTGTTCGCTCAATCTAATAGCTCCGTAACTCCCAGCGGCTCGACCACTCCTCAGTCGCAAGCACCCGTAGCGACTACCACAGCAAGCGCGGGTTCATCGCTGCCCACAGAAGACACCGTGAACTCGTTTTTGTTTCAGATGCTTGGCTACGACGCCGGTACTTCGTGGAAGGTGAACGATATCCGCCCCTCTGAGCTGCCGGGATTGAGTGAAGTTAGTTTTATCATCACAAACTCGCAGGGCTCAAACCAAAACAAGCTTCTGGTCAGCGCCGACGGCAAGCATGCGATCACGGGTGACATTCTTCCCTTCGGCGCCAAGCCATTTGACGATGCTCGAGTCAAGTTAGATAAAGGAGTAAATGGCCCCTCTCGTGGCCCGGCGAAGGCGAGCGTGACGATCGTCGAATTTAGCGATATGCAGTGTCCTCACTGTCAAAAAGCCGCGCCCATCATCGATCAACTGATCGCCCAGGAACCAGACGTCCACTTCGTATTCCAGAACTTTCCTCTGCCTGTGCACAATTGGGCAGAGAAGGCGGCCTTTTATGTAGATTGCGCGGGGCGAAGTTCTAGCGGCGGGCCCGCAAATCAGGTTGTGTGGAAGTTCATCCAGAAAACATTTGACGATCAAGCGAACATTACTGAATCGAATATCGACGAGAAGATGAAGTCAATTGCTACAGCATCGGGGGCGAACGCGGACGAACTGGCGGGTTGTGCGACTAAACCGGAGACGAAGGCCAGGGTCGATGCATCGTTAGCATTGGGCAAATCGGTCGGAGTGAGTGGCACTCCCGCGCTTTTTATTAACGGGCAGAGCGTAGGCGGCGGCGCGCCGCTCGAGTTACTTAAGAAAATTGTTGAATTCAAAATTACTCAGGAGAAGGGACAGAAATAGGTTTTTTCCGCCAAGCTACTTGCCCAGCCAAATCTCTTCGGTCTCGGCGTGCTCGGGACCGCGAACGACGTAGGGAGTAATCAAAATCAGCAATTCATCGTTATCTTGATTCTTCGTGCTTTGGGCTGTCAGAAGGCCTAGACCTGGAATTTGAGAGAACAGCGGAAGACCACTCAAGCTGCGCTGATCGGAGGCGGTAATCATCCCTGCTACTACAGCCGGCTCTCCTTCTTTGAGTAAAATGCCGCCTTTATATTCACGATTCAGGATGTCGGGAATGCCGTTGGTGTTGGTCGTTCCTAAGGTTCGGAATTGCAGTTCGATCTCCAGCGACACGTCGGAATTGTTATGGACCACAGGCTTCGCTTTCAGGGACAGACCAATGTCTTCGTAGTTGACTGAGGGAAAAGGCGCGGCGAAAGACTGATTTCCTAACACTTGGGAGATGGCGGCGTTGTTGAATACAGGCGCGAAGCTGCCGTTCAAAATCGGGTAGCGTGATCCAAGTTTGAAGATCGCATCTTTTTCCTGCGACGCCCGCAGCGTGACGTGCTCAAGAGAACGAACCGAACTCTCGCTCATGGTCAATGCCGCTGAAAGGTGGTCGAGACTCAAGCCGCTGAAAGTTAAACCGCCGCCAAACGTGGCAAGAGGTTGGCTGAATATCGAATTCTGTTGTCCTTGAAGCTGGGCCAGGAGTGCCGAAATCGACTGATTTCCCGCTTGGTTAATTCCTCCGGAGGCGATGAGCTGGTTGATCAGGCTCTGAATGTTTTGCCCGCCGAGCGCTGCCAATGCTGCTACCGGAATATTGAAAAGGTTGAACTGATCGGGCACGTGTAAGCCGATGGTGTGTGCGTACGTATGGCTCACCTGAAATACCTTTACGTCCAGCATGACCTCTGGTCTTGATCCATTGAGTTGGCTGAGAAATTGAGTTGCCGCTAGCAGCAGAGCTTGCGGAGCGCGAACCGTAATCGTGCTCGAAGCAACGTTGAGGCTGGTGAATTTAGATTCCAAAAGCGTTCGCAACGAGTTCATCACTTCGTTCAGTTCGTTAGCTGTGCCGCTGCCCGGAATGTAAAAGGTGCGAAGGCCCATCCGATCATAAAGGCGATGGTTCTCCGGGTTTTCGGCGCAGGCAAAAAGGACGGTATCTTCGAGGGCAACCGTGAAGCTTTTCGTGACCGATGAAGCTTGATGAATCGCGGTAGGGAAATCGGCATTCTCAAGATCGAAGCGAACCTGACGATTGGGAAATGAGTCGTCAAACATCACTGTCAGCCCAAAACTGGTGGCCACCGCAGTGAGCAGGCCGCGGGAATCTCCTCGATAATGGAAGTCGTGTTTGGCCTCGGCTGGCTTCACAGTCAATGCGTCTTCGCTCGCGATAACTTGCGGTTGACTGGCCACGCGCCCTGGCGGAGAGCCGATAGCATCCTGCACGCGTTGTTGCGCAAATTTATTCTCCGGATCGAGTTCAAGCGCGGTGCGAAACTCCGCCATTGCTTCCACCTGTCGCCCATTGCCGATAGCGTCGTTCCCACGCAGCAAATGCATTCCCGCGAGGCGCTGCCGAGTGATTTCTCGCGCAGTTATATATTCGACATTTTGAGGAACGAGGCGCGCAGCCTCCTCGAACTCTAAGAATGCCTCATGCGAAAGTTGCGAGGAATAGGGATATTGAGACTTGTTTCCCGATTGAAGTTGCTGAGATTTCTCGAGCTTCAGACCACGGGCGAAAGCTTGACGAGCGGCCTTCAGGTCTGCAGCAGTTCCCTGGCAAGCTGTCCCACCGGCCACATTCGAGCAGATCGGGAGATGCGCAGGAGAATTGTCTGCGGCTAGACACACTCCAGCCACCAGCACGCTCAAACCTGCGGAAATCCAACGCATAGCTACTACTATAGAATGCCCATCCCGGGATGTCTTGCAATAGAAATAGTCGAAGGGATACTCACTGCATAATGGCGGATGGGCGCTTTTGGCGGTTGAACAGTGCCCGCAACAGCGTTTTTGCTTGTCTCAGGTTTTGCTTACCTCAAGATGACTTGATCGATCTTCGAGGCCCGTCCAGTCTGATCGTCGCACTCCACTACGACCGCGCACAAGCGAACATCGCCATTCGCCGCTTCAAAACGAGAGGGCATTCCGCTGAGAAACTTTTCAATCACCAATTCCTTTTTCACTCCAATCACGCTGTCATAAGGCCCGGTCATGCCAACATCCGTTATATACGCGGTGCCTTTTGGCAACACCGTCGCGTCGGCGGTAGGAATGTGCGTGTGGGTGCCGACGAGGGCGGTGGCGCGGCCGTCGAGGTACCATCCGAAGGCGACCTTCTCTGAACTCGCCTCGGCGTGAAAATCTATAAAGATTATTTTCGCCGTAACCTGATCAAGGAGCTTGTCTACATGACGAAACGGATCATCGCTCGATCCCATGAACACGCGACCTTGCAGGTTCATTACGGCGTAGTTTGTGCCATTTTTTTGACCTTCGTAAACGCCCCATCCCGGCAGGCCGGGAGAAAAATTGGACGGTCGGAGTAACCGCCTTGCGGGGCTATGAGGGTTGCCGTCCGCCATCTGAAAGTATTCCATAATCTCGCGCTTGTCCCAGACATGATTGCCGGTTGTCATCACGTCGATGCCGAGATCGAAAAGCTCCTCCGCCAGAGCGGGAGTAATTCCAAATCCCGCCGCGGCATTTTCGCAGTTTGCGATAACGAGGTCGATGGCGTGTTGCTTGCGTAACTCGGGTAAACGATCCTTAACGATAGTTCGCCCAGGGCGTCCGAAGATGTCGCCGATAAAAAGGATTTTCAAAATGAGTGCTCGGTAGCGCCAGAATCTTGCGGGCCGTCCCAACCGGGTTTGCCCTCGGCGCGACGGGCGAAAAGTCCTTCGGACAGCCGCCGAGACGGCAGCGCTACGTGGAAATCGAACCTCGATGGTATCACGCAGAAAATTGCTTATCGCCGGCTGCCCAGCAATTGCGCCCCTGTGCGCAAGACTTAGTCAGTGCTGAGTTCGGCAGTCTTCAAAAAATCGTAGTTGCCGGATGGATTCAGCGTTGCATTGCGCAAGCGGCGGGAGTGGACCAGCACGTTATCGAAATACCACAAATTGATGTAGGGAACATCGTCCGCCAAAATTTGCTGGATTTCAGCGTACATTGTTTTTCGTGCGCTCTGGTCGACCTCCCGCCGCGCTTGATCGATCAAAGTGTCAACTCGGGGATTGCTATAAAAACCGCGATTGGCCCCCTTCGGCGGAAAGCGACTGGAGTGAAATGCGTACTCAAAAATATCTGGATCTTCGTTTCCTCCGATCCAGCGCAAAGAATAAAGCTGAAAAGCTCCGCTCGTGACGTCGGCGAAAAAGGTCGCAAATTCAAAGGTTCGAATGTCCAGCGCAATTCCCACTTCGCGTAGTTGTTGTTGCCACACGGCCGCCATCAATCGCGTCGATTCTTCGGTCGACGTATTCATCACGAGATGAAAGCGAATGCCATTGTGCGCAGGATAGCCCGCGGCGTCGAGCATCTGCCGCGCTTTTTCGGGGTCGTGGCTATAGAAAGTCACTTTCTCCTCGTAGGCCCAGCTTTGCCGGGGAAGGATGCTGAGCGCAGGTTGGGCGAAGCCCCGCCAGATATATTGCAGTAGCGGAGCACGATCGACTGCATACGCGATCGCTTGCCGCACACGAACGTCGCGCAAAGTCGGGTCATGCAGATTGAAGGCAAGATAGGAGAGAACAGTGCCCGGAGCTCGGTCGACCTGCAAGTTCGAATCACGCTGCAGAGCCACAATCGTGTCAGAGGTCAGCGCGTTGATCGCCGCATCTGCGCTGCCCTTGCGTAGTTCGAGAGCGCGTGTCGTAGCGTCGGGCACAACCGTGAACCGAATCTTCGTTAGCGGTGGTTTGGCCCCCCAGTAACTATCGTTGCGGGCGATGATGATTTCTTTGTCCTGCTCTGCGCTCACGAACCTGAACGGCCCTGTGCCAATTGGCTGCCGCGTGATTTCGTCGAGTGCTCCGAAAGGCACGATGCCGCTCGCTCCTTCGGAAAGATTCCAAAGTAAAGTGGAATTCGGTTCTCTAAGGTGGAACGTAACTGTGAAATCGTCGGTTGCGTCAATGTGATCGACAAATCGGTAGGCTGCCGCTTTTGTGCTGCGAATCTTGCCCTCAAGCAACGAGTCCAGCGTCCACTTCACGTCACGCGATGTCAGCGGCCGCCCATCGTGGAAAGTAACGCCACGACGAAGATGAAAAACATAAGTCAACGCATCAGGAACTTCCCACCGTTCGGCAAGCCCTGGTCGGACGTTGAGGTGCTCATCACGAGTAAGCAGCGCGTCAAATATCAGCTCGCCGATTCGCTCCGACTGAGCATCGATCCCGACGCGTGGATCTAGATTAGTAGGACTGCTCTCAATGATCATCACCATGGTGTTCCGATCAGCGGGCCCAGAGCAGGAAAGAAGAGGCATCATGACGGCGCATGAAATCAAAAGTAGAATTGTCATCCTATTCGCAGAGAGTGAAGCAGAGGCTGAAACAGCGAGTGAAGTTTTTTCTGGCACGTTCCCGGGCGTACTAAACATAAGAAACCTTCCCCAGGATCGCAGGTCGCAGAGCACCCGTGGCAGACGGAAGATTGCTTGGCCGACGATTCCAAGTCTCGTAGGCAAGCAAAGCAAACGCAACCGCTTCTTTGGCTTCAGCGGGAAGCCCGAACTCATCGGACAGGCGAACCTTTAGGTTGAGAGGCTGAGCATTCCGGCGCAACATGGCCATCAGCGTCGAGTTCTTTGCGCCACCTCCGGAAACGATCATTTCGTGACCGCTCTGATTATTCGACACGAATTTGGGGATGACGAAGCGCTTGACGGCCCTAGTGATCGAACGCGCGGTAAGTGCGGTTGCCGTTGCGACAATGTCGGAATTCCTCGCTCCTCGGCACTGCCGCAAAAAGCGATCGGCAAATTGGCGACCGAATTCCTCCCGTCCTGCCGTTCGAGGAGGTTTCTGGTCAAAAAAAGACGATTCCAAAACTTTGGCGACTACCCTTTCCAATATCAGGCCCGATGCCGCTATTTTGCCATTGTGATCGAAGCGTTTGCCAAACAGCTTTTCCATTAACGCGTCGATCACCATGTTTCCGGGGCCTGTATCAAACGCCATCACATCGCCGCTCGAGGCGCCAATAGGGATCGCCGTGAGGTTCGCGATTCCACCAATATTTTGCACGATACGATTTCGAGCTCGGGGCCCGATACGAGTATCGCGATAAAGAAAATAGTCGAGGAAGGGCACCAGGGGCGCGCCTCTTCCTCCAGCGGCCATATCCGCCGGACGAAAATCGGAAACAACTGGTGCTCTCGCGCGCGCCGCCAACACCGCCCCTTCACCGGTTTGCCAAGTCACTGCGAGCTTTTTTCCGAGAAACCGTTGAGCGACACCCTGGTGGTAAAGCGTTTGCCCGTGGCATCCAATCAGTTCAACTTTGACGCCGAGTTTGCGAGCGGTCTTTAAGACAGCTTCGGCATAAAGTTCTCCAAGCAGAAAATTAAGTCGCGCTAAGTCGGCCACCCGCGCTGATTCTGCGTTCATCGTCGCAAGAATTGTGCGGCGCACAGCGGGAGGAAAATTGTATTCCGCGTGCCCGAGAAAAGTATGGCGCAGCCCTCCGCGCCCACGTGCCCGCAGTTCTACGACAGCGACGTTAATCCCGTCCGCCGAAGTTCCACTCATTACTCCGGCGACGATCATGAATTAGCCTTGCGCGCCGAAGTCGAAAGCCTGATCTCTTCCCTGAATTCCATGAGCTGTCGCTTGAGTGTTTCTATACTAGCCACGGTAGGAGCGGCTCTCAGCTGTAGCAAAGGGGAAGCCGAACCCAGTCTTTGTTTCTTAAACCGAAGAACGCGCTGCGACGACTGCCTGACCCTGCTGGCGAGCTTGCGATCGCGCTCAACTTCGCGCGTCATTGCTTCATAGGCGCGTAGGATGAAGTCCTCCTGATGACAGATCAGACCGAGATCGCCTCCGGCGCGAATGTGCCCGATCATGGCTTGTTCGATCGGCGCCGCGGCAAGTACGCCTCCCATCTCCAAATCGTCGGAGCAAACAAGCCCGCCGTAGCCAATCTTTTTGCGCAAAATATCGGTGATCCACTTTTTCGATAGCGAGGCAGGAGTTTTATGGCTAGCACCACCATTTGTGCGCGCACTAGTGACCGCAGGGAAATCCGCGTGTGACACCATCACCATGGGCAACTGGCGGCGCAGCAGTCGGTAGGGGACAAGGTCTTCTGTCCACATCTTTTTTAGCGGCTTAATTACGCTGGGAAGGTCGAGATGGGTATCGAGCGTGGCTTCTCCGAGTCCGGGGAAGTGCTTGCCGCAACCGATCACGCCGGCGTCAGCTAACCCACGAAGAAACTCGAGTGCGTACGCGGAAACTTTTTTTGGGTCATCCGAGACCGCCCGCGAACTCATCACCGTCCGCGAGGCCGCGAACGCCAAGTCCAGGACTGGCGCGAAATCTACGTTGAATCCCAGAGCCCGGCAATTCTCACCGATCACACGCCCATGTTTGCGAAATAATTCACGCTCTCCGGTTGCAAATGCGGCGGCGGGAGACGGCGCCGGCCCGAGTACTTTACGAAATCGGTCGACAGAGCCGCCTTCAAGGTCGACACAGGTGAATAAGGGAGTCGCAACATGCTTCTGGCATTCGCGCAGCAACTGGTACGTTTGCTTCGGTGCTGCAATGTTGCGCGCAAATAGAATGACGCCAGCGGGCTGTACTTTCTGTAGAACGGAAGCGATACGCGGCGACATTTCGGTGCCGTCGAACCCGATGATAAAGAGTTGACCGATATCCATGCGAGCAATTAGAAGTTTGAGTTACTTGCGATCTTCTTTTAATCGATTTGCTTTTTCAGCTCCGCAAGCAAGTTTAGCGCGTCCAGTGGTGTGAGCCGATTCAAATCGACCTCGCGAAGCTTTTCCAGTACTGGCTGTGACAGTGGAGTGAAAATGGTCAACTGCCGCGGACGGTCGCGCTCAGGCGAGGAGCCAGGAGTGAGATGCCCGGAAAGCCGATGCTCTGAGGATTCATGCTCGGCGAGAACCTCGCGAGCGCGGACTACGACTTCGTTGGGCAGGCCGGCAAGCTTCGCGACTTCAATTCCGTAACTGCGATCGGCCGCGCCGGGCTCGACACGGCGTAGAAAGGCCACGCTTCCGCCACTTTCTTTTACTGAAACGTGATAATTCTTAACGCCACTCAACTGCTCAGCTAACTCGGTCAGCTCGAAATAATGCGTGGCGAATAAAGTCTTAGCGTGAACACGTGAGTGCAAATATTCAACCGCGGCCCACGCGATTGCTAACCCATCGTAGGTGGATGTACCGCGCCCGACCTCGTCGAGCAAGATTAGCGAACGCGCTGTGGCAGTGTGCAGAATGGCAGCGGTTTCCGTCATCTCGACCATGAAGGTGGAGCGGCCGCGAGCCACGTTGTCGCTCGCTCCGATACGCGTGAACACACGGTCCACCACGCCAAGTCTTGCGGATCGCGCGGGTACGAATGAACCCATCTGAGCCATAATGACGATCAAAGCCGCCTGGCGCAGAAATGTGCTCTTGCCTCCCATGTTTGGCCCGGTCAGAACAACGATATTTTGAGCCGATGTGGTTGTCGTAGCCGTGGATGCAGGCGAGCTAAGGAACAAGTCATTCGGAATGAATCGCCCGCTGCCTGTCGTCAGTTCCTGCAATTCGATTACGGGATGGCGACCTTCGAGGATTTCAAGATCTCCGGAATGCTGGTTTGTATCGTCTCCATCAGCATTTTCAAGTTCAGGCCGGCAATAATTTCGCAACGCCGCAATGTGGGCCATGCAGCTCAGCACATCTACTTCAGCCAGTGCGAGCGCGGTTTGCCGGATTCGCTTGGCCTCTGCAGCTACCGACGATCGCAGTTCGACAAAGACCCTCCGCTCGATTTCAACAATCTTTTCTTGGGCGTCGAGAATCTTCGACTCGTACTCCTTCAGTTCGGGAGTAGTGAAGCGTTCCGCGTTCACAAGCGTCTGTTTACGTTCGTAGTCTGCGGGAGAGAGATGCAAGTTCGCCTTAGAAATTTCAATGTAATAGCCAAAGATCGAGTTGAACTTTACCTTGAGTGAGCCGATGCCGGTGCGCTCTCGCTCGCGCGTTTCAACCCGCGCGAGATATTGCTTTGAGTTACGGCTCAAGTCGCGCAGTTCATCAAGATCTCGGTCGATACCCGTGGCGATGGCCCCGCCATCATTGAGGGTTAGAGGCGGTTCGGGAACGAGAGTTTGATTGATCTTGTCTCGCAACTCCGCTAATTCCTCGACTGCGGATCGCAATGCCGTCAAGCGCGTTGCCGGAAGGCTCGCTAACACTGCGCGGACCGCCGGGATTCGCCCGAGCGATGCGGAAAGTGTTAAAAGATCGCGCGGGTTGGCAGTCTCCAGCGTGACCCGGCTGAGAAGCCGTTCAAGATCGAGGATTCCCGCGAGCGCCTGACGGAGTTCGTCTCGCCTGACGGTATCTTTGAGCTGGATCTCGACAGCATCGAGCCTGGCCTCAATCTCGGCGTGATCAATCGAGGGGCGCAACATCCAGTTCCGCAAGAGCCGCTTGCCCATAGGGGTGACGGTCGCGTCCATGCAACGAAATAGGGTAACGCCGGCATCGGCGCCGGAAAAGAGCGGCTCTATCAATTCCAGATTGCGAACCGTCACGGCATCCAACACCAGGCAATGCTGTCGTTCGTAGAAGCCGATGCGGTCGACGTGGTCGAGTTTTCCCCGCTGCGTTGAGCGGATGTAGTAAAGAATCGCCCCTGCCGCGGAGGCGGCGGCGCGTTTTGTAGCGAGACCGAATCCCTCAAGCGATAAGACGCCAAAATGATTCTCAAGAAGCGGCAGGGCGTGATCGGGAGCGAAGATCCAATCGTCCAAAGGAGTTTCGGTAACTCCGCTGTTAGCCCCCGCAATCAATTTCCCTGAAGACTGATTACTTCCACTGTTCCGTCGTTGTCCCGCGTCAAATAACGGAGCAGAAGAGCCGTAGAGCAGCTCTTTTGGGCGCAATTGTTCAAGTTCTTCTTGAACTCGTCGACTAGCGGAATCGCCGCTGAATTCGGTTGCTCGGAACTCTCCCGTAGATAGGTCTAGCGCAGCGAAGCCGACGTGCTCGCCCACAGTCGCGACGGCCGCGAGAAAATTATTCTCCTCCGCATTCAAAGAAGAGGCGTCCGCGGTGCCGGGGGTGACGACCCGTGTTACTTCGCGACGCACTAGCTTCTTTGCCAGACTCGCTTCTTCGACCTGTTCGCAGACCGCAACCTTGAATCCTCTACGGATGAGCTTGGAAATGTACCCCTCGGCGGCGTGGTAAGGAACGCCACACATCGGAATAGCCATTCCTTTTTCTTTATTTCGCGAGGTCAAAGTAATTTGCAACTCCCGGGAGGCGAGTACCGCGTCATCAAAGAAGAGCTCATAGAAATCTCCCAGGCGGAAGAAAAGCAGAGCATTCGGATGCTCCTTCTTTATGGCGGCGTACTGCCGCATTAGCGGCGTGGAAGGCTCGGACATGGAAGAGTTGGTAATTTTGTAATCTCCCGCCAGCTAAAGTGCAGGGTGCCGGGCAAGAATTTCCGTCAAAGGCAGTCTACCAACTCTCGGCCACTCGCATTGTTGCAAGTCCCCGGCGACCGCAGCTTGGCAAATCGCAGCAATTGCCATTTGACTCGGCGCTGCTATTTTGCTCTCCTTGCTGCCATGGAACTTCGCAAAGACCCGATTACCAGGTCGTGGGTGATCACCGGAGACGATCTCTTTGAAGCGGCAGAGCCTTCCACGGAGTGCCTCTTTTGCAACTCCGCTTCGAAGCCCGGGCACGTCGTCGCCAGCTTATCGAATTCGTCAGGCTCGTGGTCGGCGCGATCCATCGTCCATCCGCACCCGCTGTATCACATCGAGGGCGACCCCTCGCGACGCGGAGATGGTCTCTACGATCGTATGGGTTCTATTGGAGCGCACGAAGTGATTGTTGAGAACCCGCGTCATGATGGTCACTTTTGGAATGCGAGCGACAAAGAGATTGAACTGTTTCTCCGCCTTGCAGCCCAGCGAATTCAAGACTTAAAGCGCGATAGCCGCTTCAAATACATCAGTGTTTTTAAAAACTATGGCGAGGCGGCAGGGCAGGAATTTGCCCATCCCACGTCGCAGTTGACGGCCACCATTTTCGTTCCCCGGCGAGTTCTCTATGAGTTGCGCGCGGGACGAGAATTTTACGAGTCGAAAGAGCGCTGCGTATTTTGTGACATTCTCTCCCAGGAAGAGCGGCAGGGCATTCGCGTCCTTGAAAGCCGTGGCGATTATGTCGCTTTTTGCCCATATGCGCCACGGGTTCCATATGAGACTTGGATATTGCCGCGCAGTCACGAGTCTTCCTTCGAACGGGCCGGCGCGTCGCGAGTCGGTACTCTCTCGGACCTCGCCGCGCTT
>JAYVCW010000471.1:0-2311 GCA_043749775.1 Acidobacteriaceae bacterium | reverse complement strand
GCGCGAATCCCGGAGGAGTGGTCCGGTTTGAGGGGGTCCGGATATCTGGGCTTGGATTCTGGTATCGCGAAGACTTGGAGTATCACAGAGCGACAGGCTCCTCGTTTCAGTTGGGATGTTTTCAATGTCACCAATACACCCCGTTTCGATGTGGGCAGCATGCAATTCGTTGGGAACAACAGCGTCTCAAGCGGTTCGACCTTCGGTGAGTACACAGCAACAATGACCAAGCCGCGCGTTATGCAGTTTGCTTTGCGCTACAGCTTTTAATTTGAACAAGAAAACTTAGATGGTACCCGCTATGGTTGGGGTCAGTCGCAGCCGTCTTTGGGGAGCCTGCCCTGCCCCCAGCACTTGCCTTCGCCAATTCTTTTAGGATTATAATCCGGATACTGGACGCGGCCCGTGCATCATTCTTCCACGATGAGATTGGAAACTTCGAGTCCTCCGTCAAACTCGAGAACCGCTTAACGATGTTGGCAAACACGACGATGGATCCCAATTGCCTGGTGGCGCCCATGGCGAATTTCGGCGTTCCTTCGACCTTGCCAGGAGTAAGGTGATTCCACATGTCGACGCAAGCTGAAAAAGGACTGTTGTTTCGTGCGCTCCACGCCCGCGACCACGCGTTCATTATTCCCAACCCATGGGATGCCGGTACTGCGCGCCTGCTGGCCTATCTGGGCTTTGAGGCGCTGGCCACCACCAGCGCCGGTTACGCCTTCTCGGTTGGGCAGCGAGACAACACGATTGACCGCGACGAGATGATGGAGCACGTATCCGCGATCGCTTCGGCCACTGATTTGCCGATCAGCGCGGACATGGGAAATGGATTTGGAGACGCCCCGGAAATCGTCGCGGAGACCATCAGGCTGGCGGCGGCGGCGGGACTTGCGGGCTGCTCCATCGAAGACATGCCCCGCAAGCCGGATCACTCCATCTATGAATTCGACTTTGCCGTAGAGCGGGTTCGCGCGGCGGCGGAAGCGGTGCGCTCTATTTCTTTTCCGTTCATGCTGACGGCGCGGGCTGAGAACTACCTGGTGGGCCGGCCTGACCTCAAGGACACGATCAAGCGATTACAGGCGTATCAAGAGGCGGGCGCCGACGTTCTCTATGCCCCGGGGCTGACTGCGAAGGATGACATTGCCGAGGTGGTGCGCTCCGTCGATCGCCCCGTGAATGTCATCATGGCTTTGCAAGGCGTGCGGCTGAGTCTCGCCGAACTTTCAGCGATTGGAGTCAGGCGCGTCAGTGTGGGCAGCGCTCTATCTCGCGCCGCGCTTGGTGCCTTTCTTCGCTCCGCCCGGGAGATGCGAGAGCACGGCACCTTTAGCTTCGCAAAAGAGGCCGTGAGCTTTCGGGAGATCAACGATATGTTCTCGGCATGACGCGCGCGCTAATTGGAAAATGAGATCGACAAATGCAATGAAGAAGATTGGTATCGTGGCGGAGTTGCTTGGCGATCCACGGTGGCATATTACTCGGGAATCCGGTCGCAGCACTCTGTTTCATTCCTTTCATTGTGCGGGAAGGCTGGGAAGCCGTGCAGGGTGAGGCGGTTGAATGCTGGATCGTGAGCAGTTGGTCCAATCCGACAAAAAATGGCGGAGCGCAAACAAGCACTTCGCCGGAACTCAGAAAAAACAAAATATGTTTCTCATTGAACCTCGGTTCCTGGCAAATGATTATGCTGTTATTGAGATCTTTTTAGGGAGGATCGTCATGCATTCTGTTCGCCGTGTATTGATTTTGATTTCGGTGCTAGTGCTTCCTGTTGCACTTTCCGCTCAGGGCATCGATACAACGAAATGGACGGAGCGCTGGGCAGGTTCGGGTCGCAAGATCGGGGATGTGTACAAAATCGGATTCCACGTCCGCCGGTTTGCCCTCTCAGGTGCAGCCCGAGCGATACATCTCTCTGCAAACGAAGAGCGGCAAACAGTACATCACGGTGCCGACCGTTGGAGTGCCGGCGGGCTGCAACTCTGTACAAAGCTTGCACGTAATCATAGAAAGCTTGTAGCTCGTGCCTTGAGTCGATTTTAGGCCGGGATGCGGGGGATCCGAGGGGTGGACTTTCCCCTCTGGGTTGGGGCCGAAGAGACGGCATATTTTGAACATGCAAAGAGTATGTTATGACAACAGACAACTACCACATCTTGGCTCGCCTCTACTGAGGTATGATGTCCTTCAACGCCCACTCAATTCCATCCACTTCTTCACGAATCACCCGGATGGCTTGGTGATTGTTCGGATATGCCACGGGCATGATCGCTTCTACCGCGCGCCGAATCTTGTAGTTGCGATC
>JAYVCW010000470.1:0-2419 GCA_043749775.1 Acidobacteriaceae bacterium | reverse complement strand
GCTCCCATTTCAGGCGGAAAATATTGTGAGACGTAGAGAATTTTCACTAGATTTTGGATGGTCCATTAGCGGATCTCTGAGTGCGGATCATTGACCGCGGATCATTGACCGCCGGATCACTGAGCGGGAATTCGTGCCGGATCGATTTTTATCCGATCGTGTCGCATCAAACCGGCAAGATCTTCAACAGCGACGGATGCGCCTGAAGTGCGCGACTCTTGCAACGAAAAAGTAGCGAGCATGCTGTTCGCGATTTCCTCCAGAGAAATGGGGGAATTTTTGCCGTCACGAATAGCATGGACAAAGGCCTCCCACTCTCCACGATGACCTTTATCTTGTCGAAACAGAGAGCGCGAAACTTTCTTTTTTTGCTGACGAACGGTTTCAAGACGTCGAAAATCTTCCAGCACAGCCACCATCCCTCCGCCAAAGATCTCGACTCGTTCTTTGGAGTACGCGCGGTCGCCATTTGCCAGATAGGTGATGGTGCCGTGCGATCCATTGGCGAAGCGCAGTGAGCAAATCACATTGTCGTTGCTATATTTGCCGGGGTTGGGAAGGCTGTGAGCCTGCACTTCGACGATCGAAGAGCCTGCGATGAAACAGAGGAAGTCGACGAAATGACAGACCTCTCCGATGAGGCGACCGCCGCCCTGCGCTGGATCATGAAGCCAGTGGTTGGCCGGGATGAACCCGGCGTTCACGCGGTAATGCATGGCCAGCGGCTCTCGCACATCGCGAAAGAAATTCTTCAGTTCGATGGCAAGAGCAGAAAATCGACGATTGAAACCGACCATGAGACGCGGCGAAATATTTGATCGGCTCTCTCCGCTCACGCCTTCATGGACATCCACGATTTCGCGAAGTTCATCTCGATTCAGACACAAAGGCTTCTCGCAGAACACGTGCTTCCCTGCCTTGAGTGACGCCAAAACCTGGGGGGCGTGCAAATGATGACGCGTTGTAATGACAATGGTGTTGATCGATGCATCCTGAATCAGACTTTCATCGTCGGTAGCGCAGTAGTTGAAACCAAATTTTTTAGCGGCGGGTTGGGAGTGCGAGCCATTGGCGGCGCAGACGCCGACGAGATTGACGCCCCCGACTTTCTGGATCGCAGGCAATAGAATGCCGGTCGCAAAACTTCCCGCGCCGAGCAGGCCGACAGATACGGCTTTCGACTCTCGCGGCGGTTGTACGTGCTTTGGCGGAGCTGACAACAATTGCAAAGCTTCGCGCGTCGTTTGCTGCGAGTCGTCGGGATATGTAATCAGCACTCCAAGAAACGGCTGCCCAGTTTGCCCGGTTATGAGGTCATAGGCGGATCTCGCTTGATCGATCGAAAAACGATGGGTGATCAGCGACTCTACATCGACCTTGCGATCGGCAAGAAGTTCGAGAAAGGCCTCCATGTTGCGCGTCTCGGTCCAGCGCACGTAGCCGATGGGATAGTCGATTCCCTTTTGCTCGTAAGCAACGTCATATCGCCCTGGGCCATAGGAGCGTGATGTGCGGAAATCGAGTTCCTTGTCGTAATATGGCCGGCGCTCCAGTTCCATCCCCACAGCGCCGACCGCCACGATCACGGCTCGGTCGCGGGCACACTCCGCCGCCAGATTCACGGGATGGCTGCTTGACGTCTGCGCGGTAAGCAGTACTGAGTCGAGGCCACGCCCTTTCGACAGCTGCATGCCGGCATCTACAAATTCACTTGCAGAATCAGCGGCGGCATCGGCACCCAGGCGCAGCGCCAAATCGGCTCGCGCGCGGGAAAGATCCATACCAACAACGCGACAACCTGCCGCTTTAAGAATCTGTACCGTAAGTTGGCCGAGGAGCCCGAGCCCGATCACGCCAACCACGTCACCGAGCTTGGCTTCCGCTATGCGCACGCCATGCAACGCGACAGAGCCAACCGTGGCGGCTGCGGCGTGATCAAAACTGACAGAGCTTTCAGGAATTTTCGCCATCAACAGGCGGGGAATGCAGGCAAACTCCGCGTGCACGGCGTGATTTGCTCCGGCACAGGCGACGCGTTTGCCGGGTTCAACGTCGGTGATGCCCTCTCCTACAGCGACGACCGTTCCGGCACTGCTGTAGCCGGGAGTGTTCGGCTGATCCATGCGGGTTCGCACCGCGGGAATGGTCGTCGCAACTCCGTCACGACGCACTTTGTTCCAAACCTCCCGTACTAGATCGGGGCGCATTCTCGCTTTTTGCAAAAGATTTTTTTGTGCGAATTCGGATGAGGCACGTTCGGTTCCGACTGAAACCAACGATACGGCAGTGCGAACTAGCACGCATCCCGCGAGTAATTTTGGGGATGGGACTCTAACCACTTCTATTTCGCCGCCACTGACTTGCTGAAGAACCTGCTTCATAAGAATTCTGGAAAAGAGGCGCCAACTGCGCCATTTCG
>JAYVCW010000469.1:0-15637 GCA_043749775.1 Acidobacteriaceae bacterium | reverse complement strand
AGCAGCGCCAGCACGGCGAAGACGATTGCAAACGCCGCATATTTTTTCTTCGTCATTATTATTGGTTATCGTTTATCGGTTATTGGTATTGCAAATCGGGATAGTGCGCGTGCGGTGGGCAAATCCCTGCATTCAAGGTAACCGACGGTCGGTAACGGGTCAACGTGCGGTGGGCTCTGGAGATGGGGCAATCGCAGCGGTGCGCGGTTGGATCGGTTGAACCTTGGCCGGAGGCTTGCTAGCTGGCGCTTTCTTTGCGGCGGACGCGTTTGCGGCGGAGGCGTTTGCTGCGGCTTTTCTCTTCTCTTCTTTTTCCTGCGCTATTTTCTTAGTGTTGTATTCATGCACAATGCGGGCCACATAAGCGCGCGTCTCGCGAAACGGGGGCACTCCTTTATATTGCTCGACGCGTTGCGGGCCAGCGTTATAGGCAGCCAGCGCTTTCACCAGATCGAAGTTGTAACGCTCCAGGAGTTCGCGTAAATATCGAGTGCCGCCGGTCACGTTGTCCAGCGGATCGAAAGCATCATTCACCCCAAGGTTGCCGGCGGTTTGAGGCATAAGCTGCATCAACCCGCGCGCGCCTTTGGGCGACACCGCATGCGCGTTAAAGCCGCTTTCAGCATGAATCACGCTGTTCACAAGATCGGGATCGAGGTGATAAGTCGCGCTGGCGGAGTTGACAACGTCGCTCAAGGGGGCCGCTGGCGGGATCACTGGCGCTTTCACTGGGGGCTTAAGCGAAGCGCTCTGCGCTGCATTTGGCGCGACAGAAGGTAGCGCTTCCGGAATGACTGTCGCAGGAAGTGAAAGATCTTTTTCGTACCCTGTAATCTCGGCCGTCGGGACATCCATGAAACTCGAATTGTCTGCGCCAAGAAAAAGACGTGTCGTTGGCCCGATTACCTGTCGACGCTCATGACGAATCGTGAAGCCATTGCGCAGGATAGCTAGCTCCGCCGCCGAAGAAGGACAGACGGAAAGTCCCATCGCCATCAGCAAGAGCGCAGCGAACCTCGCAGCAAATGGTTTTGGCAGCAACGCGCTGGTGAATTTCGTCTGCATTTTTATGAGTTCGTTTTTATGAGTTCGGCCAGCTACGAACTGACTCCGATCGCGGATGCCCTAATCACACTGCCTTTGCCGATTTCTTTGCCGTACAGCATATATTCAACCGCTGCCGCCACCCCGCCTTCAGCGTTCGTCCTGGTCATGTGCCAACTACCTTGCAACTCTTCCGGGGCATTTCCCATGATAAAGGGATGTCCAGCGAAGGCAAGCATTTCGATGTCGTTGTAATTGTCACCAATGGCCATGACCTGTTCGCATCGCAAGCCCCGATGATTCGCCCAGCGCTCCAAAGCGTGCCCCTTGGAACAGCCGGCGTTCAGGACATCAACCATGGAAAGGTCGCGTTCAGGGTATTCAGTCCGCAAGACTGTAATCGGCAAGCCGCAAGCTCCGAGGCAGGCTAGGGCACGGCGCATCTGATGCACGTGGCCACAGAACATCGCCTGGATAGGATCGGTCGTGAGTGAGTTCTCGATCGGCACGACAAATTGTATGTACTGCAAATTCTTCTCGAGCCAGCGCTGAATACTGCCCTCGAGTTCGTCCAACCGCTCGAGCACGATGGTACCTGCGGCGGAGTTGTCAAAGGTTAGAACGGTTTGACCGCGAAATTCCTGCATCAGCATAACCAACTGACGGCAAGTTTCAGCCGGGAGAAGGTCGCGATGGAAGGTCTCTCCGGCTAGCGAGCGGGTGACCGCTCCATTGGAGCTGATGACCCAGAGGTTAAAGCCAAGTTGCTGTACAACCGGCAAAGCAAACGCATGCCGCCGCCCGGTGGCCACGATAATTTCCACTCCTTCGGAATGGGCACGCCGCAGGGCTGCCAGATCGACCTCCGATATTTTGAATTGCGGGTTCAGGAGGGTGCCATCGATATCGACGGCAATCAGGCGGAGCGAATCGGCAGGCACAGTCAATTTTAACATCCACCGGGTTCGAACTATGGCTGGTCGCCAGGCGATTCGTGCGGGTTCGATCTGGGCCGGTATGCGACAATCCTTGACCACGGAGGCCGCTCATGAAATGCACGCTCTTGCTTTTATTTTTCTCCATGCTGCCAATATCGCTTGCCGCGCAATCGGCAAACGATGCCACCGACAAGCCCTTTGTAATCGAGTACTACTACAAAGCAAAGTGGGGACACGCCGACGAATTTCTCCAACTCTTCAAGAAGAACCATTACCCGCTACTGATGAAGCAGGTCGAGGCGGGCCGCATGCTCAAGGTCTGGGTCGATCAACCGCGCTATCACGCTACCGAGGACGGAAGATGGGATTACCGCGTGACCATTGTTTTCAAGAATTCAGCGGCTGCGAACGAACCCTTTGACGAAGAGATGATGAAGAAACAACTCTGGCCGGATCAAGCCCTTTACAAGAAAGAAGAGCAGCGCCGTTTTGAAATTCTCGATTCGCATTGGGACCTGCCAATCAAAACGGTCGACGTGGACACGAAGTGAGCGGCCGATTGGTGTGCGCTTCTTGTATGAACAAGTGTTCACAATCAGATGAAAGATTCGTTAATTGTGCGATGGAATCGCTAATGCCTCCCATTAAAATTTGTAGTTAGACATGACGCTGGTATGCCGATAACGTTGTTCATGGACACTTTGATTGAACTTGAAGACTCACCTCTCGACTTACTGCACGAACTTGGTGGACGCCTCACTTCGGCGGGAGGGTTTCACGATGTGCTCGATCGCGTCGTTGAATTCGCATCCGCGCTTGTCAATTGCGATTCCTGCCTGATCTATGTGCTTCAGGGCGATGATCTCGTTCTCAGCGCTTCGAAGAATCCGCATCCCGATGTGGTGGACCGCCTCAAACTCCTCGTTGGGCAGGGCATTACGGGCTGGGTGGCGGAGCACCACGAGCCGGTAGCGATCTCTGAAGGAGCGGCGCAGGATCCGCGCTTTCAATTCTTCCATGAGCTTCCCGAAGACAGCTACGAAGGTTTTCTTTCCGTGCCATTAACGTGCCGCGGGCGCCTTGTAGGCGCGATTAATCTGCAGCATCGCCGCCCTCATACCTACAAGGATAAAGAAATTCGCCTGATTTCCGCCATCGGGGTATTAGTAGGAGCAGAGATAGAGCTGGCCAGGATGGAAGAAGTCAACTCGCGCTTGACGGATCAGTTACAAACTCGAAAGCTGGTGGAACGCGCGAAAGGCATTTTGCAGCGCGACCTTAGCCTGAGCGAAGAGCAAGCTTATCTTGCTTTACAGCGGCAAAGCCGTCAGAAGCGCAAATCGATGAAGGAGATTTCCGAGGCGATCATTCTCAGTGAAGATGTGCGAGAAAATTCGCGGCGTACGGGTGTTTCCTAGATTTGCATTCTTGCGCGGCGAGTAGCCGACCAGGGAATTCTTCCGCGTCAAATCCGACTAGCCTCCAAATAAAAAGCCGGGAACAGAAATCAATTCTGTTCCCGGTGGAGGAAACCTGGATCCGGGTTGAAGAGTGCGACCAACCGGATCGAGGCTAATGGGCAAACCTATTTGTTAGGTCTTTCCGCGGGCACCGGAAAATGCAGGGCGATATCGTGATCCGGCAGGTTCATAGAGCTCACGAAACTTTGACCAGAGCGTGAGACGAGAACCAGTCGGCTCGTCTCGTCCGGCTTCGGAACTTCGACGGTGTCGACCATCATAATCGCCTCCGGCCTGTCTCCATCGACCCGCCTCACGGTAAGAACGGCAGATGGGCCATGATTCTTAATGTCGAAGGTGTATTTCCCGGGCCGAAGCACGAATGTCTGCCAGTGAACGTTGTGAGAAAGAATAAAACTGCCGTGGGCTTCTTCCGCAGCGGCCGGAGTTGGTTGAACAGCGAAAAAGGTCAAGCCGAGTGACGCGGCGTACGCGAACTTGCGGATCAATTTCATAGTGTGTCTCCTTGTCCCTTAGTCCTTGTCGAAATGTTGCTTAGGCGGGCGCCATCAGGTGAATAACGGATGGCGTAGGCCCAGATAAGGTGGAGAGCAACGCGGTCAGAGATCTGCTGCGCAGCAAACAAGGCGCGCGCAAATAAAATCCTCGAACGGCACCGCCCGAAGCGGTGTCGAACATGTATCTACTATCGGCGAGAGCGGGCGCTGCGTCCAACGGAAAGAATTGATTGGAGTGATTCGAAGTATCGAACACCGCTGCCGATGATTACATTCCACCCAATGTGTCGCAGATGCCGTTAAACCAAATTTCCCGCAACTCAATCTACGGCGTTTGCAAAAAGCTAACCGGATACGAGAATATGATTCGTTTGCATTCATCCCACAGCTCCAACAGGAAGCAGCCAACTATGGCGAAAGTAAAAAAGTCTGTCGCGGCCGCAGGCAAAGCAGCGAGTCGAACAGCAAGCGTTGAATTCAAATCAGTTGATAAGGAGTCGTCCGCAGGCAAAGTTCCCGCCGATCACGGCCAGATCGAGCCGGCCAAAGGCAAGTTGGGCGTCATGATTCCGGGCATGGGAGCGGTCGCCACAACGTTTGTCGCGGGTGTGGAAGCGGTGCGCAAAGGCATCGCAGCGCCGATCGGTTCGCTGACGCAGATGGGGACGATTCGCCTCGGCAAGCGCACGGATGGCCGCTCGCCCAAGATTAAAGAATTTGTTCCGCTATCGGGTTTGAACGATCTCGTATTCACGGGCTGGGATATTTTTGAAGACAACATGTATGCCGCCGCGTGCAACGCGGGCGTGCTCGAGCGCGATCTGCTGACTAAGGTCAAGAGCCGACTAAGCGCGATCACGCCGATGAAAGCCGTATTTGATCACAATTACGTGAAGAAGATCGACGGGCCCAATGTGAAGAAGGGCAAGAATAAACTCGATCTTGCCGAGCAACTGCGGCAGGACATTCGCAACTTCAAGAAATCGAGTGGCGCGGCGCGATTGATCACTATCTGGTGCGCTTCGACCGAAACTTTTATTGAGCAAAGTGCTGCTCACCAGAGTGTGAAAGCGCTGGAAAAGGGAATGAAGGAGAACGACGAAAATATTGCTCCTTCGATGATTTACGCCTATGCGTCATTGATGGAAGGCGTGCCGTTTGGGAACGGCGCTCCGAACCTGACGGTTGACATCCCGGCCATGCTTGAGCTGTCGCGTGAGCGTGAAGTCCCAATCTGCGGTAAAGATTTTAAGACGGGGCAGACTCTAATCAAAACCGTGCTGGCACCGGCGTTCAAAGCGAGATTGCTGGGGCTGAGTGGATGGTACTCGACCAACATTCTCGGCAACCGCGACGGGGAAGTGCTCGATGATCCGGGATCGTTCAAGACCAAGGAGGAATCGAAGCTCGGCGCGCTTGAACACATCCTACAGCCCGCGCTCTATCCTGAACTCTACGGAAATATTTTTCACAAAGTGCGTATTAACTACTATCCGCCGCGTGGCGACAACAAAGAGGGCTGGGACAACATCGACATCTTCGGATGGCTCGGCTATCCGATGCAGATTAAGGTCGACTTTCTTTGCCGTGATTCAATTCTTGCCGCGCCCATCGTTCTCGACCTGGTCCTTTTGCTCGACTTGGCGCAACGGACGCCGGAGCTGCGCCGCCTGGGAATTCAGGAGTGGCTGAGCTTCTACTTCAAGTCTCCAATGACCGCACCGGGCCTGTACCCGGAGCATGATCTCTTCATTCAGTTGATCAAGTTAAAGAACACTTTGCGATATCTGAAGAACGAAGAACTGATCACGCACCTGGGATTGGAGTATTACGACTAGGCCAACTCGGGGGGGCGGGCGACGCCCGTCTACTCTCGCGCCTCCTCCAGTGGGTTCCGACAGCGCGCTTTCAATTCGGGGGTCGCACTTTTCTTCATAGACAGGTTTCGCGACAGAGAGGATGCATGGTCTGGTTGAGATGACCGTGTCTGTCGAGCGTCTATCGCGCGTCCGAGCGATGGCTGGCGGCAAGCGAGTCAAAAATAGATCGATGCCAAAGAAGAAATCAACGACGCGATCGAAGCGGCCGAAGTCCGAGGCAGGGCACGACACGCGCTACATCCAGCTGCAAAAAAATAACTGTTTTGGTTGCGGCACCAATAATCCGGACGGCATGCGCCTGCGGTTTGTTTATGACGAAGAGCGCGGATGTTTCGTGTGCCGTTTCCGCTTGGGCAAACGTTTCACCGGGCCGCCGGGGCATTGCCATGGCGGCATTATTGCGACCATCTTAGATGAAGCCATGGGCAAGGTGAATAAGCTGCGGCATGTAATCGCTCTTACATCTGAAATCACGGTGAACTATTTGAAACCGGTTCCTTTGCGGCAACCGCTGCGCGTCGAGTCACGCGAGGTCAGGGTCAAAGGCCGCAAACACATCAACATGGCTGAGATACTCAACGAAAAAGGCGCAGTGCTTGCCCGAAGCCAGGGGCTTTTTATCGCCATCGATCCGCAAAAAATGTTTGGTAAGTTCGTCGAGCGCTAGCTTAAAGGGGTACCGCGAAAGGCTAAGCGCCTGTAAAATGAAGTAGGGAAGTCGGAAGTGTGTTGGCCTTCCCTGAGGACGCGCCCGGCGCGCCATCTCGGTCATTCAAGGTTCGTAAATCGAAGGTTCATCAATCAAGGTTCGTCAGTCACGTTTCGTCAGTCACGGTTCGTCAATCACGGTTCAGAAGAGAGCAAACCATGTCGAAGAATAATGGCCACAACACCAACTTACGCCTGAAGACCGGACTCGCGGAAATGCTCAAAGGCGGCGTAATTATGGATGTCACGGACGCGAAGCAGGCGGAGATTGCCGAGCGTGCCGGAGCGGTCGCCGTGATGGCGCTCGAGCGCGTACCGGCGCAGATCCGCGCCGAGGGCGGCGTGGCGCGTATGGCATCGCCGAAAAAGATTCGCGAGATCATGGCCGTGGTCGATATTCCGGTTATGGCGAAGTGCCGCATCGGGCATTTTGCCGAAGCGCAGATACTCCAGGAGCTCGGCGTCGACTATATTGACGAGTCCGAAGTTCTCACTCCCGCCGACGAGGCGCATCACGTCGATAAGCACGCCTTCAAGGTTCCGTTTGTCTGCGGAGCGCGCAATCTTGGGGAGGCCCTGCGCCGCATCGCCGAGGGCGCGGCCATGATTCGCACCAAGGGCGAAGCCGGCACTGGAGACGTAGTTCACGCCGTCCGCCACATTCGCCAGATTGTGATGGAGATGCGCATTCTCACCGTACTTGGGGAAGAAGAACTTTACGCGAAGGCGAAAGAGCATCAGGCTCCGTACGAGTTGATCAAGATGGTCGCGCGCGATGGCAAACTGCCGGTGCCGAATTTTTCCGCGGGCGGCATCGCCACCCCCGCCGACGCCGCGCTCGTCATGCAGCTTGGAGCCGAAGCGGTGTTCGTTGGAAGTGGCATCTTCATGAAGAACTCGACCGAGTTTGCCGATCCAGCCGAAGCGGAGAAGCGCGCGAAGGCGATTGTGCAGGCGGCTACGCACTTTAAAGACCCTAAAGTGTTACTTGAGGTTAGCGAGGATTTGATCGGGGCTATGAAGGGGCTGGCCGTTTCGGGGCTGGATGAAGCGCACTTGCTGCAGACGCGGGGCTGGTAGTGATCGTGTGGGGGCGGACACTCCTGTCCGCCCGCGACGGGACGCTGCTCCGCCTGTTCTAACTTTTGTTAGACTGCCACCATGCCGACGGTCTGGCGTTTTGGCCCCTATCGCTTTACTTTTATAGCCATGAGCCGAACGAACCCCCGCACGTACAGATCTGTCGGCTAAATTCTGGCTTGCTCCAGTTTAACTGGCAAGCAACTTTGGATTTCGCGCCCGCGAATTGCGTAAGCTACAATCGATGGTGAACGATTCGAGCCAGCGGTTCATGGAGGCATCGAATGACTTTTTCGGCGTCGTCGGCGGATGAGCGCGTGCTGGACGTCCGCTTTACCGGAGATGCCATCAGCGTCGACCTGCGCGACGGACGGGTCATCGCCGCACCGCTGGTCTGGTATCCTCGCCTCCTCAACGCGTCGGTTTCGCAACGCAAGAACTGGAAAATTTCTGGCGGCGGTTATGGAATTCATTGGCCCGAACTCGACGAGGACCTGAGCACCGAAGGATTATTGCGCGGCGCCCCCGCGCCCGCTGGCTCCAGGCAGAAAGCGCGCTCGCGGAGCGCCGAGGCACTCTCCAAGCTCCGGACAGCCTCAGCGTCAGCCCGCAGAAAAGTATCGGCTGCACGTAGAGCGTGATGTCGTGTTGTGATGTAGTTTGCGAGATGTAATGGAGCCAGGTGCGGAAGGAGTCTTCGTAGGCCCCGGAATCTTCATGAAGAACTAGACCGAGGTTGCCGATCCGGTTGAAGCCGAGAAGCGCGCGAAGGCGATTGTGCAGTCGGCTACGCACTTTGAGGATCCTAAAGTGTGTCGTAGTAACCGCCTGCCAAAGAGCGCTTCAGTCCCCAAGGCATTTTGCGGATGTTACTTCGCGAGACTCGCTAAGTCTGTGACGGATGAACGTCAAAGGCCCCGCCCAAGCAGAGCTTGGACGGGCCACCCGCTAATTTCTACATTAAATTGGCGCGTGGCCCGTCCTACCCCATATTTCTACGCTCGAGGGTGGCCCGTCCAAGCTCCGCTTGGGCGGGGTCTTTCTGCTGCGAGCGCACCTTCACCGTCGGAAAAACTCCAGCATGTTCTCGCTTCCGCGCTGTCCACTGCGACTCGATCTCGATCACTCCCGCCTCGCCGGTCAAATAATGACGAAAGCTGCTCCATGTCCAATCCTCAGGGCACGCGACTAACCCGCGCTTCACCGGATTCCGATGGATGTAGCGAAGCTTTTCGATAAACTTTCGCTCACTCCAAACATTAAAGTCGTAATAACGGGCCTGCCAAAAGGAATCTGCTGCCCGCAACGCTAGTCTTCGCGCTACGCCTTGCTTCAGGGATTGAATCGCTTGCGCGAGTGTGCCGCGCTCCGGTTCGCTGACCAGCAAGTGAATATGCTCAGGCATTACCACATACCCGTAGACGCAAAGCTCGTACTGCCTTCTAACGCGTTCGAGCGCGGATACGAACGTGCCACGCGACGAGTCGTCGCCGAAGTTCGCGTGCCGGTGATAGCAGCTAAACGTCAGGAAGTGTATCTGGCGCGTTTGTTGGAAGCGCTTCAGTCCCCACGGCATTTTGCGGATGTTACCGCGCGAGACTCGCTGAGTCTGTGACGGATGAACATCAAAGTTCCTCCCGCCCAAGCAGAGCTTGGACGGGCCACCCTCTAATTTTTATATAAAATTGTTTAGGGTCATTTTGGGCTCGCTGCTCTGGCTTGCTGCCGGGAGCGAATGCGATGGCCACTCTAGTTTATGAAAATTGGTGTCTTAGCTTTGCAGGGTGATTTTGATGCCCATCGTCGCCGGCTTGAGGAATTGGGCGCGGAGGTTGTTCTCGTTCGCAAGCCGGAGCAGTTGGATGAGATTGATGGATTGGTGATTCCGGGCGGAGAATCGGGGACGTTTCTTAAGTTGCTGGGCGAGGCCGGGTTCCGGAAGCTGAAAGATTTTGTGCTCTCCAAGCCGAGCTTTGGCACTTGCGCTGGATGCATTCTGCTCGCGACTGACGTGGAGAATCCCAAGCAGAATGGCCTCGGCGCGCTCGACATGACGGTCCGTCGCAACGCTTATGGGCGGCAGATTGACAGCTCGATTCGGGAAGGGAAGTTTCTAAGCGATCCGATTGAGATGGTGTTTATTCGCGCGCCTAAAATTGAACGCATGGGGCCAGGAGTCGAAGTGGTCGCTACGGAAGGGAACGACCCCGTGCTGGTTCGCAAAGGCAAGACGATGGCTTCGACCTTTCATCCTGAGCTGAGCGATGATCCTCGCATTCACCAATATTTTCTTGATCTGGTTGCGGATGGGAAGAAGACAGGGAAGTGATTGCGGTCATTGGGGAATCCCGAAAAATTGGGACAAACCGCGAGCAGAGTTTAGTCGCTAAAGCGGCTGCGCACCATCGTCGCGAGGCCAACCAACGCCGCACCGATCACGAGCAGAACTGCCGGCTCACGAAGGGGCGCAACTTGCATCACGAAATGCAGCGGGCCCGTAATTAAGAAAGCACTGGTAAAGGTCATAGCGAAGAACAATTTCCCAAAACAAGATTACAGGTTCGAAAAAGGAATATAAGTTAAAGTATCGTGAATTCCGGCTTCTGACACGGGTTTTGCAGTATTCGGCAGTTACCAAGGTGTGAACGGTTGACCAGTGAGAGTTGCAAGAGTCTCTAATTTCTCGTGGCTCGGGGTGCTTCGCTCGTCGCTTCGTTATCCGATCCGGTATCCGTTTCGTTATCCGATCCAGTATCCTTAGAAACTTCGCACGTCCCCATCGCAAGCGAACCCATGGAACCCGCTCCTGAATTGCAGGTCAGTCCGGTATCGTTCGCCTCGTATGCGCGCCTGCTGCGAGGCAACCGAAACTTCCGCCGCCTGTGGAGCGCGCAAATCGTCAGCGAAATTGGGGATTGGTTCTACACGCTGGCAATCTACAATCTGCTGCTGCAACTGACGGGGCGCGCGGGCTCGGTGGCGCTCGCTTTGGTGTTGCAGGTTTTGCCACAGACTTTTATAGGCCCTACCGCGGGAGTGGTGAACGACCGCCTGCGTCGTAAGCACGTGATGATTGCGAGCGATATTGGGCGCATGGTGATCGTCTTCTGCATGCTGCTGGTTCGCTCGAAAGATCAAGTGTGGTTGGTGTATGCGCTCCTGGTGGCGGAGACTTTGCTCGCGGCATTTTTCGCGCCGGCGCGAAATGCGATGATTCCAAATATTGTGGAGCGCGAAGATACGGTGGTTGCGAACACTCTGTCGTCGACGACCTGGTCGGTCAACTTGATGCTGGGCGCGGCGCTTGGCGGCCTGGTCGCGGCGTTGCTCGGGCGCGACGCCGTGTTCGAACTGAACGCGTTGTCATTCCTGGCATCCGCGGCGTTGCTTGCCGGAATGCGATTCGCGGAGCCTCACGCCGCACTGGGCGGGCGTTTCAAGGCGCGGGAGTTGATCGACTTCTCTCCAATCCTCGCCGGAATTCGCTACGTGCGTTCGCATGCGCGCTTGCGTTCAACCATTCTTGTGAAGTTTGGGGATCTGGTGATCGGACCAAGCTGGGTGCTGGTTACGGTGATGGGGCAAAATGAATTTGCGGTGCACTGGAGAGGCCTGACTTCCGAGCGCAGCGCCTTTCTCGGCATGAGCCTGCTGCTCGGCGCTCGAGGTCTGGGCGCGTTGCTTGGTCCCGTATTTACGGCGCGCTGGGCGGGCCACGTGAAGCGTCGCTTGGAGGTCGCAATTTTCTGGGGATATCTCGGCGCGGCCGTCGGCTACACCATGCTCGGGGTTGCGGGACGCCTCTGGCAGGCATTTTTGTGCGTGATGCTGGCGCATTTCGGCAGTTCCGTCTTATGGGTATTTTCGACCACGCTATTGCAGATGCAGAGCGAGGACGAATTCCGCGGACGGGTGTTCGCGGCGGACCTGGGGTTATGTATGTTTACAATCGCCGCCGGCGCGTATCTGGCTGGGCGATTCGTCGATTCCGGATTCGCCGCCCGAAGTGTTGCCAGTGTTTCGGGCATGCTGATGCTGATTCCGGCAATCTTATGGGGGTTGTCGATCCGGCGAAATGCGGGGCGGGAAATGCGCGTGGCGTAATAGCTCGTGCTTGAATTGATAGTTATTCATAGGGCGATTGGGGACGACAAATCAGAAGGGAACGGTCGTCACCGAAGTTTTTTCTCATGCCTGACTCAGCCGAACAACTGCAAGCGCTCTATGTCGCGGGGTTCGAACTCCAAACCTTTGAGCGCTTTCCGAAATGTATCGGTGTGATCCGCGACCATTGCGTTGCCTTGCTCGTGCCTGGAGTCGACGGACTGCAGATACTCGGCACCGTCGGATGGCGCATGGGCGAGGTGATGGGAGTGCTCACAGAAATTGACGGGAGAAAAGTGTTCCAGGCGAAGAGCGAAATTGTGGAGGCGACGCCGAAGCGAATCGAGGCGCTCAAGCAGTTTAAGAAAGACATGCTCGCGACGCTTGGGAGACCGGGTTAGGGTAAGAAACTCCTCTATGCTCGAATAGTTAACATAATACCTGTTATCGGACATTGCGATTCTGTGGCGATTGATCGGACTAGGTGAACTACTGAGGTCTTATAGCCACTTAAATGCCACTTGCCTACCGATAGTTCCATTCTCCACGACATTATCTTCGGCAGTCACATCACAGAATTCGGAAACACGATGCGGGGATGGAAGAGCGTGCCTGCGATTCGAGTGGCGATGGCGATCAGATCGCGCTGTCCGTAGAAGACTTTGACTTGCGGGGCCTGGGACATTTCGGGCAGGTTGACGGCGCGTCCGCTGCGGATGAGGGCGGCGCTTTGTTCGTTTGCGGTTACGCAGGGAAGTTGGGGCACTAATTTTCTGGGATGAACGAACAAGGATTCGACACTTCCCTGCTGCTTTGCGGCTTCGAGTTCGCTGAGGGAGTGTGCGTCTTCGATTGTGAACTCGGCAACCGCGGTGCGGCGCAAGGTACGGAGGTGGGCTCCGCAGCCCTGCCGCTGGCCCAAATCGTGCGCGATGGAGCGCAGGTAAGTTCCCGCGGAGACGCGTGCGCGGAAGATGGCCTGATCGCCGGAGACTTCGAGTATCTCGAAACTGTTTACCTCAACTTGAACGGGCTTCAATGCCACTTCCAACTTTTTGCGGGCGAGCTTGTAGGCGGGAACTCCGGCAATCTTTTTGGCGGAATATGGCGGGGGCATCTGCTCGATGGTGCCTCTGAACTGCGTGGCCAGGCGGCTAATCTCGTCAGTGTTCAGCGTTACTTCCTGTTGAGCGGTTGACGGTTCTCCTTCGGCGTCGTAGGTATCGGTTGCGAAGCCGAATCGAATCGCGCCCTCATACATCTTTTCTGAGTGGAGATAAAACTGTGCGAGGCGGGTCAGGTTTCCGACCACCACGGGGAGGACTCCGGTGGCGGCCGGATCGAGCGTGCCGAGATGCCCTACTGAACGCTGCCCTAAAATACGGCGTACACGATTGACCACGTCATGCGACGTGAGTCCGGCAGGCTTATCGATGATGATGACGCCGTTCATGCGGTGATTGCTGTCTGTAAAACGTGATCTGTTAAGTTTGAAACGTGCATGGTATCGAGGAAGAGAAAGGCAGCCTGCCGGAAGAGCGGCCTTCAATTAGAAACTTTAAATACCGAATTAACTAAATGATTCCCCTTCGCGACGATCAACCCATATTTTCGACGCCGTTCATTAATTATTTTTTGATCCTGGTGAACGTGCTCGTCTTTATGTGGGAGCTCTCGGTCAGCCATCGCGCGCTCAGCACTTTCATGCAGGAATTCGCGGTAATTCCTCATCATACCTTGGCGGTGCTGACCGGGCACTCAACCGACCCGATTGCTACGGCGATCTTGCCATTTTTCACGTCGATGTTTCTCCATGGTTCGTTCTGGCACGTTGCGGGAAACATGCTGGCGTTGTGGATTTTTGGCGATAACGTGGAAGACTATCTCGGCCACTTCAACTATCTGTTGTTTTATTTATTGAGTGGAGTCGCGGCGGGGCTGACCCACACGTTGCTGAACCCGAACTCGAATCTGCCGAGCGTGGGCGCGAGCGGAGCGATTGCTGGAGTGATGGGCGCTTACTTTATTTTGTACCCGCGAGCGCGAGTGCTGATCTGGTTTCCGCCAATTTTCTTTTTCCACGTTCCGGCATGGCTGATGCTGGGCTACTGGTTCCTGACGAATTTCTTGAGTGGAACTTCAACGGCAATCGCTTACACGAGCCAGACTTCTGGCGGAATCGCCTTCTGGGCGCACGTTGGCGGGTTCATCTCCGGTATTGTGATGGTGAAAGTGTTTCACGAGCGGCCTCACCGGGTGCGCTATGGTACCTGGTAGACCGGGCAGTCACTGCGGACGCGCGACGAAAGCATGCCTAGCGTCTGGGTTGAGGGGCGGGTCCGGGGGGCAAAATTTCGGGCTCGCTTGAACGCGCGTCGACATAGCCGGCGGGTGCCACATCCTCAGCTGGGTTGTTTTCCTGGGCTGATCTTTGCCGGGCTGATCTTTGCTGGTCTGATCTGTGCTGGTGCGAGACGAACCACACGGCCGCCGTCCACGTTGGAAATAGATCGGCGCCGGGAATCAGTTCGTTGGCCAAGGTCGGTAAGAAGGCCCAATGCCATCCCAGCAGACGAACCATCATGAACGCGACGACGACGTCGAGGAGAGTGTCGGCGGGAGAGATCGCACCCTCCGCAAAAAGGGGAAAGGCGGCGATTTGCAAGGAATCAGCAACGAGCGCAATCGCCCATGCCGCACGGTGTTCGGGCTTGGTCAGCGAGTTAAAGTAATTCTTGAACTGTAGGATAAGCGACACTGGGCGATCCCCGCAGTCATTTTGGTGCTGCCTTATTAGATGACGTTTGTGTGCTGGCGGATAAGAGATAAAAATTCGGTTCGCGTCTCTTCTCCATGGCGGAAACATCCGAGCATTGCGGACGTCACCGCCGCGGAGTGCTGTTTTTCTACGCCGCGCATCATCATACAAAGGTGCCGGGCCTCAATCACAACGCCTACTCCCTGCGGCTCGATGGCGCTTTGAATCGCTTCGGCAATTTGGGTTGTGAGGCGTTCCTGAATTTGCAGGCGGCGCGAGAAGGTCTCAATCAGGCGTGGAATCTTGCTTAATCCAATCACCTTTCCGTTGGGAATATACGCGACGTGCACCTTGCCGAAAAACGGCAGCATGTGGTGCTCGCACAGACTGAACATCTCGATGTCTTTAACGATAACCATTTCGTCATAGTTCACCGTGAAAAGCGCATTCTTCAGCAAAGTCGCCGGGTCGTCCTGGTAACCCTTGACGAGAAATTGCATGGCCTTGGCCACCCGCGCGGGGGTGCGGACGAGGCCTTCGCGCTCGGGATCTTCGCCGAGACGGACGATCATTTCGCGCACTAGCTCTTCATAGGTGGCGCTAGTTAAAGTAGAGGTTTCAGTGGTTGGCTTCATAGGATTTAAGTGTCAATCCCCGGCATACTCGAACGAATTCATCATCGTCTCTTCGATGCGCACCTTCTCTAGATGAGCCGCCTTGAAGCCACGCTTCAGAATTTCGTAGATCGCGATGCAGAGGTTTTCGGTGGTCGGAACCAGCTTGGCGAATTCGGGAAGCAGGTTGAGATTCTGGTGGTCGAAGCGCTCCCCGATTTCGGCGCGGACGAAATCGTCAAGAATCGTCAGGTTGCAGACCATGCCGGTTTCCGGATCGACGGGACCGCTTACGGTCACTTCGACCATGTAGTTGTGCCCGTGGCCGAAGGGATTATTGCATTTTCCATAGAGGGCGTCATTCTGCTGCTCTGAGAGTTCGTCGCTGTGCAAACGGTGCGATGCGGAAATCATATAACGCCGGGTGAGATGAGCTTTGTATTTTTTTGGACTCACACTTCACCGTAAAAATCGACAAAGAGATCTGGGGTCTCGTAGACTCGCACGCGATGCAATTGCGCCGCGGTTAGTTT
>JAYVCW010000468.1:0-2328 GCA_043749775.1 Acidobacteriaceae bacterium | reverse complement strand
TAATTGCGTCCTCGGAGGAATTTGTGGGTAACTTCGTCGACCGCAAACCGATTACGGCCTACCAGACGGGGCGGATTGATCGTGCGGCGCGTAAGCGTACGGATCGTAAACGAACGCTCGAAACGTCCATTTGACGGGCGTTTGGGCGCAAGGTGGCGAAGAGAAACACGAGGCGGTAGGGAGATAGAACCACCGAACTGCCTCAGTGCCGAGGACATGGAGTGGACGAGAAAAAACCACTCCGAAGAAAAGGAAGGGCTGCGAAGCTGCGCGAGACCGCTGAAACTACTGTTAATAGGGGCGGGTCCAGCACGTCGGAGTGGTGATCCGAGCCAGGATCACCCACAGATTTCCCGGACGAAGCAATAAAATTGCTTGCGGTCAATCAAGCGATTCGGGCTGGGAGCCGGATGACTGAAGTACCCGCCAAATCGATGTTTTCTCAAAAAGAGTAAGACTAAGAATCTGTAGACTTTGGTAGAGGGTCGCCTGCAGGCCCAAGCGCTTTCGCACTATTCGAATATTAGATTGCGGAATGAGTCGCTGGTCTGGATTGGTTCCATCGGCCCCCGCAGTTGTTTGTTCAGAGCGAGCCTGCGGAAGTGACGCGATTTCAATGCCGAATCTCGGTCACTTCGTGAGGATGATGACTTGAAATGTTCAGCGTCAGATTCCGCTAGCCTAGCGGACAGGCAACTCACCAAAAGGGCACATACTGGAGATGCACCACGATGTGGGTCTCGAGGTGAGCCGTGAGATAATGGAATGTTGGGACGATATGAATCCTGTCATGGCAAATTTGGGAAAGCTCCGCAATTTGGTCAACAATGAGTGGAGGATCCAATCGGTCAATATGCAGGCGATATCCTCCTATGCCTGGCGCACAACTGTTCTCCTGAAAAGAGGAAAGCAGGATATCGCACTGCAATCCGAAGATCAGGATTTCTTCCAATTCTGCGTTGCTCTTAGGCAGTTTCTGAACGAAAGCGGCTCTCCGTTATTCCGGCGCGTAGCTGATCTAAGCCGCTACTATGATGAAGTCGCCCAGCTATCAGTGGACACTGAGACGAAACGGAAGGAGGCTGTCCAGCGCTGCTTCTCCGGCAAGTTGCGTCTGAAGTTTGATCCCGAGCGGATGATTGCCGAATTCCTCACATCGCGAAAATGGGGCGACTCTCGATACCTTCCTCTGAAAGCGGAGTATTTCAATGTTTTGGCTGCGCTGCTCTTCTCAAGTAAACAGGCGGTTGAAGCTCAGGCGCGCGTGCAGAAGAAGTTCCCGGCATCAATAGCGTACACGAACCGCATAGGTAATCTGCTTCTGAGGGCCTTCGAGCCGCTGGGCGATCCGGTCAAGAGCTACCTCAGATTCGCTGATACCAATAAATACCAATTCTGCGAGGCCGCTACGAAGTTGTTAGACGAGATCCGCTTCAACGAGGACACCTTCGCAATGCTGGCCAAGAAGGAAACGGTCGATGGGCGTTTCGGGATGCGATACCTGATCGACATGTATCGGCGTTACATCGAGAGGGCTTCCCCGTTACTGAAGGTTCTCAGTGATTTAGTGTGCGAGCTGGATGGGAAGCCTGCCCCGGAACTTGGTCTTGGAGTGACGAAGCGGGTTGATCTGATTCGACAGAGTAGCTATTCGGATATTGTGGATTGCGTCGATCCTCGCATCCGTCATGCGGCGTCCCACAATGGGATCTCCTTCGACCATGATCAATGCATGGTGAAGTTCGTTGGTACTGATGCTGATGGAATTAGAAAATTCCATGACTTTGAACTCAGTTACGCTCAAGCTAGCGACATGATAAGGGTCTTTACACAAGGCTTTATACCGGGAATGTTTGTCGCTTTTGGGATGCAGCAACAACTGCAGTTACTTTCAGCAGTGGCGTCAGAAGAATACTTGAATCTGCTCCTCATAATCGACAATGAAGCGGTGGAATAGGCGCCGTCTTTCCGTGCTGTCAAGCCTAAAGGAGTAAAAAAAGGTGGCTTTCCCCCACGCGGCCGGCGCCTCGCCCGGCGATGCTCAGGCGCAAACGATCAGGCGCTTGACCATCTCCACCCGGTCCTCGAGAACCTGGATTACTTTAAAACCCTGCTTCTCGAAGAACGGCGAGGCTTCAGGCGAAGTCTCCATTACCACTCGCTCGATGCCGTCTACCTTCCCGATCTCACGCAGGCGGTACATCAGCAGCAGGCGCCCCAGCCCCATCCTCCGCCACTGCGGGCCTACCATGCCCCATACCAATCTGGCTTGCTTTGCCTCCACCTCCAACTGGTAGCCCCCGGAAGCGACGATGGCCCCGTCATGCT
>JAYVCW010000467.1:0-2314 GCA_043749775.1 Acidobacteriaceae bacterium | reverse complement strand
ACAATACTCGGCCATGGAAGGCCTCGCGCCAGTGGAGTGCGGGCAAAGTGCCGGCGACGGAGTACAACAGAGAGTACGAAGCAGCCTACGACGTTTCCAAGCTCGTCGCGAGACCGGCTGGCGGTAGCGCCGCGATCGAAGCGTTCTTTACGTCAAAGGATGGTGAGGTGTTCGCGATCCTGCCGCGGTGGCCGGGTCGACGCTTCCTGGCAAGAGATCTCACAAACGTCAAATCCGTCAGGCTACTAGGTGCGAGCGGGCCATTGAAGTTCAAAATGACGGCGCACGGCGTACGGGTCGAGCTGCCCGATCTGCCAGAGGCGTTGCTGCAACAACCGCTGTGGGTGCTCAAATTCAAAACCTAAGGTGCAACGCATGGGCTCAACTCGTGTCTTTTCGGTCTTCCTCCCTGCTCTCTCGGCACTCAGCCTTGTAGTGTTACTCATTTCGATGAGCGGAGGCACCGAGGCTCCCGCCAGAGCGTCGAGTGAGGCTTTGCAGGTCTATTTTATCGACGTTGAAGGTGGCCAGGCGACGCTCTTCGTCACGCCGGCCCATGAATCTTTGCTCATCGATGCCGGTTGGCCCGGCCATGAGGGTCGCGATGCCGACCGAATAGCTCAAGCCGCGCGACGCGCCGGTGTCCTGAAACTCGACTACGTTCTCATCACGCATTATCACGACGACCACGTAGGCGGGGTGCCGCAGCTCGTGGCCCGCATTCCGGTCGGCACATTCATCGACCATGGCCCAAACCGAGAAACGACCGATGTCACAACGGAGCACAATTGGGAAGAGTATCAAAAGGTTCTCGCCGGGCACGTCAAGCGGCTAACTGTCAGGGCCGAAGACAAGCTCCCCCTGAAGGGTCTGGACGTTACCATCGTTAGCGCGGACGGTGAGGTAACCGCCAAATCACTGGGCTCGGCGGGGGCTGGCGCGAGAGTCAACGAATTGTGCGCCGGCGCGGCACGCTATCCCACCGACACCACTGAAAATTTGCGGTCCTTAGGTATCCTCGCGGTATTCGGAAAACTGCGGATACTCGATCTCGGCGATCTGACAGCCGACAAGGAACGAGAATTGATGTGTCCAGCGAACAGGCTCGGAAAGATCGATGTGTTCATCGTCTCACACCACGGTTTTGATCAAAGCAACAGCCCGGTGCTCGTGAAAGCCATTACTCCTCGCGTCGCGATCATGGATAACGGAGCTGAGAAAGGCGGCTCTGCCAGCGTAGTGGACACGATCAGGAGTACCCCCGATTTGGAGACACTCTGGCAACTGCACTACGCCCAGGCGGGCGGAAGCGCACATAACACCGACGCGGCCCATATCGCCAATCTGCAAGGCGCAGAGGACGGCAACTACGTAGTCCTTACTGCGAATCTCGACGGCAGCATGGAGGTTTTGAATTCGCGAACCAAGCTGTCGCAACATTATTACGCTACGCCATGAGTTGCAGGCAGAGGACCCATTGCGGCAATGAGTTCTTCGTGCGTTCGCGCGCGCCGGCCGGCCAATTGCAGCACATTCATAGGTAAACATCCTGTTGACGCGGCATGATTAATGCGTATACTCGGACAAAAATGCGATATTGTCGGACATAAAACGAGCCGCGCCAGGTAAAGACGCGAGCTGAGAACGGGATCTTCGCGTGGTGAAAACGTGGAGGCCTGTCGTTTCGCATACGCAATGACTTTAAAGGATAACGCGATGCAACATCACGACTGGCGAAAAATAGTCAGCCTCGCGGCGGCCGTGTTATTGGCATCCGGCGCCGGCCGCGCGCAGCAAGTCACTGCGAACAATCCGGCCACCGAGTTGGCCGAAATTCAGGTGACCGGAATCCGCGCGAGCGTTCAAGCGGCACAGGAAATCAAACGTGAAGCCCCGAGTGTGGTGGAGGCGATTACGCTCGAAGAGCTGGGCAAGTTTACGGACTCGAGCATCTCGGATGCACTGCAACGCATTCCGGGCGTCAATATCGATCGGAGTCTCTTTCCGCAGGGGGGTACGCAAGATAGCGTCGCGATTCGCGGACTCAGCGGTAGCGCCTATGGCTCCACGACGTTAAACGGCCGGGATGCGCTCGGCACGACAGATTTTTTTGGTGGCGGCGGACGTGGCTTCGACTTCGCCTCTGTGCCGCCAGACATCTTGGGCGCCGTAACCGTTTACAAAACGTCGACTTCGGAATTGCTCGAGCCCGGAATGGCCGGTCAAGTGGACCTCAAGACTTTGCGGCCTCTCGACTACGCGGCGAAGCGAGCGGTGCCTACTTCGGCAGCCTCAGCGCTTCGGGCTCAAAATA
>JAYVCW010000466.1:0-25898 GCA_043749775.1 Acidobacteriaceae bacterium | reverse complement strand
CCGACCCGGCCGTTCCGAATTCAGCCAAACCTCCGCAATAACACATCGGACTCCAAGATCACCGTATATGCCCGAGCTACGTGGGGTGGATGATGTCAGATGGCCGGATGAACTTGACGGGCTTAATCTTCCCAGCTACAACTCTTTAAAGCTATAACCCCCGATGCGAATTCTGATCGCCGATGATAATGCTGGAGTACGGGAAGGGATCGCCGCTCTAATTTCTTCCCGTCCGGACTGGGAAGTATGCGGGGAAGCGCAAGATGGGCCCGAAGCTATTGAAAAGACTGGCGCTTTGGCTCCGGACGTTATCCTTCTGGATATCAGCATGCCGGGTATGAGCGGACTGGACGCGGCCCGTATCATACGAAAAGCGACGGGTGCAAAGATTTTGGTGATGAGTCAGCACGACCCTCGAGTGCTCGCGCCCCGTGCCAAGCAAGTCGGCGCCCAGGGATGCCTCGACAAGGGCAATTTGAGCTCCGAACTGATACCAGCCATCGAAGCGTTGTTTCGAAACCCTCCACCGTCCGAAACTTCCGAAACTACAGAGGCGAGCTAGCCCTAAAGGTAACCAAGCGGGAACTCTCCCGGTTGCCTCGGAGTCTAATTCAAGTAAGGCTTGAGCGGTGTCCGGTTATTGGCCGACTGGAATTAAAGATTTCGCCCGGGACGAACTAACTCTATAATTGGGAGCGACGCCAACATGGCGGGAGCTACAACATTGGCCGATCTAGCCAGCGCCATCGGAGTTCGAACGGCAGAGTCAGCGGTTATCGCCGAACTGAAGGCAGGCTCCGAAGAAGCCTACTCCTGGCTAATCGGGCAATATCATCAGCCGATTTACGGACTCGTCTACCGCATAGTCAACGACCCAGCCGACGCCGCGGATACTACCCAGGAAGTTTTTCTCAAAGTGTTCCGCGGTATGAAGCATTTCCACGGCCAGTCCAGTCTAAAAACCTGGATTTACCGCATCGCCCTCCACGAGGCGGCGAATCGCAAGCGCTGGTGGTTTCGGCACAAAGCCCAGGAAACGCCAATTGATCCCATCGCAAGGGGGGAGAACGAGACTTGGGTAGAAGAACGGCTTTTGGATCGCGGCGAGTCTCCGTTCGAAAAGTTCGCCCACGCGGAAGTTCGGGTCGCAGTCGAAAATGCGCTTCGGCAGGTGGGTGAGCCTTACAGGACTGCTCTGATTCTTCGCGATATCGAAGAAATGTCGTATGAAGAAATTGCTGACGTGCTCTCCATTTCATTGGGCACGGTGAAATCGCGCATCACCCGGGGGCGCGACGCCTTACGGCGCAAGCTAACGGCATATGCGCGCGATGTGGCCTCCGAATTGGGGCTGATTGCTCCTGCACCCGATCGTGCTGCAGAAGAAACGACGCGGGAAGCCGCGTGCCGTGGCGGCAAGCTGGAGGCGACATCATGACCTTCATGGGAAAGACCTTCGTCGAAAAAACATTGTCGGAGAAAGCCGGCGAGATCCGGTGCAGTAATGCAAAGAAGCTGTTCTCTGCCTATCTTGATGGCCGGGTAAGCGGGTCCGAGATGCATTCGGTGAATCGCCATGTCGAGGAGTGCGTCACTTGCCGTCATGAGTATGCGGCGGCGCAGCGGACGCAGGAAGTTTTAGCCAGCCTTGGCCCGAAGCGTCCGCCAGCCGATCTGGCGCTCAAGCTTCGGCTTGCGATCTCGCGTGAGGCCGCGCGCAAGAAGCGCTCGCGATTCGAAGGCTTCACCGTTCGACTGGATAATGCACTTCGCGCTTTCATGGTTCCGGCGACCGCCGGACTCGCAAGCGCTGTGTTGTTTTTTGGATTGCTGCTCGGATTCTTTACCTTGCCCGCGGAACTGCGGGCCAGCAGTGTCGACGTGCCGCTGATGCTCTACACCGGACCGCAACTTGAGGAGTCCGCCTTTGGCATGACACTGGGTAACATGGGAGATGATGCGGTCGTGGTCGAGGCTTACGTCGACGCGAACGGGCGTGTGGAAGACTACCGCATCCTGTCACAACCCGACGACGCGCGGGCTGTATTGCCACAGCTGAAGAACTTGTTGATCTTCACCACTTTCCGTCCGGCGTTGTCGATGGGACGACCCACGGCTGGCACGGCGGTACTGTCCTTCTCGAAAGTAAGTGTAAAAGGTTAGCCACCGCGATTTCGCTCATCCGCCCCCGGCCCGTCCGGCGCAATCATATCCTGCTGAGATTGTGACCACTCGTCTCGACTGAAGGCGACTTGGCGGGTAGAGAACAGCCGCGCGCCGGTTTGACCGCGAATTCCACAGTTCGTACACTGATTTATAGCGATTTATAGCCTCATCCACTTGTTTACCTATGTCTTCTAATCTGTCTTCCAATCACCGAAGCGCCTCAAGACAACACGGAGTAGTTCGGCTCGCGTTCGGTATTGGCTTTGGCCTTCTTCTCGCGCTAGTTCCCGCCGGGGCGCAAACGAGCCCGCAAGTGTCCCTGGAAACGAGCGAAACGCTCTTCTCATTGCTGACCGCCATCAATACGTGCGGGTACGACCAGGAGTTGAATACGTCGGACCCGCTTCGACAGCAGATCAGAGCTGAGGTCGCAAAGGCGGTTGAGAATACCGCGGGCGCCCAAGAGGTTGTCGCTCCGTTGTGCTCTTTCTACCGGCAACATCAATCGCCCGACCCTTCGCGGGACCTTTCGCAATATATTTCTCTGGCACTTTATTTGGACGAACCGCCCTCCTTTACCCTGAAGGGTAAGTTGGCTGAATTACCGCCGGATGCCAGCGCTCTGGCTGACATCGCGCCGTTACTGCAGGCCTTCTATCAGAAGATAAATTTGCATGCCATCTGGCAGAAGCACCAGGTCCGCTATGAGGCGTTGAGCGACGTCTATCACACTCCGCTTTCGAAGATGACATTCGATACGGAAATTTATTTGAAGATGCCGTCGATGGGTTATCTTGGGCGGCAATTTACGGTCTACCTCGATGCCATGGGCGCGCCGAGCCAGACCAACGCCCGCAATTATGCCTCGAGCTATTACGTGGTGATTTCGCCGAGTTCGACGACAACGGTCAAGATGCAGCAGATTCGCCACACTTATCTCCACTATCTTCTCGATCCGCTGGCGATGAAGGCCGGAGGCAACTTCAAACGCCTCGAACCGTTGCTGAACGACGTGAAGATGGCTCCGATGGACGAGCCCTTCAAGACCAACATTTCGCTGTTGGTGACCGAGTGCCTGGTGCGAGCGATTGAGGAGCGGCTGTCGAAGATTCCGGAAGTGGAGCGGGCGAAAGCGATTGTGGACGACGACAAGCAAGGCTACGTTTTGACGCGTTATTTTTATGATTCGCTCGCGAGGTTTGAGAAAGAGCCAACAGGAATGCGCGATGCCTATCCAAATATGGTGAGTTCGATTGATGTTGGCAGAGAGATGAAGCGCGCGTCGGCAATCGAATATTCAGGCGAGGCTGCGCCCGAGTTGCTGCATCTGGCGGGACGCAAGGACGAACATTTACTGTTGAACGCCGAGCGCCGGCTGGCGGCGGGAGATGCGGAGACCGCGCAAAAGCTGGCGCAACAGGCGCTCGACGAACAAAAAGAGGATTCGGGGCGCGCTCTTTTCATTCTCGCCGAAGTCGCTACCGCTAATCGCGACATGGATGGAGCCCGTAATTTTTTCGAAAAGGCGCTGCAAGCGGCGCATGAGCCGAAGGTCATAGCCTGGTCTCACATCTATCTTGGCCGCATTTTTGATCTGAAGGAAGACCGCTTCGCCGCGATGGACCAATACCGCGCCGCGCTGAATGTCGCCGGTGGTACGCCTCCCGAGGCAAAGCAGGCGGCGGAGCGGGGACTGCAGGAGCCGTACGAGCCTCCCGTCGCCAAGCAGCCAGAGTAAGCCAGTGGGTGCCGCGAAAAGGGTTAAAATACTCAGTGCCCTGTTGTTGCGGGGCGAGGCACGTTGTACGCCAAAAATTTCCATAAATAAATTTTGAGTACGGGAGACAGCATGAAGCGAGCAGCAGTTTTTTTGGGAGTATTGGTCTTGTCTATCGGAGCGGGAGCAGGCGCGCAAACGACGCAACAAACTCCGGCTGCTTCGGGACAATCGGCATCGGGTCAATCCTCGCCCACTCAGTCCGCGCCCGCTCAGTCTTCGCCGGCTCAAAGTGGGGCGCAAACAACAGCGCCTGGAGGAACCGCCGCCGCGCCACTTGGTAAGCGCCCGCCGCAGGCAAAGACTCAGCCAGAATTCGATGCCTACAAGACGGCGGCAGCCAGCACCGATCCCGCAGCGCTTGAGAAGGCAGCAGACGAGTTTGCCACCAAGTTTCCAGACAGCGAATTGCGCAACCTTCTCTACAAGAACGCCATGCGCCTCTACCAGAATGCGAACAACACCGATAAGACGGAAGCCATGGGACGAAAAGTTTTGGGCTTCGACGCGGATGATCCCGAGGCTCTTGTCATTGTCGCGGAAGTAATGGCCGAGAGAACCCGCGAAACCGATATCGACAAAGATCAGAAGTTTTCCGAAGCGGCTGCCATGGCGCAAAAAGCCACGCAGACGATCGAAACTGATGTTCAGGTGCCGCAGGGAACTCCACAAGACAAGATCGAGGCCTACAAATCGATGATGCGTTCGCAGGCCTATTCGATCATCGGGACGATCGACTTCAAGAAGGAAAATTATCCATCGGCAGAACAGAACTTGCAGAAATCGATCGACGCTTATCCGAGCGACCCCGACAAAGTAGTTATTCTGCGTCTCGCGCTGACGTTGGATAAGGAACAGAAATATCCCGAGGCGCTGAAGGTGGCAAACCGCGCGGTAGAAATGACGCAGGATAATACGCCGATCGGCACGCCCGCACGCCACGAGCGCGATCGCTTGCAGCAATTAACCGGAGCGGCTCCAACACCGTCGCAGACTCCTCCAAAGAACTAGATAGAGACTTGCCGGTAGAGACGGGGCTTGCCCCTTCTCTCGCGGTCAGGAGGGTTCCAGCTTCACTATAAACTTGGAATGAAATCTCAAGAAATAACGGTGCTGCAAGACGTGCTCGGGCACGCGTTTCAGCGCCCCGAGTTGCTTGAGCAGGCTTTGACCCACAGCTCGCAAGCGCGTGAGATTGAAGCGAACAATCTCGCCGGCAACTCTCTCGGAAACCCCGCCTTCATAGGCGACAACGAGATGCTCGAATTTCTCGGGGACGCCGTACTCGGGCTTGCGACGAGCGAGACTTTGTTCCAGCGCTTCCCTGCTTTTCAGGAGGGCCACCTCTCGAAGCTTCGCGCTCATCTTGTCGGCCAACGCCATCTTCTGAGGGTTGCTGAGCAGTTACAGATCGGCCACTATATGCGCCTCGGCCGCGGCGAAGAAAAGAGCGGTGGAAGAAGTAAGGCGAGCTTGCTGGTTGACGCCTTGGAAGCGGTGCTGGCCGCGCTTTACCTCGATGGAGGCTGGCCCGTTGCGCGAGATTTTATCGTTCGCGTAATCGTTGAACCAGAGTTGGCGCAAATGAATCTGGAGACGAGCGTCATACCGGTCATGGACTTTAAATCGGCGCTACAGGAAGCTCTTCAGGCTCGCGGAGGTCCGCAGCCGGTTTATGTTTTAGTGAAAGAAGAGGGGCCGGAGCACAAGAAGTTGTTTACGGTGGAAATCCGCCTTCCGTTGCCCGAGATGGGTCAGTTTGTGGGCCGCGCGCAAGGAGCAACCAAGAAACGCGCGGAGCAAGATGCCGCCCGGCAAGTATTAGAGCATCTCACTGCATTGCCTGAGTCGCGTGACTCCAAGGTGAAAGACGAGGAATTGGAACCCACTCACCGCCCGAGTCCTGCGTCCTAAATTCGCACTCACGCTGTTCTTTATGTCCTTGAGCGAGAAAATAACCGATGGCGACTGGCCGTTGACCGTTCAATCGGTCGCGGGGACGGTGGTAATTGCCGTCTTTGTAGTTACTTTTCTGCTCCAGGCCTTCACTATTCCCTCAGAATCGATGGAGCAGACGCTCTTGACCGGAGATTATCTGCTGGTTGACAAATTCTGTTACGGCGGCACAAACGGATGGAACAGGATTCTTCCATATCGCAACGTAAAGCGTGGCGACGTCATCGTCTTCCACTATCCGATAAATCCGGCACAAGATTTCGTGAAGCGCGTTGTTGCGTTACCTGGTGATCGCCTTCGCCTAATCAACAAGCGCGTCTACGTAAATGGAAATCTGGTGAGTGAGCCATACGTGCAGTACATCAATCCGGCGCGAAATTTTTATCGCGACGACTTTCCGCAGACCGATTCGCCCGACTACGGAGTTAACGCGAGGTGGTGGAAGGAAATGCCGAAGCTGGTGGAGAATCATCAATTGATCATTCCCGCCGATCACTATTTTGTTCTCGGCGATAATCGCGACGATAGCGAGGACAGCCGCTATTGGGGATTTGTGCCGCGTGAAAATATTATCGGACGGCCGCTAATGATCTACTGGTCGTCGATCAGCCTGACCAACGACCTGTCGGGCGCTCCAACCGTGGGTGATAGACTTTATCACCTCGCCTACGCCGTGACGCATGTTTTGCAAGTAACGCGTTGGGAGCGCACGTTTAGATTGGTTCGCTAGTCATATTGGCGCGCATATTTGAGTGTGCGAAGAGCGCGAAAGGAATGGCCTGTTTGCCCAAAAAAGAAACTGCGGTTCGCGTTGAAGAAAGTCCGGTCGATGAAAGGCCTCGCGAGACAACGATTGAATTTCTCGCCTCGCTGGCCGGAGTGCTGGTCACCGGGCTCTTCATCATTACGTTTGTATTGCAGGCCTTCGAAATTCCTTCCAGTTCGATGGAGGACACGCTGCTGATCGGCGATCACGTGTTCGTCAATCGCGAGCAATTCGCGTCGCCGACCAAATGTACGGGCCCGTTGCTCCCCTATCGCAACGTTCACCATAACGATATCGTCGTGTTTCTTTCGCCCGAAGAGCAGGGACTATTTGTGGTCAAACGCATCATCGGCGTTCCCGGCGATCGCATCCACCTCCGCGATGGAGTTGTTTACCGCAATGGAGAGAAGTTGGTCGAGCCCTATGTCCGGCACAAGGTGGGTGATTACAACCCGTACCGCGATAATTTTCCTGCTGTCCAACCTGAGGAAATGTATTTGGTACGGAACGAAAAGTGGATTCAGGAATTGCCTTCTCATGTGCAGGATGGCGATATCGTGGTCCCCGCTGAGAGTTACTTCGCGATGGGAGACAATCGCGACGTAAGTTATGACAGCCGGTTCTGGGGATTCATCCCTCAGAAAAACGTGATTGGGCGGCCGATGTTCATCTATTGGTCGTTTATCACGCCAGCCAATCAATACGAGATGCGCAGCATTGGAGCCCGCATCGGCTTTGTCGCACACATTATTATTCATTTCTTCGATCAGACGCGCTGGTCGCGGACTTTAAGGCTTGTCCAATAATTAATCTGGAGTAACTAACGTAGTGCCCAAACCTGCAAAAGTTGAGACAGTCGTGGATGATCATCCGCGCGAAACCCCGGTAGAGTTTCTGGCGTCGCTGGCTGGAGTTCTCGTCGTCGGACTCTTCATCATCACCTTCGTCCTGCAAGCGTTCGAAATCCCCTCAGGCTCGATGGAAGATACGCTTCTCGTAGGCGATCATCTATTTGTAAATCGAGTGCAATTCTCACCGCCCAGTCGCTGGATGGGACCACTGGTTCCGTACCGCGACATTCGCCGCGGCGATATCGTCGTATTTCTATCCCCTGAAGAGAAGGGACTGTTCATCGTCAAGCGCATCGTCGGAATTCCGGGAGATCGCATTCACTTACGCGAAGCCCAGGTCTACCGAAACGGCGAGAAACTGAACGAACCCTACATCCTTCACAAGCGGGGAAACTACGATCCATATCGCGATAACTTTCCTTCAGTTCCCGCCGATGGCCAGTATGGAGTGACGAGCGAAGAGTGGATGCAGACGATGCCAAGCTTCGTTCAAGGCGAAGACATTGTAGTTCCACCAGGTAGCTACTTCGGCATGGGCGATAATCGTGATAACAGCAAAGATAGTCGCTACTGGGGCTTCATTCCGCGCGGCAACGTCATCGGTCGGCCACTGCTTGTATATTGGTCGTTTGAAACTCCCGATGACCAATACTTGATGCGAAGTGTCGGCGATCGCATCGGGTTTCTGGCCCACACCATTCTCCATTTCTTTGACCAGACTCGCTGGTCGCGCACGCTCAGGATCGTGAAGTGAAGTTGTCGCGGTATCAACGCGTAGCCGCCTTGGTTGCGATTGTGGTGCTCGGGCTTTTCCTCTTCCGGCCCGGGGTGTCCCGCTTGCGAAATAGAATTGCCGTATCAATTGGAAACGCCGTTGGGCGGCGGGTCTCAATCGACAGTGTGCATCTTCACATTTTGCCGCGTCCGGGGTTCGACCTTGAAGGCTTAACCATTTACGATGACCCCGAGTTTAACGCCGAGCCGCTGATAAGCGCGGGGTATGTCTCAGCCGCCATCCGGGTCCGATCGTTGTTTCGAGGTCGCCTCGACATTGCCAGCCTGAGCGCCAATTATCCCAGCATCAATCTGGTTCGCAACGAGCAAGGGCGCTGGAACTTCACTGGACTGTTAGAACACAACGCGCAAATCCCGGCGGCTCCTACCGACAGACGAGCATTTGAGCGGCGCCCGGTGCTCCCCTATCTCGAAGCCTCACATGCGCGTGTAAATTTTAAAGTAGGAGCAATCAAAAAATCTTATGCGCTTATGGATGCCGACCTCGCTTTCTGGCAGGATGCGGAGAATTCATGGAGCGCGCGCATCAAGGCCGCGCCCGTCCGCACCGACTTCAACCTGACCGACACTGGAATTGTGACGATTGATGGAACGTGGCAACGCGCGCCGAGTTTGCAATCGACGCCAATGCAGTTCTCCCTGCAATGGCAAAACGGGCAACTTGGTCAAATCACCAAATTATTCAGTGGCAACGATCGAGGGTGGCGCGGGGCGGTGACTTTCTCCGCAAAAGTTTCCGGCACTCCCGACGCTTTGGCGATGCAGAGCGACATTCGGATCGATGCTTTTCACCGCTACGATATTGCGGTGCGCGATGAAATTCGGCTGGCCGCAAAATGTGGTGCGCAGTACAAAGTTTCTACAGGAACGGTCTCAGATTTGCTTTGTGAATCGCCGGCCGGCACCGGCAAGGTTCGAATCAGCGGCAGCGTTGGCGCGGTGGCGGGCATGATGCGAAATCCAATTTATGATCTGACCCTCGCCGCCGAAGATATCCCGTCGGCGTCGGTGCTGCGTCTTCTGCGCCAGTCGAAGAGGTATGTCCCTGCCGAACTCACACCGAGTGGAGCGTTCAATGCCGAGTTCCACGCGGCAAGATTGGTTAGCTCTTCTCAACGGGGCACTTCGGCTCGTGTCATTCAGACCTGCAACGGCACGGGCACAGCAACGAAGGTCGGGCTCTCTTCACCCAGGCCAAGTCCGAGAGGTTCGGCGGTGTCTGCCAGCAATCAAATCGCTCTCAGTACGATTCCGTTCGAATTGTCGGGATGCAACGAAGACGCTCGAGCACGAGTTAAAGGGATCACCGCCACGCCCGGCCTGAGAATTGGGCCTGTTACCTTAGCCATCAATTCTTCAGCTCCCCTCACTCTTGTCGGTTCGATCTCAGCTGATGGGTATCAATTCTTTCTGCGCGGGGACTCTACGCTGCGAGATGTATTTAGCCTGGAAGATATGTTGGGAATTCCAGGAACCCGCCCAACAGCAGAAGGGCTTGCCAAATTGGATGTCGGCGTCATGGGACGTTGGCAGGGGTTTTCAGCTCCCATACCGAGCGGCGGCGCGCAGTTGCGGAACGTGCATGCTCAAGTGCGCTGGATGACAGCTCCGCTCGAGATAGAATCGGCCACGGCATTGATCGAAGCAGATGCACTTACTCTACAAAAGATTGCTGCTCGTATTGGGACCGCGCACTTCGCAGGCCGTGTCCGGGTAGCCCGGCATTGCACGCCAGTGGTACCAAGTGCCACTTCATCGGGTGACACTCCTGAACCGACATCCGCGAAGTGTCCAGTCCAATTCGATCTCAGCGCAGATAACTTGTCGAAAGCGGATCTAACCGAATGGTTTTCTCAGCGGTTGACAAAACGGCCTTGGTATCAAGTTCTGGAGGCAAGTCCGGAAAATGCAACCAGCGCGCCGGTTGACGACTCACCGCTTCTTAGGATGGGAGCGGAAGGCAATTTGCGAGTCGCGCGATTTTCTGTCGACCGACTGAGTATGACTCGAGTTTCGTCGACTTTGGAATTACAACAAGGAAGGCTGAGTCTTACGGCGCTCAGCGGAGAACTTCTGCAGGGCACGCACCATGGGAACTGGGTCATTGATTTCACTTCTCCGGCCAACGCATCCGGACCACAATTTCGCGGAACAGGAACTCTTACTAACATTTCGCTAGACCAGCTAAGCTCGGCGATGAACGATTCGTGGATCTCGGGAGCGGCCGACGGAACATATTTTTTTAGCGGTCCGGATGTGCGCGACATGCTACGCAACTCAGAGGCTAAACTGAAATTTGTGATGCGCGATGGGAGCCTGCTTCATATCGATCTATTTGACACGGCGCAGCCCATGCGAGTGGAGCGCTTCTCCGGGGAACTGAATCTCAACTCAGGCCAGTGGCGTCTTACAGACGCGACATTGGAATCACAGGCGAGCACTTACAAGGTGCGCGGCGTCGCTGCGTCCACCAGCGATTTAAATTTTAGTTTTAAAAATGACGACGAACGATCGTGGTCTATTACGGGTTCGCTGGCAGAGCCTCGCATAGCGCGAACAGGAATCTCAGTACCGGAAGTGAAGCGCACCGAAGCTGACGTGAAGCCACCCACCTCGCAAGTTCAATGATGAGATTGGCCAGCCCGTTCCGGCGCTCAACAAAATCAGTTTCTGTTCACGGTTGATAACCTGCGCCGCGCAGGACTTTTCCGGGCAATGCCGCGGTCATTCTTCCGCCATCGATTACAAGAGTTCCATTGACCAGCACGAAGTTCATGCCTTCCGAAAGATGATTGGGATCATCGAACGTCGCGAGATCCCGCACCTTATTCGGATCGAAAACGACGATGTCAGCCCACATTCCTTCTTTGAGAACGCCGCGCTCCGTGAGCCGCATCCGTTGCGCCGGAAGCGCGGTAAACTTTCGAATTGCATCTTCCAATGTCAGCTTCTTTTCGTCGCGTACATATTTGCGCAGGATGCGGGGAAACGTACCATACGCACGGGGATGAGGATGCTCTTCGCCGAGAACGCCCTCCGGAGACGTGCCCGACGAATCGTTGTCTATAGCTACCCAAGGCTGTTGCAGCGCGAGGGCGACATCGGGCTCGGACATTCCGAAAACGGCCACGCTGGTGAAGCCCTTGTCGTCAATCAGGAGATCGAACAACGCGTCGATCGGATCTTTACCCATCGCTTTTGCAACTTCGGTCAAACGCTTGCCTTGAAACTTTTTCAGGTCCGGGTTCTGAACTGCGGTGATCATCACGTCTTGCGGGCCGCTGATTTCGTCCCACTCGTTGTCCCAATCCTTCGATGGCGTTTGCATTTGTTTGCGAATCTTGGTACGTGTCGCAGGATCTTTTAGACGCTCGATCATCTTCGCGTCGCCGCCGTCATGAACCCAAGGCGGAATGAAGGCAGACATGCTGTTTGACCACGCGGTGTATGCATAGGTGTCCGCGCTGACGTCATAACCTTGGGCGCGAGCTTTGTTGACACGCGCGACGAGATCAGGCATGCGCCCGAAGTTAGCCTTGCCGGCGACCTTAAAATGCCAAATCTCAACCGGGATGTGCGCCTCGCGCCCGATGCGAACCGCCTCATCGATCGACTCCAGAACAGCGTCGCCTTCGCTGCGCATGTGGGTGGCATAAATTCCGCCAAACTTCGAGGCCTCTGATGCAAGGGCAATCAATTCTTCCGTCTTAGCGTACGGAGCCGGGGCGTATTCGAGCGAGGTTGAAAGTCCGACCGCGCCATCGTTCATGGCGTCGCGAACCAGCTTTTTCATTTCCTCGAGTTGAGCGGGCGTCGGCTGCACATCGGCATCGCCTAACACCATGCGCCGCACCTGCGTTGCGCCGACGTAGCTGGCAAGGTTGATTCCCATGCCCTGCTTTTCAAGATGCGAGAAATATTGGCGAAACGTTTGCCAGTCAGGATCGATTTTGTAGTGCTGGTAAGCGGGACGGTCGTTCGCAATGATCGAATCGTTGAGTGGAGCGGCAGAGCCGCCCTCTCCGGTAATTTCTGTTGTGATTCCCTGATAAATTTTGGATGGAAGCCGGGGATCAACCAAAATCGTAGTCTCTGACTGCCCGAGCATGTCGATGAAGCCCGGCGCCACAACTTCTCCTTTGGCGTCGATTGTGCGTTTGCGAGGAGCGGCCGTGAGTATTCCGATGGCGGCGATGCGGCCTTCGCGAATTCCGATGTCTCCCGAATACCAAGGCGATCCGGTACCGTCGATGATGTGGCCATTGGTAATGACCAGATCGAATGGTCCGCTCTGACCCAGCTCTTCGGAGAATATATACGCAGAGAAACAGAGGATGATTACGAGGACAGAGCTTGTTTTTACGCGTGGATAGGTCATGGACGCGAATTATAAAACATCACGTCCATTCTCCAGCTCAGTTAAGCCGTGGCGAATCGCGGCGCAGAGCAGATTGGCGTCCGTAAAATGCAGATCGCTTCTTTGAGCGATGAAATCTGGAACACAGGCGTCAGGTGCGTCGCATCCAGGATTCGCCGGAAGAAGTAAGGCGGATTCACCAATTCCATCTTTGCGGAATTCTGCAACGCCCAACGGCGCACCAGCAAAAGTGTTCCGATGCCCCCAGCGTCGAGTTGCGACACCTCAGTCGCGTCCAGCACCAGCACCCGGATGCGCCCGAGCTGCTCGATCCTGCAGCGCAGATTGTCTAGCGCGCGACCGCGCACCATGCGTCCACTAAGGCTGACCACCGCCACATCCTGCAAGCGTTCGATTTTGTATTGGAGTTCCATATGTCTTTTATACGATCCCGCCTTTAAAAAGTTCCCTGTGTTTCGGTCACTTCATTGGACGAGGAAGAAAGAAAAAAGTAATCAGTCAAAAAGAATGTTAGCAAGGATTTGCTATTCGCACGTCAAAGGAATGTAAATATTGCGGTGCAGAGTGTCGTACAGCCTGCAAGTTGTTGTGAGCGCGGGGATAGCGGCACATTCTCTTAGCTCCAGATGAATTTTTAAGTGGTTGACGAAGCACTGCAAAGTGTTCCAGCGAACAACTCCCTGCGGACTGAAGAACGAGTTATAACCCGGCTTCTATCCTAGATCTGGGATCGAGAAGATCGCGAAGGGCATCGCCGATAAAATTAAAAGCTAACACTGCGAGCATGACGGTAACGGCGGGAAAAAGGACAAGATGCGGAGCGTCGAAGAGATGCGAGCGGGCATCATTCAGCATCGATCCCCAACTTGCGGTTGGCGGCGGAACTCCGAGCCCAAGAAAACTCATTGTCGCTTCAGCCAGGACCGCGCCCGCCATACCGATCGCAGCCTGCACGATGACGGGCTGAATAATGTTAGGCAGAATGTGGCGCGTAATGATGTGTAGGTCTCCGGCGCCGAGGGCACGCGCCGCTTCAACAAATTCTCGCTCGCGCACCGCAAGCACCTGGGCGCGAACCAGACGCGCGTAGCCAACCCAGCCTCCGATTGATAACGCGAGAATGAGATTAAAGATGCCGGGGCCACGAAATGCCACGAAAGCGATGGCGATGAGAATGCCGGGGAACGAAAGAAATGCGTTCATCAAGACGACGTTGACGAAACGATCGATGCCGCCGCCGTAATATCCCGCGAGGCTGCCTATGATCAGTCCAAGAAACAGTGAGCCGACAACCACGCTGCTGCCGACGAAGAGAGAAATACGCGCGCCCCAGATCAAGCGCGAGAGAATGTCGCGTCCCAACTCATCGGTTCCAGCCCAATGCTGCGACGACGGAATTTGTAGGCGGTTAGGCAAGTCGATATGGGCGGGATCTTGCGGAGAGATCCACGGAGCGAAGATGGCGGCGAAGAGGAAGATTGCAACAAGGACCACGCCGATTGCCGCCAACGGGTTATGACGAGCTACGCGGGGCAGCGATATGGCGAGTGTGGACATACCGGAAGAATCTTCCTCTGGGAACTACGATATCGCAACCCAGACCTTCTCATCGTTGGACAGTGGACAGTGGACACGTTAGTGGACACGTTATCGAGCGTAATCTGTGAGCTGCAGATATGCAGGCTCCCCTATTGTCGAATCCTCGGGTTCACCGCCGAGTACAAGAGATCAGTCAAGAAGTTCACCGCAACATACGTCAATCCAATCGCAAGAATGCATCCCTGCACCAGATAGTAATCGCGGTTGGCGATAGCTTGGATAGTCAGGCGTCCGACGCCGGGCCAGGAGAAGATGGTTTCTGTCACGATCGCTCCTGCGAGAAGCGCGCCGAATTGCAATCCTAAGACGGTCAGAATCGGGATCATGGCGTTGCGCAATGCATGGCGATAGACGATAGTGCGCTCGGTTAGTCCTTTGGCGCGTGCGGTTCGTATGTAGTCCTGGCCTAATTCTTCGAGCATCGAGGTTCGCACCATTCGGGTCAGGATCGCGGCCAGCGCGCTACCCATGGTCACTGCGGGAAGAATTAAATGCGCGAAGGTTCCGGTGCCTGAGACGGGGAGCCACCCTAACTTGACGGCAAAAAACAAAATCAGCACAGGCCCCAGCGCAAAATTCGGAAATGAAAGTCCGAAGAGGCTGACCACGCTCAGGGCGCGGTCATCCCAGAGATTGCGGCGTTGCGCTGAGCGTACGCCTGCCGGAATTGCAAGGATGATAGCCACGAACAATGATGCGAGAGTGAGTTCGAGCGTGAACGGGTAGCGTTTAGCAACCAGCGATGTTACGCCTTGGTTGAAGCGGAGAGACTTGCCCAGGTCGCCGCGAAGAACACCTTTCCAATAGTTCAAATACTGCTGCCCTAGCGGCACGTCGAGGCCATAGGCATGGCGGACGCCCTGAAGGTCTGCAGCAGGGGCACCCTCACCCAGCATTTGCTGAATGGGGTCTCCGGGGACAAAGTGGATGAGCAAGAAGACGGTCGAGACCACCAGCCAGATCACCGGCAGGGTGTAGAGGACTCGCGAGATGATGTAGCGAAACATACCGTGGTGAGTACCCGTCCTTCAGCGGCTTGAGACGCCCGAATCTCTTTAAACTTCCGCAGCGCTTAAGCACTGCTTTACCAAAAACCTGTTCTCCGCGAATCAATCGACAGGGCAACTTTCAGAACCAATCGAGAATGTAACGTTTCGGCTACGGCGGCTAGTCTCCGGCCTGGTGCGTGGCCGCTGTAGCCGGCTGCACCTGGGGTGCAGGCGGTTGGGGCGGCGCCGGAGTGGGCTCGATTCTCACAGTGGCTATGCGGTGGCCTTCCATTTTTTCTACGGTAAAGCGTCGGCCTTCATAGTCGAAAGATTCTCCGGCCGACGGTAACTTTTGCAAGCGCGAGAGCAGAAATCCGGCCAGCGTTTCGAAACCTTCATCTTGAGGAAGCCTTAGTTCATATTGAGTGTCCAGATCGCGGATGTTGACGGCTCCGTCCAGGACTATCGGCGCATTCGCGTCCGTCACCGCAGACTGCGATGAAGCGACGTCGAATTCGTCCTCAAGTTCGCCTACCAGTTGTTCAAGAACGTCTTCGACCGTGATCACGCCGGCGGTCGATCCAAATTCATCCACAACCACGGCGAGGTGCCGCTTACGCTGCTGGAACTCGCTGAGCATGTCGAGCAATGACTTGGTCTCAGGCACCACCAGAACATCGTGCATGATGTGGCCGATCGTCATCATTGAAACCCGCATGGCGGCGGGCGGGGCGGAGGTCAGGCTCAAACGCAAGCGCATCCAGCGCATTAAATCTTTGGCATAAAGAACTCCCACAATATGTTCGGGGCCACGCTGTGGATCGTAGATTGGAATTCTCGAATGCTGGTCTTCGACCACGCGCGAAAGAGCTTCGTCTAAATTGAGGTCAGAAGCGAGAGAGAAAATTCTGGTGCGCGGCACCATCACCTGGCGAGCGGTTATGTTCTCAAGTTCGAGCGCGTTTAAAAGCATCTCTTCCTGAGCTGGCGAGAGTTGGGCGGAATGGTGAGCGGCGCTGATGATGAGCTTGAGTTCGTCCGGCGAATGCACCGAGCCGTGGCGGATTTCTTGCGTTCCGAAAGCGCTCAGAACAAAGCTCGCGGCGCGGCTCATGCCGACCGTTAGAGGCGCGCTCAACGTCAGGAAAACATCCATGGGCGCGGCGACAGCTAACGCGACGCGCTCGGCTCGCTGCAAAGCTAGCGATTTTGGAACTAGTTCGCCGAGAATGACGTGCAGGCTGGTGATCACAACAAATGCGATAGCTATCGCAATGGCGTGAGCGTAAAGCGTGGCGTGAGGAATGTTTCCAATCCAGCTAGCAAAAATAGGGGCTAAAACCGGTTCCCCGACCCAGCCGAGCGTGAGGCTGGTGATGGTGATTCCAAGTTGCACGCCATTCACAACGCGACCAAGCTGTTGATGCAGCTTGAGGACGGTGCGCGCTCCGGCGCGATGAGCTTCGATCAGCTGCTGGATGCGCGTTTCACGCACACTGACCAATGCAAACTCAGCTGCGGCGAAGAAGGCATTGGCCGCCACCAGAAGCAGGACAATGAATACCTGCAGCGGTACGTGAGCAATCATGAAGCCCTAATTCTAACATTCCAAAGGTCAAAGAATCAGTGTTATGACGGGCACTTTGGATGATTGGCGCTATTTCGCCGATGATTGGCGCTATTTCCTTTAGCCAAATTCGTCCGGGAACCGGCTTCATACCTCGATGCGAACGAAGTCCAAGGGTACAATCATCAATAACCTGATCGCCTAGACTCTTGTGCTTTCTTTTTTGGAATCCTGCGGTCTAAGCAGGCATAGGCGCCCTCGCGAGTGGTTCGCCAAGGGAAATAACAATTTCGGAACTATTTTTGTGTTTTAGTCGTAACACCAAGTGTAACTAGTTTAAAGATTTTTGCAGGAGGCAATTGTGGAAGGTACCGGCAATAATAAAAAGAAGCGGCGCAGAAAAATAATCTATATCGCGATCGCGGTCGTGGCTGTTCTGGTTATTGCGGGCGCTCTGATCGCCGCAACCAGCGGAGGCACGAAGATTGATCCTTCAAAGCTCGCCAAGGTTGAGCGCGGAGATCTTGCAAAGAGCGTTGTCGCGACGGGTAAGATCGAGCCCATCACGAAAGTCGAACTCAAATCGAAGGCCAGCGGAATAGTGAAGAAGCTCTACGTCGAGTATGGCGACCGCATCAAGAAGGGGCAGATGCTCGCCGAGCTTGACCGCGAGGAAATTCAGGCTCGCGTCGCGCAGGCTCGCGCGCAACTCGACGCCTCGACCGCCAGTTTGAACGGCACTCGCGCGGATCTTGAGCGCGCAAAAGTGGACGCTCAAGGCCCTGACGTGCCGCTCTTGAAGCGTGCCTATGATCGCGCGCAGGGAATGGCGAAAGATGGCGTCGTGTCCGTCTCCGCTCTCGATGATGCGCAAAAAAATTACGAGATGTCGTTGAACAAGCAAAACGTATCCAAGGCGCAATTGCAGGTTTTGCAGGCGAAAATCGGCCAGGCCGAAGGGCAGCTTGGGCAGGATCGCGCCAATCTCAAGCAGCTTGAAGAGCAGCTCGCCTACACCACGATTGCATCGCCAATTGATGGCATCGTCTTATCGCGCGACGTTGAAATTGGCGACGCGGTGAGCTCGATTTTAGTTTTGGGTTCTTCGGCAACGCTGGTCATGACGCTTGGTGATACCAGCGAGGTCTATGTCAAAGGCAAGGTCGATGAGAGCGATATCGGCAAGGTCTATTTAGGCCAGCCGGCGCGAATCAAAGTTGAGTCATTCAAAGACAAAACCTTTACCGGCAAGGTCACCAAGATCTCACCAATGGGCGTTGAGAAAGATAACGTCACTACTTTTGAAGTTCGGGTATCAATCAACAATCCGGAGGGCGTGCTAAAAGCAATGATGACGGCCAATGCCGAGATCATTCTGGAAGAGCACAAGAACGTTCTCCAGATTCCGGAGGGCTCGATCATCTACGACAAAGATAAAAAGGCTTCTGTCGAAGTGCCCGATTCGAAAGTAAAAGATGGCAAGAAGAAATTGGCGGTGAACATCGGGATTTCTAACGGCGCCAAGACCGAGTTGTTACAAGGTCTGAAAGAAGGCGATCAGGTGGTGTTGCAGTAGGGTGACTTCGTGCTTCTAGCTTTCAGCTTCTGGCTTTCACGGAGTTTGGGGATTTTATGAATACTTCGACCGAGACAAATGGACTGGTATCAGGGCACCCTTTCAGCGATACCGCGTGCGCGGCATCAAATGCCCCTTTAGGGGCTGAGGGCGGCAAGACTAAGCGCTCTCCCGAATTTTTCTCGCGCCATCTCGCGTTGATCGCTGTCTGTATCTTCTGCGCTTCCACTGCGAGCTTTGGTTCCGTCATAGGAACCTTCGATCGCTCCTATCAAGTCAACGGCCCCGTCGACCTCGAAGTCTTGACGAGGTCAGGTGACATCATCGTTCATCCCGGCACCGGCAACACCGTTTCGATTCATGCCGAGATTCATTCTGGCAGCTCGTGGTTTGGCGGAGACCACAAGGCCGAAGTTCAGGAACTGCAGAACAATCCTCCGATTAAACAGAACGGCAATGGTATTCGCATCAACTACATCAATATGAACAATATCTCGATCGACTACAACATTACCGTTCCGGCCGAGACCGCGCTTCGCACGCACACGGGAAGCGGCGATCAGAAAGTTGACGGCATTAAAGGTCACATTGATCTGGAGAGTGGTTCGGGCGATCTGAAACTCTCAAGCCTTGCTGGCGAAATGCGCTTTCAAACCGGTTCGGGCAATGTGAAGGGACGCAACCTTGCCGGCCCAACGAGAGTTAAGGCGGGAAGCGGGGATATTGAGATCGAAGAGAAGGGCGCGGGCGATGTTGAGATCCGCACCGGTTCGGGTAACATCTCGGTCGACGGAGTCAACGGAGGATTTCATGCCGAGGCTGGCAGTGGAGACATTCATGCGAACGGCTCGCCAAAAAATATGTGGAACGTGCGCACCGGCTCGGGCAATGTCAACTTGCGCTTACCCTCCGATGCGGCGTTCGATGTCGATGTATCGTCGAGTTCAGGAAGCGTGACGATGGGGCATGCGGTCGCGACCACAGTACAGGGCCGCGTTCAGGAATCACGCAAGAGCGTTGTAGGCAAAGTGCGCGGCGGTGGGCCGACAGTTTCGGTTCACACCGGCTCAGGAAATATTTCCCTCGACTAAGCCGCCATTTTTCGCGGGGCTTCGTCGTCTTATGCTGATAAAACGATCGAAAGGCACGACACACCGAGAATGTTCACCCCGCGACCGATTGGCTTTGTAAGCAGCCCGTACAAAATCAGTAGTGAAATTCCCAAGGGTTTTGGTGTCAAACACGAAGCCGAAGGATCGCTCGAAATTTTGCAGGAATTCGAGCTTGGGCTGACCGACATCGAGGGCTTTTCTCATCTCATTGTATTGTGGGAGTTTGATCGCTCTCAACATTTTGAATTGATGGGTACTCCTCCGATCGACGATCGTCCGCATGGAGTGTTTGCGACTCGATCCCCGCGCCGCCCCAACCCGATTGGACTTACAGTCGTCGAATTCCAGCGTCGAGAGGGGTCCACTTTGCACGTGCGCGGCCTCGACATGCTCGACCGGACGCCGATTCTCGACATCAAGCCCTACTTATCCAACGTGCCGGCCGAGAAGTTGCGCCGCGGCTGGATGACCGAAGCGGAGTCACGAAAATCTAAGATGTCTTGACGCGCCCTCTAGCCACGTCCCATACTCTCGTGGAGCCCTTAAATTTCTATCTCAACGAGGTTCATTGTTGCCACGTATCCCGATCATCACACTTACTACAGATTTCGGAGTCAACGACCACTTCGTCGGCGCGGTGAAGGGCGTCATTCTTGATATCGCTCCTGAAGCCCAGATCGTCGACATCAGCCATGCGGTGCAGCCATTCGATATTCTTGATGGCGCCCTCACTATCTCGCAGGCGTACTCCCACTTTCCTTCCGAGACCGTGCACATGGTGATCGTCGACCCGGGGGTTGGAACAGCGCGCAGGCCGATTATTCTGACCGCCGACCGGCACATCTTTGTCGCTCCCGATAATGGAGTGCTGTCGCTTGTCTACGATCGCGAAGAGCGTAAGTCGGTGCGACATATTACGGCCGAACATTATTTCCGCGAGCCGCGCAGCAACACATTTCATGCGCGCGATATTTTTGCTCCCGTGGCGGCGAACCTGGCGAAGGGACTGGCGGCGGATCGCTTCGGTGAAGAAGTAGCTGACTATGTTCGGTTCGCGTCGCCGCGTCCAAAACCAGTGAGTGAAGGAACCCTTCGCGGCGTGGTTCTGAAAGTCGACCGTTTTGGTAATCTCGTCACGAATATCACTCAAAAAGACGCGCCTCTTTTATTCGCCGACGCGCCTCCCGCTTTCAAGATTTCAATAGGGACAAAAGCTCAAGCGACGAGGATGTGCACGAATTACGCGGAAGGAACTCCGGGTGAGGTATTTGCAATTATCGGCAGCATGGGATTTTTGGAGATTGCGACCAATCGCGGCTCGGCGTTTCAAGTGATGGGAGCGGGTAAGGGTAGCGAAGTGAATTTGGTATTAGAAGGGTAATTAACTTCCAGCACAACCGGTCGGCTCGTTTTTCGGAGAGCCGCGCTTTATTGTGCGCGATGTAACTACGAGTCTTTCGATTTGGGATGGACATAATGGTCCATCTCCGCGGTCCACTTCAGAAATCGCCACAGGCTGGCGCGCTCCATCCACATAAATTCCCAAAATTCCAGGAAGCCAATCTGCGACATTTTCACGCCGCTAAAGGTTTCCATCCTCCACAACAGGTAGGGACTGCGCCAAGGAGTAATTCTGTGGCCTCGGGTTGCATTCCAGAGAAAGCGCAGCATGGGTCGCATCGGCATTCAGTATAGCGGAGGGCACGATGGAGGCTTCAAAAAGTAGAGACGGGGCGAGCCCCGTCTCGATGTGGATATGTGGAGCGATATGTGAGTGAAGTTATTTTTCGCTGATGTCGATGCTGGCCCGGGTGTTCTCCCACTCGAAGTGCATGGTGCACTTGCTGCCGCCCGGATCGTAGGAGATCGTGAAGTTTTCTACCGGCGCTGACGTCTTGGACACTTGCATATCAAAGCGACCCAGTTCGTCGGATTCATATTTGTATGGGATGCCCCATTCGCCGGTCTTCTTGCTGACGATCAAAGTCCACTTACTGGAGTCAGGAACCGAGAATAATGTGTAGGTGCCACCAGGAATCGACTTGCCACCAATGTTGACATTCGTGTCGGTCACAAATGTAGTAGCATCATTCGCTCCCGTGCGCCACACTTCTCCATAAGGGACGAGAGCTTTATCACTAGCGCTACCAAAGATCTTTCGTCCTTTTGCGCGCGGACTTGAGTAGTCCGTCTTTATCATCTTGCCGTCAGAGAACTTACACTCGGCGTTGGCAGCCGGGCTAGGACGCTGCGATTTATCCTTGGACATGCTCATCTGCGCGGAGGCAAACGCCGCCATCGCAATACACAAGCTCGTAACCAGAGCAATTTTCTTCATTGTGTTTTTCTCCTAAAACTCTTTTGCGCCTGGATTGCTAAGAGCTATCGCTAGAAGCTCAGAACGCAGCGCTGTAACGGATTATACCTACGTCGCCATTACAATTATGAGATGGCGATCTTCAACGAAAAGCAGGAAGAGCTTGAACATTTTGAAATGCGCATGGGCATTCCTCGTGGACGCCTGGCGGTCACCATGGATCTAGTCACCGACGCCATGGCCCTCGTCGGCCAGCACAGCGTATATTGCCAAAGCGAACGCTGGCCAGGCAAGCCGGTCATGGACATTCAACTCATCATGAAAAATCTGACGGATGCGAAAGAGCTGATTCAGAGTGTCATGGAAGAGCTGCGCCCGAAAGGCTAATCGCAATTGTGACTTGGGTTAGACTCGGTTAGCTTCTTTTCGTCAACCGGTCCCGCAGGAAAAAATTACTCAAACCAGCCGCTGCGATAAGCGATCCACCAGGAGAAGAAGCAGATTGGGATGGTCACGATGATTGCCCACCAGAGTGGCAAGACGACGTCGGCAAGAATGCCGAGCACGGTAAAGGATAGCCAGAAAATCTTGTGCTCCATAACGTTGATTGTAAGACTTTGAGCTAGTCTTGAATGCAACGGCTGGCCGACGGCGAAAACTTTGGTTTGGCAGATGAGGTAGGGTGAGTGAAGAGGGGCGGCTTGGCTAAACGGCGGAGACGTCGTGAGGTTTCGCATGCTCGCGAATGAATTTGACGATGTTATCCATGGGAGTGCCCGGCTGAAAAATTCCAGCTACACCTATTTTCTTAAGACCCTCAATATCCTGGTCGGGGATGATGCCCCCCACCAATACGAGAACATCATTCATTTTATTTTGCTTTAGAAGGTCCATAACACGCGGAACGATGGCGTTGTGCGCGCCCGACAAAATAGATAACCCGATCACCTGCACATCTTCCTGCAATGAAGCGCTGACGATCATCTCGGGTGTCTGGCGAAGGCCGGTATAGATGACCTCCATGCCAGCGTCGCGGAGGGCGCGAGCGATGACCTTGGCGCCGCGGTCGTGACCGTCGAGGCCAGGCTTCGCGACGAGAACGCGGATTTTTAAGTCAGCTGCCACCAATCCATTTAAACACAGCGTCGGCGCGCGTGACTTGGGAGGGTAGCGCCGCAACGACCGAGCCATGCCCTTCCACGAGGCTCAACGGTCTAGGCAGATAAGTCCGCGTTCTTTTTTACATCAGCGTCCAAGAGGGAATAATTTTTAATTCCGGAGAGCCTCACGGTTTGACGCCGAGTTGCCAGAACAAGAACGAGTACATATCCGTTGACTCTTCGATTTGCTTGGTAACAGGCTTCCCTTGTCCGTGCCCAGCTTTTGTCTCGATACGCAACAAGATCGGCCTTTCCTTGCTGTCCCCATTTTTGGCTTCGGCTTGCATGAGTGCGGCCATCTTTTTTGCATGCATGGGATCGACGCGCGTGTCGGTGTCGCCAGTCAAAAACATAATCGCGGGATACTCCTGCCCCTTTTTTACGTGGTGATACGGAGAGTAGGCATAGAGCGTATCGAACTGCTTGGCGTCGTCCGCCGAGCCGTACTCTGGAATCCACAACTTTGCGATCTGAAAATTCTGGTAGCGCAACATATCGAGCAGCGGCACGGCACAGATCACGGCGCGAAATAAATCCGGACGCTGCGTGATCATCGCTCCCATCAGCAGGCCGCCATTCGATCCGCCCTGGATGGCGAGATGATCTCTATCTGTATATTTTTCCGAAATCAGATATTCGCCGGCAGCGATGAAGTCGTCGAATACATTTTGCTTTTTGTCGAGCATGCCGGCGCGATGCCAGTCTTCTCCGAATTCAGAACCGCCACGCAGGTTCGCAACGGCATAAATACCGCCATGCTCCATCCACAGATACATGCTGCGATTAAAGGTTGGTTTCAGCGAGATGTTGAACCCGCCGTACCCTGTCAACAACGTAGGATTCTTGCCGTTCTTCTCAATTCCCTTCTTGCTGACGACAAACATCGGCACCTTGGTGCCGTCTTTCGAGTTGTACCAAACCTGCCGCACGTCGTAAGCGGTGGGATCGATCGAGGGGGCATCAACCCTTGCCCACATCGAACTCTTACGGTCACTAAGATCGACGCGATAAATGCTGGGCGGCGCAGTGAAAGATTGGAACCCGAAAAATATCTCATTGCGGTCGTAACGACCAGAGGCGCTGAACACATCTCCGATGGCGGGGAGAGAGATGTCGCCAATCTTCTTGCCTTCAAGGGTAAAGAGCTTGAGCTCAGAGGTCGCGTTGTGCTCGTACTGCGCTAGCAGTTTTCCTCCGGTCACGCTGGCATTCTGCAAAATGGCATCGGTCGCAGGGATAATTTCTTTCCAGTTCTCACGAGCCGCCTTGTTCAAGTCGGTCACGAACACGCGATAGTGGGGCGCATCTTCGTTCGTTGTGATGTAAAGCTTGCCCTGATAAAAATCTCCGCTGTATAAAAAGTCTTTACCCGCGGTGATTTTTACGGGAGCAGTCTTCGCGGCCCGATCCTGCAGATACATTTCCGTCTTCGTCCAGCCATGCTCAACGTTGATCAGCAGCCAGCAATCGTCTTCTGAGAGCGTAACGTTCGGAATATCCTGCGGATTTTCTCGCTCGTCGAAAATCAAAGAATCTTTAGCGGGGTCGTTTCCAATCTGATGGAAGAAAACTTTGACGTGATAGACCTCTTCGCCGGCGGGCACGTCGCCCTTCTTGGGATGGCGCGTGTAGTAGAACGCGGAACTATCTTTCAGCCATGCGATGCTGGCAAAGCGCGTGCGCTCGATGGCGTCAGGCAGCACCTTTCCTGTCGCCGTTTCCACCAGATGAAGCACACTCTCTTCCGACCCGCTGTTTGAGGTCCCATAAGCAACGTACTTTCCGTCTTCCGCCGTATACCACCAGTCGAGCGCAACGGTGCCGTCCGTAGAGAGTTTGTTCACGTCGACCAAAACTCTGTCTTCGCCATCCAGCCGATCGCGCACTAGAAGGACGGGTTGGTTCTGCGTTCCTTCACGCTGGGTATGAAAATAATATTTTCCGCCCATCTGCGGAGTGCCAACCGTGCCGATGACCAGCAACTGCGAGAGCCGTCGGTTGATCTTCTCGCGCCCAGGCAGCGGGTCAAGCAGGGATCGGGTATAGCTCAGTTCCTGCTCAACATACTCTTTCGTGTCGGGATCGTTCGCGTTTTCTAGATAGCGATAGGGATCGACGATTTTGTGGCCCTGCACCGTGTCTTCGACCGGAACCACCTTCGCCCTCGGGAGAACGGACGATGTCTGAGGCGTACTCGGTTCAGCAGCACCGGCGCTCGCAGCCGCGGATTTGTTCGTAAGGGCCAAAGCGCAGACCGCAATACCCATGCTCAGGAACAGAATCGACAAACGCGAACCTCCCATACCGAACCTCGCTGATTGATGTTTTTTGCTTTGTGGACGAGACAATAAAGTTTAGGTTAGCAGAAACGGCGTCGTGGATGTTTGGGCGAAACTTTCGAGCGGATTGGTGTTTCAGCCCGTCCTGGTCCAACGCAATCTGGCAAGTTTTCCAATCACTCGCGCCTCTGATATGATTTTGAAGACGAGCCAAGCGCGCAACCAAACGCGCTCCCACTCCTCAGTAGCTCAATGGCAGAGCATCCGGCTGTTAACCGGAGGGTTGTAGGTTCGAGTCCTACCTGAGGAGCCATTTCTTTCAGTGGCTTACCGCTGCTGGAATCACCTTGGAATCAGGATTGAACGCCAGGGCCACAATTTTCGAGGCCGCTCGCTCCATTTCATCGGTTACAACGTCCCCGTAAATGTTGAGTGTGGTTTTGATGTCACTGTGCCGCATGAGTTTCTGTTGCACAGTGATGGCAGTCCCCACGCTATCAAGCCAACTGCGGTACGTGTGCCGGAAGGTGTGGGTTCCCATTCTCCCCAGCCCCGCCCGGGCTGCCGCGGTTTGCAGTGCCCGCCAATATCCAGTGTAGGAGTACGGCAA
>JAYVCW010000465.1:0-2132 GCA_043749775.1 Acidobacteriaceae bacterium | reverse complement strand
GTTTTATCTGACATTGTGTTTTTTGCGTCTCCAAATGATTTCGGTTTAGGAATGGTTTAACTTTGCTGCTTTCGACTTCCTCCGCGCAATTCGGCAACGCTTGCACTCGCCGACAAACTCCACCCGGCATTGCTTGACCGAGAAACCCGCGGGCAACTTGCCTACTGGTAACGGAACCGGCTCCACCGCGGATTCTTCAATATCGAAGATCGCCTTGCACACGGAACAGACGAGGTGATGATGCGGGGCCATGTTCGATTCGAGCCGCAGCGAGCCGTGATGGAGCGTGACTTCCTTGAGGACTCCGGAATCCAGGAACATCTTCACGTTCTTGTAGATGGTGCCCAGGGAAATAGAGGGAATCCGCTGTCTGACCTGCTCGTAAATCAATTCCGGGGTCGGATGTTCATGCGAATCGAAAACGGCTTCGTAGATCGCTTGGCGCTGGAAGGTAAAGGCAAGGCCCTGTTCCTTACAACGGCGGCGGAAGTCGTCGACGGCTTGCGTACGCAGATCTGACATGGACACTAATCAATAGACAGGAATTATTATCCAGTGTCAACTATTATCTTTCAGGTACTTTTATCGATCCCAAAGGACTAACGCCGGCTTCGTTCACAACGATTGAGAGTCTCTTAACAGCACGGTTTTTAGTACCTCGCCAATCTTCAGAAATTCATCCAGATCACAGGGCTTTGTGATAAATGTCTCAACTTTGAGGCTCGCTGCCTGGAGTTTTTCACGAGGGCTTGCCGATGACGTTATGATAACCACTGGCAATTTCTCAAGATCCTTGTTCTGGCGCACCGCCGTAAGGATTTCGATGCCACCATGCTTCGGTAAGTTCAGGTCAACCACGGCCAGATCGGGTACCGGACTTCTGGCATATTTTCCTTCTCGTCGCGCGAACGAGATGGCTTCAGCACCATCGCTAATCACCGTCAACTCGCAATCGATCTCTGACTGGCTCAAGCCTTGTCTCAGGAGGTAGATGTCTTCGTCATTATCATCCACCCGCAAAATCCGAAACTGGCGATCGCGGTGGTTCGTGTTCATGCGCTTACTCGCATGGAGACCGGAAGCGTGAAGCAAAACCTCGCACCCCGCCCCGCTTCCGATTCCACCCAGATTCGTCCAGACCAGCCCTCCACCACGCGTTGACAAATCGCCAGGCCAATTCCGGTACCGGGAATTGCCTTGCCATGCAGGCGTTTGAACACGCCAAAGATCTTTTCATGGTAGTGGGAATCAATTCCCATTCCGTTATCCGCCACAGAGAAACACCATTCGTCAGCGCGCCGCTCAGCGGAAACATGAATGCACGGCGGCAGATCCCCGCGGTACTTGATCGCGTTTCCGAGTAGATTTTGAACAACCTGCACGAACTCGATCTCTTTGCCCCGCACCGTTGGCAGTTCGCCGCTCGTTACCACCGCCCCGCACTCTTCAATGGCCGTGCGCAAAGTCCCTTTGACTTTCTCACAAATGGCGTTGAGATCCACGTCCTCATCACCTTCCTCGCGCTCCGCGCCAGCCTCAGCATAAGAAAGCAAGTCCCTTAACAGGTCTCGCATCTGATTCGCGCCTTTCGTTATCGAATCGACGAAAACAGCGCCCTTTTCATCCAACTGGTCCCGATAGCCTTTGAGTAGCAATTGGGAGGAGAGGGCAATGCCGCGCAGTGGTTCCTGCAGGTCATGGCTGGCCGCAAATGCGAATTCGTGTAGGGCGCCATTTACGCGCCGCAGCGATTGCTCTGTCTCCTTGGCATCGTGAATATCCGTACTGGAGCCAATCCACAGGGTGACGCGTCCGGCTGGATCCCGCATCGCTTCAGCGCGGGTGAGATGCCAGCGGTAAGCTCCGTCACCGCGCCGCATCCGATTTGTGAACTCAAATCTGTCGCCCGTGTCTAGGGAATGCCGCCAAACACGCATGGTTTCATCATGATCTGTAGGATGAATCAGTTGTTGTGCGCTGTCAGCCTTCAACTGGCCATCAGCAAGCCCCGTATAATCGAACCACTTCTGATTGAAGTAATCGACCTCGCCCGCCGGTGTCGCGGTGAAGATCTTCTGCGGCAGGGATTCGGCGAGGAAGCGGAATCGCTCGGAGACAAGCCGCGCGGCCTC
>JAYVCW010000464.1:0-2052 GCA_043749775.1 Acidobacteriaceae bacterium | reverse complement strand
GTTCTCGATTGCCTTGAGGTACCACGCGACGAACTCTCCGAGGTGCCAATCGGTTTCGAACATTCCGACTCGCATAAAAGCTTCACGTCGAATCAGCATGGTGCAATGAGTGTATCCCGGCATAGGATCCGTCGGACATCGGAGGGTAAGCTTTGTTGTTTCATCCAGCTCAGGGCTGATGAATTGCTGCATATGCCCGAAGACGGCGTCTCGATCAGGATTGTTTTCGAGCGCAAGTATCTGTAGCGAGAGCTTATTCGGCGCCCATACGTCGTCAGCGTCGAGAAACGCGAGAATGTTTCCATTGGCGAGCTCGACCCCACGATTTCGCGCAGCTGCGGCACCTGAGTTGGTCTGCTTCTCGTATCGAATGCGCACGCCGGGGTTTGCTTCACCCGAAAGAGGCATCGTTACGTCAGCGGTTGTGTCCGTCGATCCATCGTCAACGACAACTACTTCGATTGGACGATACGATTGGCTGACGATACTGTTTATCGCCTCCATCACGTAGCGCTCACCGTTATATACCGGAACGATGACGGTGACGAGACCTTCGTCGGGTCCGGTGGTTGAGGCAGGAATAGATTCCGCGGAGACTTTGATGGCCTGCGCCCTATACCAGAAAAAACCACGACGGCGAAATTGCTTCACGCGAAATGGCCAACCGTGATCGCTTGACGCTTCTGAGTTCGTCCACCGCCGACTTGACGCCGTAGACATAATTTGGCGCCCATCCATCGACATAATCGTGACCTGCTAGAATGCCGCCTTTGCGCACATTCGGATACCACAACTCAATATCGTCTCGAACATCCTCATAGTAGTGAAGAGCGTCGATGTAAACGAAGTCGAGCTGGCCATCGGCGAAAGAGTGGGCAGCGTCGCGTGAAGTTCGGCGCATCATCTCGGAACGTACCCCAAAACGCTCCAATCGTCTCTCGGCAGAGCTGAAAACGTCGTCATGCGCGAGCTGCGTCACCGGAGTTCCATCTGCGCAAACCTCTCTGTCCGATTCCATCCACGGGTCGATTGAGAAGAGCTTTCGACCGTGCCAATGGGTCAGCACGAACTCGGAATACGAGCCCTTGTGCACTCCCACTTCAGCGCCGTCGCCGATCAGCGCTCGAGCGTTCAGGACGAAAGGAAATTCGTCTCTCGAGCGGATATGAAACAGTCCATGCCGGTACGACTGACGTATAGTCGATCTAAGAATATTGCGAATGGTCACCATCAGGCCTGCTCGCGGCGCATCAGAAAACCAACGAAATGGAATTGTTTGGGAAGCTGTGCCGTGGAATTCGAGTCGGCATGCTGGGCAGCGTCGTTGACAGGCTTGTCTGTCAGCCTGATACGCACCGCAGTACCGCCGGGCAGCGGTCGCCTCAGAATGACCGTGGTCAATCGACTGTAGCTACACCACTCGTCCCACAGTGTGTATTCTTCGGTCGATTCGGCCGCATCCACCTGGACGATGCCCGCATTTCTTCCGACAATTACGAGCAGCCCCACCAGCTCGCCGGTTCCCTGAAAACGAATCTCGTTCTTGGCGTCGATGCGGATGTAATCGTAGGTAAAGCGAAAGCGTCCGGCTGCGAAATTCTCCGGATCGCGTAGCATGCGCCTGGTCGCGGGGACAATCTGAGTGCGATGGTAATTGCGTGAGGCGAGCGGGACCGCCGGGTTCCGCACCGCGTCAGTCTCCTCCTCGCGCGACGCATCGAAAACAATTTGCAATCCACCGGTGATGCAGTCGGCCGTGACCTTCGATCCTTTTGCTGTCGTGTGAACCTTGTCCCTCACAATGTCGTCGGCCGAGAAACAGCCGGCAGCGATCTTCTGCTGTATCAGTCGCCCTATGTGAAGCGAGGGTATGTCGTAATGAGCCGCTACTCTCTCATACTCGGCGATGACTGGATGCCCATTGTCCAGGGCCTCGTCTCTTCTATAGAGATACAAGAAGCAGACTTGGCAACCGATGTCGCGAAGTTTGAGAACCATTCCCTCCACCGCGCCGGCAATTTCGCTTAACGTCGTTTGCCCACCCATATCCCC
>JAYVCW010000463.1:0-8722 GCA_043749775.1 Acidobacteriaceae bacterium | reverse complement strand
GGCTGCTATTCACGATGGCTTAAGAGAAGATCTCGAAATGGACTTGCAATCCTATCAATTGGTATATAATGGTCATATACAACAATGGTTGACGTCTCCGAAGTCATCGGGTTCGAATGGGACAGCGGGAACGAAACCAAGAATGCCAAGCACGGAATAACCTGCCAGCATGCGGAGGAAGTCTTCAGTAATACGCCGCTGTGGATTGCCGACGATGTTGCCCATAGTACAGCGGAAGAACGAGCAAGGGCGATCGGGGCGACTAATGATGGCTTGGTTCTTGTCGTGGCATTTACCCTGCGGGCGGGCGGCACAAAGATTCGGGTAATCTCTGCCCGCCTCGCTTCAAGGAGGGAAAGGATGGGGTATGAAAGCCTCTAAGAAAGTTCCCAGCGCGGGGGAACGGTATTGCCTGCCGCTCGCCGAAAATGAGGCGTTCGATTTCAGTAAGGCGCGTAAGACTGCCTTGCCCAGGCTGAAGCCACCCACGGTCTCGATCTCGATCCGCCTGCCACGGCACCTGATTGACCTGATGAAGGCGGCCGCGAATAAACGCGATGTGCCCTACCAGTCGCTCATGAAGATGTGGCTATATGAGAAGGCCGAGCCGAAGTTGAAGTCGTGAGCAGCGCTCCTCTGGCGACAAAGGCGACTGAATTGAACCTAGCCCCAAGCCAACACACGGAGCCAATCTTCACGCAGATATTAGGTGGGTGCACGGCTGTCGTAGAGGGCCTCGGAGCACTACGGAATAAGTTGAGCGACTCCCACGGCAAGGGGAGCCGGCCGGTTAAGCCCGATAGTCGTCATGCGGAACTTGCTGTCAACTTAGCGGGAAGTATGGCGATCTTTCTGGTCGAAACTTACGAACGTTTGAAAAAGTAAGGTGAACGATAATGGCAATTAAGAAAGTCGGCGTGCTGGGTTGCGGATTGATGGGGTCCGGCATCGCGCAGGTCTGCGCGGCGGCGGGCTTCGACGTGACCGTGCTTGAGGTCGAGCAAAAGTATCTCGACAAGGGCTTTGCTGGAATCGACAAGTCGCTCGCGAAGTTTGCCGGCCGTCCGGTGGAGAAGGGCGGCATTACTCCGCAGCAGAGAGATGAGATTCGCTCGCGGCTTCAGGGAACAACCGAGCGCGAAGATCTGGCCGACTGCGACATCGTTATCGAGGCCATCATCGAGAATGTGCAAGAGAAGAAGAAGATGTATGCCTCGATCGACGCCATCGTCAAAAAAGACGCCATCTTCGCTTCCAATACCTCTTCTATTTCTGTGACCGAGTTGCTGACGGCGGTGAAGCGGCCGGAAAGATTTATTGGACTGCATTTTTTCAATCCGGTGCCGCTGATGAAGTTGGTCGAGGTGGTGAAGACGATCGCGACCGCCCCCGACGTGTACGACGCCGCCTACGAGTTTGCCAAAAAACTAGGCAAAGTCCCCGTCCGAACTTCGGACAAGACCGGGTTCATCGTCAACCGGCTGCTGGTGCCGTATCTGCTCGATGCGATTCGTGCTTATGAAGAGGGCGTTGGATCGATTGAAGACATCGATAATGCGATGAAGCTTGGATGCGGGTATCCCATGGGTCCGTTCACGCTGCTTGATTTTGTCGGGCTCGACACTACTTACTACATTACCCACGTGATGTACGACGAGTTCAAGGAACGGCGGTTCGCTTCGCCTCCGCTGCTGAAGCGGTTGGTGATGGCGGGGTGGTACGGGAAGAAATCGGGGCGCGGATTTTATGATTACGCGAATCCGGAGAAGCCGGTGGCGGGGAAGTTCTAGTCTCTGTAATCATTGTCATTCCTGCGCGTAGCAGAACTGCGCGGAGCCCGGTTCCTGTGATCGAAGTGCCGCTGATCATTCAACGGGCATAGTTCTTCGACCTCGCGAATGCACTCGCTTCGCGCCCGGAATTGTTTCGCTAGGGATGACAAAGAGTTAGGTGACATAAAAAGCTATGACCTTTGAAAACATACTGCTTGAAAAGAAAAATTTCATCGGGTACGTAACCGTTAACCGTCCCAAGGTTCTAAATGCGCTCAGCCTTGCGACCATAGAAGAATTGCGGGTGGCGTTTCATGACATCAAGAATGACGAGAATGTTCGCGCTGTCATCTTGACGGGCTCCGGAGAAAAAGCGTTTGTTGCTGGGGCGGATATTGGCGAACTGGCTGAGCAGGACGCGGTGAGCGGCAAGAAATATGCAGTCCGCGGGCAGAATGTTTTTAATCTCATCGAGAATCTGGGGAAACCGGTGATTGCTTGTATCAATGGATTTGCGCTCGGCGGCGGCTGCGAACTGGCTCTTGCCTGCACCCTGCGGCTGGCGAGCGAGAATGCGAAGCTTGGCCAGCCGGAGGTGAAGCTTGGCATTCTTCCGGGATACGGAGGTTCACAGCGCCTGCCGCGGCTAGTAGGCAAGGGAGTCGCGATGCAGATCATTCTTGCGGGGGAAATGATCACGGCACAAGAGGCGCATCGCATCGGTTTGGTGAACGAAATCACGTCGGCGGCGGAGTTGATTCCGCGAGCCGAGGCGATCGCGGCAAAAATTATCGCGAACGGTCCGCTGGCGGTGCAATATGCGATGGAGGCCGTCAATCGCGGCATGGACATGTCGCTCGCCGACGGGCAATTTCTCGAAGCGACGCTGTTTGGAGTTTGCTGCGCCACCGAAGATAAAAAAGAAGGCACGCGCGCATTTCTCGAAAAGCGGGTGGCGGCATTTAAAGGGAAATAATTGTAGAAACGGGTTTGGCCTGTCTCCCGCATCGGGTGGTAGATGCAGCCAGCCGCGTCTTCACAACGGAGAACACTTAATACGAAGAAACATACGAAAGACCGAATAAAAATTGAACGCGTGCCTGTGCCCGCGATCCCTGCGATTGAGGGAGGATTGAGCGCGGCGGGGAAGCGCTTTGCCATCGTCGTCTCCCGCTTCAATTCTTTTATTACGGAACGGCTCTTTCTAAGCGCCTATGACGGATTGGTTCGATCCGGGGCGGAGCGCGACGACATTGCTTTGGTGCGGGTTCCAGGGGCATTTGAAATTCCTACGGCGGCGCGCATGCTGGCCGAAACCAAAAAATACGATTCGATTATTTGCATTGGCTGCCTTCTTCGCGGTGACACCGCGCACTACGATGTCATCGTCAATGAAGTCACACGCGGTATTGGGCAGTCGGCGCAGGAGACTGGCATTCCTCACGCATTTGGGGTTCTCACCTGCGAGACGCTGCAGCAGGCTATTGACCGCGCCGGATTGAAGATGGGGAACAAGGGGTTTGAAGCGGCGATGGCCGCAATTGAGATGTCGAATCTGAATGGAGGGATCAGCTCTCGCTCGCCGAATGTCATCTCTCAGCCCTCATCTGTCACTAAAAATGTTTCACAAGTTGCGGCATCGGCTTCCACGAAGAATGCAGCCGCGCCTGTATCCCGTAAAAGACGATCTCGTTCTTGATCTGCTCCTGATCCACTCCCCAAAAGATCCGCTTTCTAAAAAAGATCGGCCCCGTGAAAGCTCCTGTAGACTGATGGTCAACGGTTTCAGCTCAACGATTTCTAACGTCTAAGAGCTGACAGCTAAAAGCTGGCATGGGCACTCGACGCAAATCTCGCGAAATGGTTCTGCAGATGCTCTTTCAATCTGACATGGGCAAGCAGCCTGCGGACCTTGTGCGTTCGACATTTTGGGCGGAACGCAACAACGTCGAGGAAGATGTGCGCGGTTTTGCCGACGATTTGTTCCGCACCGCCATCGACAAGATGCCGGAGATCGATGAACTGATCGGAAAGCACACGCAGCACTGGCGCATGGACCGGATGGCGGCGGTGGATCGCAACGTGTTGCGGGGAGCCGTAGCGGAGTTGTTGGCCTATCCGGCAACGCCTCGCGCGGTGGTCATCAATGAAGCGCTTGAAATTGCACGTAAGTTTTCGACGCCGGAGTCAGTGCAGTTTATCAACGGAGTGCTCGATAGCGTCGGCAAAGAAGTAGGAACGTAAATCTTCCTTGCAATTATTTTTTAAGTCCGCGGTGTTGAGTCCACCGTGCCGATCTTCGCGAGTTTTTTCTAGCTCAAGAATCCCGCAAATAAAATGGAAGTCTTGTTCCAGCGCAGCCGCTGCCGAGCTGCGCTCCTACTACTGCGGTTTCACCGCGATCAGATCCGGAAGGCAAAGCGGAGCGTTCGTTCCCTGGTTGTTGCACATATTTGGATTGTTATTTTGATTGATGTTGACGTACGGAACTTGCTGCAGGTCGCCTTGGCTGATCGTGTTTACGATGTGTATCGAGCCCGAGGTGCATGTTGTTCCATCGCTCGCGTACTGGTCGCAGGCGGCGACGTAGACTTGACTGCCATCCGCCGACACCGAGGCTGAAAGCGGATTCGGATTCCCAACAAGCGGGATCGACGTTGTAGTTCCGTTGGCAACGTCGAACATCAGCACGGCTGGCAGCCTGCTTCCCACGATGATCATCTTCGTGCCATCGCGAACTAATTGCGCTTCGATCGGAGTGAAATTTCCCTGGCCCAGGTTATAGGAAGGACCCTGAGTAAAGCTAAGCATATCCGGAGGATTACACGTCAGCTGAAGCGGTGTGTTAGGAACCGTCACAGGCAGCGGCACCTGGGTAAACTTGGCAGTCACTAAATCGACGTTCGGCGGTTCGAGAGCGAGTACGGGCTGGCTTAATCCTTGCGGATCAGCTGGCGCCGCGGGGGACGGGAAAATTCGGTACGGCGTAGCTGAAGTCGCGACCGTTCCAATGTTGACGCTCGGGGAGTTGGGCACGGCGCAAGTCGAGTACGCGGAGATCGCACTCGCGGGCGAGCCCGCTACGTACGCAAAACTTCCGTCCGCGGAAAATTTTACGTCTGTCGCTGTAGTGGCAATAGGGACTGAGCTCAACGCGTCGACGGTCGTGTAGATGTACATCTTTCCAGTGTTGGTCAGAATAAACAGCTTCAGTTGATCGGGCGAGAACGCAGCCGCCGTGGCAGTTTCGCCGGGGATGATCAGATCCGTTGTCGCAGACGTAGTGGAGCCCGCGTTGTAGAGATACACCTGGCTGGGGGTCGATAACGTGTCAGAGATGACGACCAGTTTGCCGTCATTCGAAATTGTCAGAACCTTCCCGCACAATGAAACGTTGCAGGGTTGAGTTTGGTTCGAGACTTCGGAAACAGACGAGCTAGTGGAGGACACATCCAAAAACATTAAGCCCTGGTCGCTCCCAAGGTAAAGGCGGGAGGCCGATTGATGGGTGAACATCATCGAGTTCGGAGTGCGCGGGACGCTCACGATAGAGCTGATCGGATTCGCCCCTGGGGCCACCGAGAACAACGCGCTCGAGCATCCCGGCGCGTTGTTACAGCCTGTCGTCGCAGCCCAGGCCGTGTAAGTGGGAGGAGCTGCGGTAGAGGTCACATTGACGGAAATTGCGCCAAATCCGTTTTGCCCGTTCAGCAAAGTTCCGTCGCTCGCGTAAACCGGAAGCGCCGGCTGTACTCCAATGTTGCAAGATGGGGGCGTGCAGGATGCGGTGAGGGTTGCGCCGCCCGCGTTGTTGCGCGTACTGGCGTTGTTCGCACCGGAACTTGTGGTCGTCGCACCAAAGGCAGCCACCTCAGGATTTGTCGTGCTCCAGGTCAGAGGTGGATTCGTGATCAAGTTGTTCAGAGTATCGACTGCAGTCGCGGTGACATTGACTCCGCCTCCCGTAGCCACGCTGACCGTATTTCCGGCTTGGCCCTGTCCGCCTATCTGAAGCCGAATGTATCGAACGAGGCAAGTAGTAAAAGGAAGGGGACTGCTAGTGTTTCCTCCAACCGTGGCGAACACCTGGGTAATACCTGGCGACTTCGCAGTGGCCACAACCTGATTGGGTTGAAGGGAAGTCGAGGTAGTGGAAAGAGAGACGACACCACCATTCGTGAACGACCAGCTCATGGGACCGACGGTGTTGGTGATATCGACGTTCCCGCTGAACGCGATTCCCTGATACTCGAAAGTCTGGTTCTGCGAAAAACAATCAAACTGCGGCGCGATACCGGCGGCTGGCTTGATCTGGATATTTTCGATGTGGCGATGCACGTAGACTGTAGTGGGCGGGCTGCTGACACCGTTAATGACGGCAGTGACGATCGCGATGCCCGGAGTTCCCGGACTGCACAAGGTAGCACTAGGATCCCAACTGCCCGCGCAGGCGGCTCCGTTGCTCGCGACGGACAGCGGAGCGGCGGAATTCGGCGAGCCGCTGGTCACCAAAAACTGAATGCTCCCGCCCAATGTCGTTGTGCCATTGGCGTTTCTGCCTGTGGCACTAAAAACTTGCGACGCGCCCACGTCGAGTGACAGGGTCGTCGCAGGATTCAAAATAACGCTTTGAATGGTGCCGTTACCAGGATTGGCGCTGTTTTTACCGAGACAGCCGGTTAGAGTTGCGAGCGAGACGAGCGTCAGCACGGTGGCAAAGCGGGAACCGCAAAGAAACATGAACCCTCCTCGTATCCGCTTGCTGCGCAGACACGAGCGAAATCTGTTGATACGCAAAACTGTGAGTGTAGAAGGTAAAGCCAAAGGTTTCAAGGTTGCGCCGCGCCGCTCCTAATTTGTGTCATGAATAATAAATGCGGCCTTGAACCCTGATCTGAGCAACAATTCGAAATGACGAGAGTTGTCGCGGATCCTATTTTAACTTTTAACGTTTTTAACTTATGACGTTGTCTTTTTTAGTTCGATGCGTCGTAGAGTGGTTGACGATGTGCAGAGCGGTTGATATTATTAAACGGTTCCGCGAGTTAAGTCTGGCTTGCCTGTAGTGCGGCTGTTCCGTTGGATGCGCAACCTGCGCTGTCAAAGGGCTTCCGAAGAACATTAGGCTGAGTCGAAGAAACAAACGCCCGATGGAAGTGAGATCGGCGTGCACCCTCGCTGAAACATCCTGCGAAAACCATCGCGCCCGGTAGGGTTGGGTCACGCGAGGCTATGTGGGAGAAAGCAGACGAAACGGAGCGTCTCCGAGCCTGAAGTTGGGCAAGGCGTGGCGTCACCGTCGTCGGCGATTTAGTCGAGCAGTAAAAGTAATTTCTCGCCGGCATTCGTGCCCGGGAGAGTATGGCTGGGCGCTGCAGCCTGTGCCAGACCGGAGACGGGGAAGGCCTTGTGTCTTCGGAATCAAGCAGCAAAAAGATTGCGACGCGGTGTTCCGCGTCTGGAGTGGCAAGAGTGCCTACTTTTAATCAGCTGGTAAAATTCGGCCGCAAGCGCACGAATTACAAGACGGCAAGTCCGGCGCTGCAATCATGCCCGCAAAAGCGCGGCGTGTGTACGCGCGTGTATACGCAAACGCCGAAAAAGCCGAACTCGGCGCTGCGCAAAGTGGCCCGCGTTCGCTTGACCAACGGTATCGAAGTGACGACCTACATTCCAGGCGTTGGCCACAACCTGCAAGAGCACTCGATCGTGCTTATTCGCGGCGGCCGCGTGAAGGATCTGCCGGGCGTGCGATATCACGTTGTCCGCGGAACGCTTGATGCAACCGGCGTGAACGGACGCAATCAGGGCCGCTCGAAGTACGGCACGAAGCGCGCCAAGAAAGCATAAAAATTTTCTGTCGAGAGGCGGTCAGCCGCGTCTCGCGGCTCGAGCCAGACAGCTGAGAGCCAGGAGCTAGAAACGAGCAATGCCAAGAAAAGGACACACTCCGAAGCGCACGGTGGATGCCGATCCGATCTATGGTTCGGATCTGGTGACGAAGTTTATCAACTCGATGATGTGGCAGGGAAAGAAGTCGACTGCCGAAGGCATCTTCTATAAGTCGCTCGAGAAATTGAAGGAAAAAGGCGGCGACGAGCCCTTGAAGCTCTTCACCAAGGCAGTCGAGAACGCGAAACCGCTGCTCGAAGTGAAGACGCGCCGTGTAGGCGGCGCCAATTATCAGGTGCCGATCGAGGTTGGTCCCGACCGCAGAACGTCGCTTGCGATTCGCTGGCTGGTCAGCTATGCCCGTGGACGCGGCGAAAAGGGGATGATCGATAAATTGACAAATGAGCTGCTCGATGCCTCGAATGGCAAAGGCGCTGCGATCAAAAAGAAAGAAGATGTACACCGCATGGCGGAAGCGAACAAGGCGTTCGCACACTACCGCTGGTAAAACTGCTTGTTGCATTGGCTACGAAAGGCCAGCACACAAGTTTTAAGAGCAAGCTTTAAGAGTTTGAGCCCAGAAAGAGATTCGGCGTGCCCAGAACAGTTCCACTAGAGCGTTGCAGAAATATCGGCATCATGGCCCACATCGACGCGGGTAAAACCACGACGACGGAGCGCATCCTGTTCTATACCGGACGGACGCACCGCATCGGCGAGGTGCATGAGGGCACTGCCACCATGGACTGGATGGAGCAGGAACAGGAGCGCGGCATTACGATTACTTCCGCGGCGACGACCTGCACCTGGCGCGACATTCGCATCAACATTATTGATACCCCCGGCCACGTGGACTTTACGGCTGAGGTGGAACGCTCGCTCCGCGTGCTCGACGGCGCGGTCGCGGTTTTTGATGCCGTGCATGGCGTGCAGCCGCAGTCCGAAAAAGTTTGGCGCCAGGCGGATAAGTATGGCGTTCCCCGAATCTGCTTTATCAATAAGATCGACAAGATGGGGGCTGATTTCGAGCATGCCGTCGATACCCTCCGCAAGCGCCT
>JAYVCW010000462.1:0-8591 GCA_043749775.1 Acidobacteriaceae bacterium | reverse complement strand
TCAGAATCAAACAGAGCATGGGCAGGATCACTTTCTTCTAACATGCTTCTGCTGAATCTCATCCCGCTAATTCGACGTGACTTTTTCAACACCCACGCCTGTTTACGTCAACAATCAGTCTCACTGCCCGGCAAGCCGTTTCGGGTGGGTTAAGAGTGGCCTGGCACTCGGGAGCAACCCACGTTCGGCTTCCGCGAGGCCGTCTTGGAATCCGATAGTGTCCTAAATTTGAAATTAGGACACTACCTGGAATCCATTCTTGTTGACAATTCTCTGCCAAGGCGTATTGTGGGACTCGTTTAGCTGACACTTGCCTTCCCCGGGTTGAGTCCAGCCGGCTCAACGCACGGGCAACCCGAATTAAGCGCAGGAGACCAAGATATGAAACGAGCAGGAACAACTTCAATTCTCTGGCTATTCTTCACCGTGCTGGCACTTACTCCGGCTTTTGGCGCGCAGTGGCAGGCGTCGGTAGGTGCGCAGAGCAAGGACAAGGGACATCAGGCGCTGGCGTTTTTGCCCAACGAAATCTGGATTCATGCCGGAGACAGCATTTCGTGGGCCTTCAACGCCGATGACATTCACACTGTGACATTCTTAACCGATGGACAAGTGCGTCCGCCATTTCCTGTCGGCTGCCCGAGATTTTCCGCAAGCGGGTCAACCTTTGATGGATCTACCTGTGTAACTGCTCCACCTTCGGTCACCGGCGGATCATTCACCGTGCTATTTCCAACCGCCGGCAATTACAAACTGGTTTGCCTGGTGCACGAAGACATGACCGGCACAATTCACGTGCTCGATACGTCTGTGCCACTTCCGCACGGGCAGTCCTTCTACGATAAACAGGCTGCCCAGCAAGCCCAGGATCTGTTGTCGGCGCCAGACCTTATGGCCGCCCATACACACAACAGCGCGGCGGGAGCGGTGTCGGTGGGAATCGGCAAAGTAGTCGCCAATGCCGGCGGGCATGAAACGGCTGCGATCATGCGCTTTGTTGAGCCGGAACTGGTGATCCACGCTGGCGCTACTGTGGAGTGGACAAATCATGATCCGATTACGCCGCACACCATTACCTTCGGCACCGAGCCCGCAAACCCCATACCTCCATCACCCAATGTCACTGTGGATGTTGACGGAGCGTTGCACGCCACAATCGCATCGACATCAGACAGCGTGCATTCGGGATTTATCAGCTCAGCCCCGCAGGAGCGCCTCTTTTTGCCACAGGCTCCATTAGGATCGACGCGGTTTCGCATTACCTTCACGACTCCCGGCGTTTATCCCTACATCTGCGCTTTGCACGACAATCTGGGCATGAAAGGACGAATCATCGTCCTTCCCTGAGGGAGGGCTGATGCTTGGCACCGCTGAGCTACCCTTTACGGTCTTCACAGGGTAGGCTTGCGAGTCCGTCCGGAAAGGGCGGGCGTCAGAGCCAATCCTCCAGGTGTACCGATGTGGCCCGTACAACAAAGGTCGACGGGCGTATAGTCTTTCATTGTCGGCGGCCAGGGAAAATTCCACGGCCTGTCCAGGAGGCTACATCAATGTCCCACTTCGCCTTTCCGCGTTCCTGTTTGCGATTCTGGCCCCTCTTACCGCCTGCAACACTGCCTCGCAACCCTCCGCCCGGCCCGCAGCAGCTCCCGATACCCGTGCTGCGGACGAGGCGGCTATTCGCGCGCTTGACGCTGAGTGGATCAAGGCCATCGCCAGCAAGGATCTTGCGAAAGCCACCTCGTACTACGCCGACGCGGCCGAGATGTTCGCTCCCAACGCGCCCGCTGCCAGCGGCAAAGACGCCGTACAGAAACTCTGCGCTGGAATGCTGGGCCTCCCCGGCTTTGCCTTGACCTTCGCGCCCTCCAAAGTGGAAGTCGCTCGCTCCGGGGACCTCGCATACGAAACCGGAGAATACGAGATGACCCTCAACGACAAGAGGGGCAAGCCCCAAACCGTCAAAGCCAAATACGTCGTCGTCTGGGGCAAACAGCCCGACGGCAACTGGAAAGCTTTGGTCGATGCTCCAACTACGACCACAATGTGAGAAACCGAGCTGAGAACTGTTGTTATATCGCATGCGGTCGTGGACTGCGTGAGGTCAGAGCGTTTGAAGCCGTTGTTAGAATCGAGCAGGTCTTTATCCAACCACTGACCTCCTCCCCAAAAACCGCACACCGCTGAGTATGATTTCATATTTGTTTGATCGGTCCCCTTTTTCTGTAACAGTTCGTGAGCTTTTGGGTTGCGGCGCGAAGGTCCCCGTCGCACCACGGACACTCTAACCGTTCGCCATCCACGCGCTTGTATTCCTCCGGCCCGATCAAAGCAGTGCAATGCGGACAGGCGATCACGAGCGACGCGGGGCTCGTTGCGAGATCGGAATTATCTCGGCGGCCCAATTTTTGTGCCCAAGCCGAAAGCTGGAAGTGCATGTCGGCATTGTAAACGCGCGTATGCTTTCTTCATTTTCGCGAGTTTGAGCCGCCCTGTGAGGCACTGCCCCCCAGCGCGGCAAGCCGGGCCTAATGCACTCCCGCACGTTATCTTGGAGGAACCGGATTGGCTGACTGCCACACGCGAAAAGCTAAGGTGACGACAGGAATAGTTGACGATAAATCGCCATAACACCCATTGAGGTCTTCCGTCCTCCCCCATAAATTCCCCTCAACATCCCCATAGAATCAGCCTTCAGCTCAATATTAACTATGTGATTAACAGCAGCGTGTCATTTGAATTGCTCTATCTCCTATCCCGTCAAACAAGTGGAGGGATAGGAGATAGAGCGATCCAAAGTTGCACCCCCCTCCCCCGCCGGGCCAGCCAATTTGTCCCCACAATGCGAGCGAGTGGGAAAAAATTAGGCCATACTTCAGAGACCCGCAGTACAATCTGCTCCACGCGATGCCGTGCATGTTGATCTCGGCCAATCCACTACGTTTTGATCTCCCGACGAGATCGCTCGCTGTATGCATTTTACTGTTCTCGCTTTCTGCTATCGGAGACTCACAGATCGCGCCGAGTCTCTATCGAACTTACGTTCCACCAGAACTGCAGGTTTCAGACTCGAATATCAAAGCCCTCTTGGACGCAGCACAGAAGTCAGCGAAGCTCGGGAACTACAGCGAAAGCCTCACATCTCTCCAGAAGGCATTGCAACTTGCAAAGAAGCAGAAATCTCTTGGCGATAGGGCGATAGTCGAGGACTGGTTCGCACTCTACTACTTCACACAGGGAAGGGTGGAAGATGCGAAAGTGCAATGGCTCAACGCCCTCTCGGATGGGATGGCTGTTTCAAACTTGGTTTTGCAGGCAGATGTGTTGGTGGCTTTGTCAGCTCTTCAACAGGTCAGCGGGCATCTCGATCAGGCAATGAAGGTGGTTCACCAGGCCTTGGATCTCTCCCAAAGAAGCAAAAATCCTTATATCCAGTCACGGGTTCTGGGTGAGTTGGGCCGCCTGCAACTTCTGGCTGGCAAGCAGGCAGACGCGCGAGCTTCTATCGAAGAAGCACTACAGATAGATCATGCTAATCGATATGACTGGGAGCCGGGACATCTTCTTTATTTGGCAGACCTCACCGTATCGGAATCGAACACAGACAAGGCAATCGAAATTGGCGCTTCTGCAAGGGATCTGGCCATAAAGAGCGAAAATTACCTGATATTCATCCAAGCCTCGATGTTTCTGGGACAAGGATATGTGCGAACAGGCAAATTGGACGAAGGCATCCGGATGATGGAGATTTCCCGAAAGGGTGTCTCGGAGGAGAACAAATCGCTGTTCCAGTTTCCTGACGGATACAACAGAACCGCGGCGCTACCCTTTTTTAAGATCGCATTCCTAGAAGCTCTAGCCAGCGCCTATCAAGCGGCCAAGCGGCCGGACGACGCTTTGAAGAATTGGCAAGAAATGTACGAGACAGCTACAGTGGCAGGCTTCGCACAGGCGAGAGCGGAAAGTGCGAATAGAATCGCCGATCTTTATAGAGCAAGAGAAGAGTTACCCAAGTCCATTGACTTTTACGGTTTGGCAGCCCAGGCGGCTGCTATCTCAGGAGATGAACAAACGAGGATCACGGCATTAACCTCAGAAGAGGTTCTCCTGTTCCACCAAGGCTCCAAGGAAAAGGCACTGCAGATTGAAGAAGAACTTTTGTCGGCTGCAAAAGGATCCCACAATTTAGGCTCGCAATTCATTGCCGACCTCGTCATCGCAGAGATCTTGGACGGCTCTCAACGTACCGATCGCGTTCAACGTGCACTGAGCGAGGCCGAATCCCTCGTTGGCTCCGACGTCGAAGCTCCTGGCGTGGATCCAAGTCTGACTTTGGAACTTTACCTTCGACTCGCTGGCCTGTACGAAAAGCGAAATGATATCCAACAGGAACTGATCGCTCTAGAGAAGGCGATAATTCCGGCAATTGCTCTTTCCTCATCTCAGGGGGATACAAAAAATGATAAGTCGCTTGCATTGTTAATGCCACAGCTCGAAGCAACATTCGCACAGAGCCATGTTAGGGATGCGGCTGACAAAGCATATGCAGCAGGCGACTTTGCGAGTGCACTTGTTTGTTTTGAGATCGTACAGCGCTTTCAGGAGACTGAAGCAGCTTGGAATAACAAGTACGAAGAATACACATCGAACCTGAACAATGATGCTACCAACACGAAGCTACTTCAGATTCCTGCCAAGGTCATTTCTCAAGACGATGGTGCGTTCGTCCTCGCCAAGAACATCGACGAGATGGGCCCAATTGCGAACGCAGTCAAACCAACCAGTCTGGGGCTTCTCGTGAGTTATTACATGTCAAAACAGCGACCCGACATGGCTGTTAAGTTTGCTCGACGAGCGCTGTCCTCGCGCTCCCCTAGCGAGAATGGCACTCCTACGCCGTGGAGCGTTGCCATGTCATGCGAGCTGGCAACCGCGCTCATGTTGGAAGAAGACTTCAGATCGGCGGATGATGCTTTGACGCCATGCATGGTTGGCGCAAAGAAGCTTGGCATTCCTCAGCTCTTGCAGGCAGCACATCAAACGAACGTTTGGGTTCTGGACGCTGAAGGCAAACACCAGGAGGCGCAAGATTCAATCCAATTCTTGCTTAAGCAGTCGCCCGATGATCCGTTGGAATACGTGCAACTAGCTCAGATCAAGACACAGCAAGGAGACGGGCCTGCAGCTGCGGAAGCGTGGAGGAAGGCGATTCAGTTGTACGATGCGCATAAGGACCTAAGGGGTGCGGCTGACGCCCATCTTGCACTTGCCAATTCTCCGACCTTCGAAGCTGGTGCAACTCCGGACGAGTGGCGAGCAAACCTTGAGGCCGCGGACGAACTCTACCACCAGCTCGGTTCAAGCGTCGGTCGGGTTAACACGGAAGCCTCGTTGGGCACCTATTACGCAGCTCAAAAGAACAAAACAAAGTCCCGACAATATTTCGGGGACGCTCTAAGAATTGCCCAAGGCATCGGGAGAAGAGATCTTGAGGCCTACGTTTTGTCCCTGATCGGGCAGGCGTTTGAAGCTGCCGACGACTTGCCCCAAGCCATCGACCACTATAGGAAATCGGCTGAACTCTATCAAAAGCAGAGCGACGCCGCGAATGAAGCATTCCAATTGAAGAACTTGGCAAACACCTTGAATCGTTCGCACCGGCCGGACGAGGCCCTCCAAGGCATTTTGAAGGCGCAGGTCGTGGCAGACACAAGCAACTCCTGGTCTGCTCGGTACTGGGTACGGAGAACGTTGGCTACCTTGTACGAAAATCAAGGACAGTATCAGAGTGGAGTGAGTGTCCTAAGGGAAGCTAAGCAGATCAGCGACGCAGCCAATCAGCCCCTGAGCTCCGCTTGGGCTGCCCTCGACATGGCCGTCGGCCTGGAAACCATTGGTAGTTGGCAGGAGGCTTCCGAGCAAATCGATGCCGCTATTCCAGTACTGGAGCATTTCAGGGATACCGATGACGAATCCGCGGCGTACATCGAACTCATGGCGATCTATGGCGCAAGAGAATCAGATCTCAAAGATCTACCCAAAGCCCTCCATTTCTATCAAATGGCGTACGATCTTCTTGCCAAGGTCCGTCCCGACGGCGTAGCTGTACTCGACTTGGACCTCACTGAGATTTACTGGAACCAGGGCCAATTTAAGGCCGCAATCGTGAAGGCTAGCGAGAGTCGGCGATCAGAACTACTTAGACCTGAGTGATGAGCGCGGACGTGCGATTGCGTTCGGGAAGAATGGTTGGGAGGTGGTCAACAATCCTCCCGCCAAGTTCCGCCGAGGGCAGGGGATGCTCCCTCTACCTCTTCCGGAAAAAGGCGGCAACATTGAAGACCTCCGTGGTTTCTTGAACCTTCAAACTGATGAGGACTGGGTTCTGTTCTTGGCAGCTCAAGTTGCCGCGCTGTTTTCGCAAGGCCCATTCCCGATCTTAGGACTACATGGCGAGGCCGGAAGCGCAAAAACGACTGCTGCGCGGGTTTTCCGAAAGATGGTCGATCCGAACGTTGCACCTTCACGCGGTCAGGCAAAAGACCCTCGCGACCTGATGATCGCTGCCAACAATGGGTGGCAGCTCTCGTTCGACAACTTGTCATACCTTCCAGCGTGGTTCTCCGATTGCCTCTGCCGTCTCAGTAGTGGGGCGGGCTTCAGCACACGACAGCTTTACACGGATTCGGGCGAAGTTCTTTTTGAAGGGCAAAGACCCATCGTTTTGAATGGAATTGAAGAACTTGCGACTCGTACCGACCTGATTGATCGCAGCATTCTTCTTGAACTGCCAGTGATCAGACAGTACCGGGAAGAACAGAAATTCTGGAAACAGTTCGAGGCTGCACAGCCGAAATTATTGGGAGCGCTACTGGATGTTGCCGTACAAGCCATACAGGAGTTGCCGAACGTAAAACTTACGGAACAACCACGAATGGCGGATTTCGCCAAATTGGGAACCGCCATTGAACCTGCTCTCGGTTTGAAGAGCGGGACATTTCTTCGCGCGTACACCTCAAACCGTAAGAAGGCTAGCCGAGTCGCCTTGGACGCGTCCCCCATCGCAAATCGAATCTGTGAACTGGCGGTCAAAGGTTGGACTGGAACGGCGACGCAACTTCTCAGTGAACTCAACTCTACCGCCGATGAAGAGGTTCGAAGAACTAAGAGCTGGCCCAAAAGTCCAAGAGTGTTATCCGGAATGCTGAAGAGGCTGAACACGGCTTTCAGAACCGTGGGAACTGAGGTTGAATCCAGCCGGGATGATACGAGGATGCGAAACCGGGAGCTCTCTATAAGGAAATTGAAAGCAAAGGGAAAGGGTGCGGTTTAAAGGCATGACGCCGGAACATTACGTCTCTGCCGATCTCGTGGCTGACTATCTGAAGATTGAGCGCCGTCAAGTGCTCGCGCTGACGCGGAAGGGCAAACTGCCAGCACACGCGATTGATGCCACCGCCACACGTAAGGTCTGGCGGTTCAAACTAAGCGAAGTTGACGCCGTTATTGCGGGGAATGGGCCAATCAAAGCCTTGTCCGGAGTTCCAGACGAGATCAATAATGGGTCTGGCAGTCCTCGGAGCCGGAGAGGATGAAAACTTAATGGCGCGAGGATGGTTAAGGCGTAAGAAAGGCACCACATTGTTCTGTTGGCGGAACTCGGAAGGCATGGAGCGGAGCCGAGGCTTGGGTTCCGCTTCCATGGCGGACGAAGAAGCGTGGGCGAAAGTGGGAAAACTGGGACTCGATAAACTTGTCGCCCAATCTGACCCGTTGCAGATCACCTTTGGGGAGCTTGCCGAGAAGTATCTCGCCACGTTTCCCTTCAACAAACAATCCACTAGAGAACTACACGAACAGGTAATCCGAAATGTCCTGCTTCCTGCCTGGTCGGATGTTGCGGCAATCAGCATTAGCACCCAACGGCTCAAATCCTGGTTTCTGGGCCTGAAGATCAGCAATCAAACCAGGGGCAAGTATAGGGGCATGATGTCGCACCTGTTCGAGTGGGCGAAGAGCGAAGAACTCATTCCTGAGTTCATCACCGGCAGAGATGGCGGATTCCAGTCAGCCAATCCGTGCTCTCGAGTTAAGGGGCCGCAGTTCAGCCAAGGGACGGAGTACGAGGCGCTGGCGCTTGAGGTCGATGATACGTTCAAGTTGTTGTCCGAACTTCGGCAGCCTGAGTACGAGATAGCTCTCCTGGTTGACCTGACCGATTTTTTGTACCAAGTGGAATGTTAGTGTAACGCCTCGTTCGACATTTGTCCGTAGTCGCCGTCGGGGGTGTGGAGATGTGGGAAACGCGAAGCGTTTTCCACATCTCCATGCCCCGGTTCTTTCGGGAGAATAGCTTGCGGTGCCGGCGGCCTATAGCCCAGCGCCGAGTGCGGCCGCTCCGTGTTGTATTCCACGCGCCACCTCTCCGTCAGTATCTGCGCCTCCTTCAGCGAATAGAAAATCTCTCCGTTCAGAAACTCATCCCGCAGCTTTCCGTTGAAGCTCTCACAGTACCCGTTCTCCCACGGGCTCCCCGGTTCGATGTACAACGTCTTGGTGCCCACCTGTTCCAGCCACTTCCGCAGCTCCTT
>JAYVCW010000461.1:0-5665 GCA_043749775.1 Acidobacteriaceae bacterium | reverse complement strand
TCTTCGGCCATGTGGCGGAAGGTAGTCCACTTGCCGCCGCAGATCGAGAGCAGGCCGGCACGATTGATTTCGATGAAGTGATCGCGGGATAGAGACGCGGTGCGCAGCGCTTTGTTGTTGCCGCCCGGGCTTTTCACGAGCGGACGAATTCCGGCGAATACGCTGAGAACATCGCTGCGCTTGGGCGCTCTGCTCAGGTATTCACTTGCGGTAGCCAGAATAAATTCTATTTCCTGCTCCATGGCTCGCGGCTCGAGCGTGGCAGAGGCGATCGGAGTATCGGTTGTCCCTACCAGCGTGTGGCCGTGCCAGGGAATTGCGAAAAGCACGCGGCCATCGCTCGTGTGCGGGACCATAACCGCACTGTCGCCTTGTAGAAAGCTTGCGTCGAAGACGAGATGAATTCCCTGGCTGGGGGCAATCATTGGAGTGGCTTCGGGGTCGGCTTTGCGCCGGAGATGATCGCTGAAGGCTCCCGTGGCGTTGACGACTATTTTCGCCCGGGCGCTGAATTCTTTGCCGGTTTCAGTGTCGCGCACGCGGACCCCATCGATAAAGCCCTGGCCGTCTTTCGTAAGTTCGTTGACTTCCGCGTAGTTCAGCAGTGTGGCACCTTGCTCAAACGCGGTGAAGACCATGTGGATGAGCAGACGCGCGTCGTCGAATTGGCCGTCGTAGTAGACGGCGCCTCCGCGGAGGCCATCCTGCTTTAAGTTGGGAATGAGTTTGAGCGTTTCTTCGCGGGAGAGAATGCGCGATGTTCCGAATCCGTATTTTCCCGCGAGGAGTTGGTAGAGCTTGAGGCCGAGGCCGTAGAACGGAGCCTCCCACCAATCGTAGTTTGGAACGATAAAGGCCAGATCGTGGACGATGTGCGGTGCGTTTTGCAACAGCAGGCCGCGCTCTTTTAGCGCTTCCATGACGAGGCCGATGTTGCCCTGTTCGAGATAGCGAATGCCGCCGTGGGCGAGCTTGGTGCTGCGGCTGGAGGTCCCCTTGCCGAAATCACTCTGCTCAAGAAGTAATACGTCGTAACCGCGCGATGCGGCGTCAATCGCGACTCCAACGCCGGAGGCTCCACCGCCAACGATGATCATGTCCCAGGGGGCGGGATGGGATTCGAGGCGGCGCAGCATTTCGGAGCGATTCATAGATGCGCAATCATAGATGCGCGATTAGGATTGGCCGAAGCGCAACAACGCGAAAGCCGTTATGTTATGCGGGAGCCGCAGATCATCATAAACTGTCGCCAGAGAACCAGGCTGATACTAGGAGGGTTGATGAGTTCTATCGCGTGTGTCTAGGTGACGGCTACAAAAAGTACCCAAGACCAGAAAAGATCGTCTTGAACGACCCGTCCTTCAAGCCCACAACTTCAATCCAGTGATCCTCATAAGCGTCCCCTTCCAAGATGACCTCGATTTGGCTGTCCGCATTAACATCGGCTAAATCGAGTGGAGACCACGTTGTCACTGTGTTATTTTCTGCATCGGTCTTCTGAAATGGCACCTTTCGAAGTACGGACGCGCGAGAATTCTGGCCGACAATCGCAATCACCTGACACAGCGTCACGTCCGACCCTGTGATGTGATCGTAGTAGGCCTCCACCAACGACCAATCCAACCCAATCGGCTGCCAAACGGTGAAGTAGATTTGACCCTTTGCCTTGGCAGGTAGACCAAGACGCCGCAGTTCGCCAACAAGAATGTCGCGCAGTTCAGAAGATGGCTGTCCCTGCTGTTTGCAATCTCGTACTCCATCAACCCATTTGCAGTGATAGTCTGCCGTGACTTTGACATTCAGGCGCTTCTTCGGCTGACGAATTTCGCAGCCGTCATCTGGGCCATTTCCTTCTGGGGCGCCACAGTAGTGGGTCTTCACGAATGACTTCACCTTGCGGCACTGAGCATCGGTGCACGTCGGGCGGTGCGGGTCCTTTTCTGACTGTCCGCCTTCTTCGGCGAATGCAGCGGATAGCAACATCAGTACCGCCGAGGCAATAGCTGTACCAGACCATCGAAAGAGCATCGCTTCCTCCGCGTTTGTAGAGACTGTGCCACTAAACTGCTAACAGTTCAACGTTACCTTCTAGGCGGAACTTCTAGGGTGCGGTTGTTGTCGTAAGCGCTCATTGATCCCGATCGGGATTTAGAGTATTAAGGCCTGTTACCATCAATCGCGCTGGCATCAGAGCTGAGATTACGAGAGTGTTTGTTGGCTCCGACACTTAGGATGCTGCCCCGAGGCTTCGGAGGTCCTTGTGGAAGGAAGCAAAAAGAAAGACCTCTGGCGTCCACCGATGTGGAAGTGGGGATTAGTGGTGGCCCTGATTTCCTGCTCTGTGGGTTTGGCCCTGTGGCCTTCGCGCCCGGTGAAGGTCGAGCTGTTGCCGTTTACGGATACCCCGCCCGCGTTTGACGGGTCCCGGCCAAGGCTGATAATTTCTCTCATATCTGAATCCACTCCCGTCAGGTTCAAGACTTCGATTTCATTGGTCAAGCCGACCGTGCGACATGATTCGCCGGTAAACGAATTCGATGTCGACCTGCAGAACGGGAAATTCATACTGCGGCAGACCGATCTGTTTGTTCCTGACGTCATGCCACTGTCCCTCACGCGGACGTACGCCGTTTGGGACACCCATAGCAGGGCGTTCGGAGTCGGCGGGAATCATCCTTACGATATTTGCCCGACAGGAACCAGGTTCCCGTACACCTATCAGGACTTGAACCTGGAGGACAGCTTTTCGGTACACTTCCCCCGAGTCTCCAAAGGTACTGGTTTCGCGGATGCCGTATTTCGGCACGGCGAAACATCGTCGGAGTTCTTTGGAGCGCAGGATGCCTGGAATGGAAATGGCTGGACCCTGACATTCCGAGACGGCCGCAAGTTCTATTTTCCCGAAGCGTACTACGCGAAGAACTTCGCACAGGGCGCCGCAACTGAGATGGTGGACGCGGAGGGCCACCGCATCCAGCTAAAGAGAGACAAGGCACGCAACTTGGAACGACTCGTTTCTCCCGGCGGGCATACGATCGCTTTAAAGTACGACTTCAGTGACCGGATCACTCAAGCGCAGGATGAAGCAGGTCACATCCGCAAATATTCCTACGATGCAAGCGGACATCTCGATACGGTTGCCGACGAGAACAAGGTTCTGTACCGGTTTGAATACCGGCGGGTCAAGTGGTGAGGGGAATGACCCGTGGCTGCTCACGGCAATTCTGGATGGGGATTGGAATGTGATACTACAAAACAAATTCCTGTGGGGCAGGGTGGAAGACCAGAAGCTTGCAGACGGCAAGGTCTACCACTATGAATATAAATTGACGGGCCGGGATGTACTTCAGACCACGGTCACACTGCCTTCCGGAGAAAAGAAGCAGTTCTCATTTCGACACGGAATTCTGGTTGAACAGAAATAGTGTGAGCCATGTGGGCTCTGGCATAACGCTGACTGTTGCAAAAATGCCCTTTTTATAACAAGCATCGACCAGGTCAAAACCTGCAATCGTTTGATGACGACAATCATCCTAGACATGATGGCGTGAGTGAATCAGAATACCGCTGTGACTGTACTCAAGTTCCTTCCTGTAGTTACCGTGCTGGCGTTGCTCTTTGGAGTTGTCGCTATCCTCTTCATGTTTCGTGCACGATCGATGCGCGCCCTGGCTGCCAGATGGGGGTTCCAGTACATCGGTCCCAGCGCTCCGAGTTTTTGGGGGTTCCGCTCTTTTCCCAAGGTCAGGCTCCCTTTGCCGGCTTCGTTTCCCCGGGCTGGTTACCCGGTAGGCGAAATTAAACAGGTTTGGAATCTAATCGAGGGACAACAAAACGGAGTATCGGTTCTCATTTTCGACGGCGTTGTCGGGCAACGCACGTACTGCACTTTTATCGCGTGCCAGACCAAACAGAATCCCTTCGGAATGGATACTTTGCCCAATCGCGTGATTCAGTCGGGTGAATGGACGGTTCTTTGTCGAGTTCGGTACCTTCAAATTCCGTGGACAATAGGCATACGGCGCCTCGACGACCATGTGAATAAGTTGCAGCTCTCGGTCTGAGACTAGTTGTTGATAAATCGCCGTTACACTTACGTAATTGGCACAGTTGCGCGATGATTCGAACGACGTGGGGATTAGTGGTGGCCCTGATTTCCCGCTCTGTGGCGATTACACTCAGAACACCTCCCTGAACGTCCTACTTATAAGCCGTCCACCCAGTCGAAAGAACGCGCTACCGCTTTCTTCCAGAAGCGATAATGTGACTCGCGAGATCTGGCATCCATCTTTGGCTCCCACTTCTTATCGCACGCCCAGTTGGCGACTAGCTCGTCGGTAGATTCGAAGAAACCGACCGCCAACCCGGCGGCGTAGGCAGCGCCGAGTGCCGTTGTCTCTTTCACCATGGGGCGCACGACCGGCTTCGCCAAAATGTCGGCCTGAAACTGCATGAGCAAATCGTTTACTACCATTCCGCCGTCGCAGCGAAGAACGTCTAGAGCTATTCCGGAATCCTGCGCCATCGCTTCGACCACCTCGCGAACCTGAAACGCAGTCGCTTCCAACACTGCTCTTGCAACGTGGCCCTTGTTTGCGTAGCGGGTGAGTCCGGTGATCACGCCGCGGGCGTCGTCTCTCCAGTGCGGAGCGTAGAGGCCGGAGAAGGCGGGAACGAAATAGACTCCGCCATTGTCTGCAACGGTTCGTGCCAAGGCTTCGACGTCGGAGCTCGATTGAATCAATCCGAGGTTGTCGCGGAGCCATTGCACTAAGGCTCCGGTGATGGCGATGCTGCCTTCGAGCGCGTAGTGCGCCGGCTTCGCTCCAAATTTGTAGGCGACAGTTGTGAGCAGTCCACAATTTGAAAAGACCGGTTTCTCCCCGGTGTTCATCAGCATGAAGCATCCGGTGCCGTAGGTGTTTTTTGCTTCTCCAGGCTTAAAGCAGGCTTGACCGACGAGCGCGGCCTGCTGGTCTCCAAGATCACCGGCGATTGGGACTTTATTGATGGTCACTTCATTGATCGTGGAGCCGGCAATCGGTTGAAGGTTTGCTACTCCGTAGACTTCGCTGCTCGAGCCAATTTTCGGCAGCATTGGGAGCGGGATGCCGAAGTCCTGCAGAATGTCGCGATCCCACTCGAGCGTGGTGAGGTTCATCAACTGGGTGCGGCTGGCGTTGGTCACGTCGGTGATGTGAACTCCACCCTGCTTGCCGCCGGTGAGATTCCAGATGAGAAAGGTGTCGATATTTCCGAACATCAGGTCGCCATTTTCGGCTTGAGCGCGTGCATCCTTAATCTCGCGAAGAATCCATCGAAGCTTGAGTCCGCTGAAGTAGGTGCTGAGCGGCAATCCTGTCTTCGAGCGATAGCGATCCTGCCCGCCTTGTGCCGCGAACTCTGCGACCGACGACGACACGCGCGTGTCTTGCCAGACGATTGCGTTGCAGAGAGGCTTTCCGGTTTTCTTGTTCCAGACGACGGTCGTTTCGCGTTGATTCGTGATTCCGATTGCGGCCAGGTCGTGTGCGCGCAGGCCTAGAGCCTCCATCGCCTCGCGAATTACGGCTTGCGTCTGCCGCCAGATTTCATCGGCGTTGTGTTCAACCCATCCCGGCTGCGGGAAGATCTGCTGGTGTTCCTTTTGCGCGGAGGAAACAAT
>JAYVCW010000460.1:0-2733 GCA_043749775.1 Acidobacteriaceae bacterium | reverse complement strand
TATACAAACAGCCAGAGGGCGGAGTTCCGGTGCTCACGGGTTTTGTGGGCATCGGCACGACTTTTCAGCCTGATCAACAACAGGTATCACCAGTGATCTCGCCCATCGTCCTCATACCTTTCGGTGAGAAGTGGCTGGTCGAAAGCGAATTGGAGTTGGAAGGCAACTATACGCACGTGAGCAATCAGCCATGGGACCACGAGTGGGGCAAAGGGGTCGAATACGCGCAAATCGACTACCTAGCGAACAGATATGTCACTGTCGTCGGCGGCCGTTTTTTGACGCCGTTTGGTATCTTCAACGAGCGGCTGCATTCCGGATGGATCCGCAACGTTCAGACTGCTCCCTACATCACGGGAATCGAGATGTCAGACAGTACTGGCGGTATGGTGCGTGGTGCAATTCCCGTCGGGAGCTTTTTCAATATCAATTACGCCGGTTTCTTTTCGGCGGCGGTGAACAACACGTGGGTTGGATCAACACGTGCCGTCGGACAGCGCGTAGGTTTTTTCTTCCCAAAGGCACGCTTGGAGATTGGCACGTCGATTCAGCGGCAACTGCAGGACGAGCACATAAACACGTACGGCGCAGACATTACGTGGCAGTCCAATCGAGTGCCACTCGATGTTCGCGGCGAGTATGCGCGAAATGGCACGGCCGGCAGCGGCTATTGGCTTGAAGGGGCGTACCGCATGCGAAAAGTGCCATTTTGGAAGCCGTTGATGCAGAAGTCGCAGGCAGAAGTCCGATTTGAGCAATTTTTTGCGCCTTCTGTAATGAATGACTCTGCCGGCGACATGAGCTTGCCCGACTCTAACGCAAAGCGTATTTTTGTCGGTTGGAGCTATTGGCTTCGCCCGGATGTGCGAGCCAACTTTGCCTACGGCCGCGAGTTCATTGACTCTGGTGATCACAACGTCTGGACAGTGGGCCTGACCTACCGGTTCGCATTCCCACTGATGGGAGGAAGGAAATGAAAACTCTAACTCTAGCGATCTCTCTAATTCTCACGTTCGTGCTGGCGGCCTTCGTAGCGGCGCAAACCTCGAATAGCGGGGCGACCGGTGCGGCATCTGGACCACAGGGCACCAACGCGACCTCGCAACAGAAGACGGAGAAGACAAAGAAGGTTCATCTTCCCCCGAACTTCTCGGCGGATGACGCTTACAAGCAGAACTGTACACGCTGCCACGCGGAAGTACCGAAGCTTGATCCAAAGCGCAGCAACACGATCATGCGACACATGCGAGTGCGGGCGAACTTAAGCAAAGACGAGGCCCAAGCAATACTTGATTATCTCAACCAGTAAGTTGTGGAACCGCTTTATTGATGGAAAAAATACGGAGGAATCATGCGAATCAAAACAGTAGCAGTTGTTCCCGCAATCCTTTTGTCACTCCTTGCGCTGGTACAGGCATTTTCCACGCCAGCCAGGGCTGCAGATGACAAGGTCTGGGAAGTGGTCGCGACCAAGGATCAGACCTTTGTGGTCAAAGGCGACAAAAAGCCAGTAATTACAGTCAAGGCTGGGCAACCAGTGCACCTTCGAATCACCGCCGAAAAGGCAGCGGAGATGGCAAAGGATGGCTCGGTCCACAGCTTCACGATCAAACAGTTGGCGGATCAAGGGTGGAACATACGCCTCAAGGAGGGCACACAAGATTACACGCTCACTGCCCCGTCAAAACCAGGGGAGTATGTGATCGAATGCGCGGTAAAATGTGGTCCCGGCCATGCAGATCAAAGGATGAAACTCATAGTCACGCCCTAATCTTGTTTTAGAGAAATTGGGGCAGGACTTCTCCTGCCCCTTCCAATTTCACAGCCGGAGAGCATCGAAGCCATGTCACCCCGACAGCCGTTTCCTGACAAACCCCAGAATGCGAACAACCAGCCCGGCGCGGCCGCGCAGGATCCTGCCAGCCCCCCGCGACGGTCCTTTCTCGGTGGCTTGCTCACGGCCGGCACTGCCGGAGTGGGGGCACTGCTTATGATCCCAGTAATTAGGGTCGTGTTACATCCCGTGCTGGCCAAGACGACGGAGAAATCGTGGTCGGATGTCGGTAAGATAGACGAATTTCAACCGACAAGTGCGCCGGTGCAACGGTTAGTGCAGATTGAACAACTGGACGGCTGGCGGCGGACAGTCTCGCAGAAACCCGTCTATGTGGCGCGGGATTCTGCGGGACAACTGACGGTGCTTTCTGCCGTTTGCACCCATCTTGGATGTACTGTCCCTTGGATAGAGAAGCAAAACAAATTCATTTGTCCCTGCCATCAAGCGATTTTTGATCCCACCGGCAGGCTGCTAGGAGGACCAGCTCCACGTGGCATGGATGTTCTCCCCATGAAGATCGAGCAGGGAGTGTTGAAGGTCCAATATCAGTATTTCCGCCAGCTTACCCCGAACAAAGAAGTGATTGCATAGGAGAGCGGATGGAAAGCAACAGCGGTCGTGAATCCAACGAGAGCGTCTTCACAAGGCTGATACGCTGGAACGATGCCCGAACAGGTCTCAATTCACTGTTACGTTATGCATTAGACGAGCCTGTACCAGGTGGCGCCAAGCTAGCTTACGTCTTCGGCTCGGCCTTACTGTTCCTTTTTCTGTCGCAGATCGTGACGGGCGTATTTCTGGCCATGTACTACGTACCTTCTGCCGACCATGCCCATACGACGGTCTCGTACTTGGCGAAGGAAGTTTCTGGTGGCTCTTTCCTGCGCAGCATCCAC
>JAYVCW010000459.1:0-3526 GCA_043749775.1 Acidobacteriaceae bacterium | reverse complement strand
GGTGACAATCGAGTTTAGTTCCCATCCCTCAAACGCTTGCCCGTGGCCTTTGCTTCCGGGGATGGCATACGTCATAGAGAGAGTGAGTCGATGACGCACATCGAAATCGCTGTTGGCATATTCGGCGCCCGGATTATGCGCGTCTTGCGGAAGTCCCGACCCGTAACCAAAATCCCAGTTCGCGCCCACGTCATCAAGCGAGTGAGAGTAGGTGTAGCCGGCAACCATGCTCAGCCCGTGAAAGTTTCTCGAGTTCAACGTGGCCTGAAGCCCGTTGTAGTTTGAGCGGTAAATGTTCGCCATCTGAAAAATATTGCTCAAGTAAGGGAACTTCGCGTTGAAGGGCTGATTTGCTTCTTCCAGTCCTGTGCTGTCAGGTGCGCAGAAAGTACCGTCGGTGTAACCGGATGCCACGCATGCGGCGACACTGGCGGCGGGCCATCCCGAGCCCACTGTCGGCTGGTTGATGTCACGAATGCCGGTCAGCCTCGACCCGTGATTGCCCACGTAGGCTAGCTCCAACGACAAACGGGGGGAGAATGCGTGTTGCACGCTCAGGCTCCAGTTCCAAACATAAGGAGTCTTGAGGTTTCGGTCGACGGTCATGATCGGGCACGGACTGTCGAAACAATTGATCGGGCTGCTGTCGACATTGCCATAGAGGGGGCCGACGTCCCAAGGCACAGGGTTCAGGAAATTCTTGACCGTTACGTTCCCGGTACTGATGGTTCCGCCAGACGTATTTCCCGCTGCATCAATGATGGCAGCGGTCGGAACGCTACCTAAACCAAATGCATTGTTGAAAGCGATAAACGATTGCCAATTCACCGATTCGTAGGTGAGGCCAGCGCCACCGCGAACAACCGTCTTGCCGTTGCCCGTGGCGTCCCAGGCAAAGCCAAAGCGCGGACCGATATTCTTGTGATCCGGGTTGTACACATTCTTAAGTTGCTTTCCGACTTGTACGAGGCCCACATTCGGATCGAAATTGCCGAGCTTGTTGTCCTTTTCCTGGACGACGGTGCTGTACTCGTAGCGAAGGCCGAAATTTAAGGTCAGTCTCTTGGTGGCTCGCCAATCATCTTGAGCGAATAGCGAGTATGCCCAGTTGTGTAAATGCAAAGTGGGATCTCCGACCTCCACAGAAGACTTGAAGGGGAGTCCAGCAAAGAAATCTTCAAGTTCGGTGGAACTGTCCGCCAGCACTCCACCCAAAAATGTGATGCTGCCGCGGGAGTTGCCACGAGCGGAATTAGTCACATGATTACGATGTAACTCGCCACCGAACTTGATCGAGTGTTTTCCCGACGTGTATGAGATGTGATCTACGAACTGCGTAATTGAATCGGGGCCTTGAAATTTCGGCCACTTGAATCCTCCCAAGCCAGGGAAGAAATAACCGCCAAATCCGATTCGCGGCAGGCCGCCGGTGAACGGGCCAGAAACGCCCGTATTCAGACCATAGCTTGAGGCGGGCGTGTTGAGATCACCCGGCAGCGTCGGTTGATACAAGCGGTTATATCCGACTCGGGCCTCGTTGACCCACCGCGGACTAGGCGTCCAAAGCCAGTTTCCACCTATGACTTGAGCACGGGTGTGAATGTTAGAACGCCATTTCGATTGGTATTCCGGAAAGTCTTCCACCGTGCCCGTGTTATTGCCAAAGAAATACATCACGCTCAGGCGGCTGTTCGGGGTCAGGTTCGCGTCGACTTTTGTCACGAAGTTATAAACCTTGACGTCGTTGAATAAACCGTTCGTGATGTCGATTCCTTGCGAGTTATTTGTCGGGAAGCCGGTGCCGTTGCAGTCGACAGCTCCGCCAGTCACCGAACACCCAGCGATGTTCAAACTTGCGGGGCTGACGGTAACTCCGCCCGCCTGCAGGTCGGCAATCACATCTGGAATGCTGTTTGCGCAATCGCCGGTCGCAAGATACACGCAGTTGCCGCCGGCAGGCAGCGCTACCATGGACGGGCTCGTCACACCGCCAAAGGAATTTCCAACGTCATAAATCTGGCCTTCGTAGGCGCCAAAGACAAATATTTTATCTTTCTTGATCGGGCCCCCGACGCTGCCACCGTATTGCTCGAGCGTTCTGGGCAGTTTCGCATTCGGAGCGGTGTTGAAATAACTTCGCGCGTCCATTACGCCATCGCGCCCGAAGGCAAAGGCGGTTCCGTGAATCTGGTTGGTGCCCCCTTTCAATCCGACGTTGACGACCGCGCCCGGCTTCCATCCGAATTCAGCTGGAGCCAATTCTTCAATGTTGAACTCCTGAATCGAATCGATTGGGAGAATAGTGGCTGAATCGCCAGCGATTCCAGCACCATTGACGATGGCTTGGCCGGAGTAGGGCTCACTATTAAAAAGCCCTTCGATAAAGTAAGAGTTATCTTCTGCGCGCAGGCCATTCGTACTTGTGGTTGAAAATCCGCCGCCCGGATATCGCACGACTCCGGGGCGCAACTGAAGCAGGTTTTCGTAATTGCGTCCATTCAACGGGAGGTCGTTGATTTCGGCGTTGCTCAGGGTTCCGCCGAGGGTGGCGGAGGTGCTGTTCACGAGCGGCACTTCGTCGGTAACAACGACCATCTCGGAAACTTGGCCCGCCGGAAGAGAGACATCGACGCGCAGATCTTGCGCGACCTCAATCGTGATGTTTGGTCGCTGTACTTTCTTAAATCCTTTGGCTTCGGCATCGACGTTATAGACGCCAGGCTCGAGCTCTGTCGCGGCGTAATCGCCGGAAGCATCCGATACTACGCTTCGCGTTATACCGCGTTGCGTATCGGTGACCGAAACAGTAGCCCCCGCTACTCCGGCACCGGATTGGTCCGTTACCGTTCCCAAAATTCGCCCGGTCGTAGTCTGTGAGAAAGACGGCAGGCAGAGAAGTGCGAGCGACAGAACAACAGTAAAAATCCGGATGCCATTCAACGAAGAATGCATTACGACCTCCAAAGCCTCGTGACGAGGGTTGAGCAGATTGGTCGAGAAGTTTGCGATCGCTTCAAAGTTTGAATGCAAACAAAAAAGAATATGAGACGATGTGAATGTATAGCCTTGACGCGGCCTACCCGTCAAGTAGTATCGTGGTTCGACCACAAGACAGCTTCCTTAGGCGCGGCCACTTTGGACTCGCCGCAATTTGTGCAGGAGAAATCGAGCAACATGGCAATCGCAACCATCAATCCGACGACGGGCGAAACCGTGAAGACCTTCGAGCCTCTTACCGACGCGCAACTCGAAGAGAAGTTGGAACTCGCGGTCACTGCATTTCGCAAACACAGAAAGACGACCTTTGCCGATCGCGCGAAGAAGATGATACGCGCCGCCGAGATTCTCGAAGCTGAAAAAGATGAATGTGCGCGATTAATGACGCTGGAGATGGGCAAGCCCTTGAAGGCCGCCGTCGCGGAGGCCCTGAAGTGCGCGACCGGTTGCCGTTTCTACGCCGAGAACGCCGAGAAGTTTCTCGCCGATGAAGTCATCGAGACTGGCGCCAAGCGAAGCTTCATCCGCT
>JAYVCW010000458.1:0-13365 GCA_043749775.1 Acidobacteriaceae bacterium | reverse complement strand
TTGAGCTAAACGCGCAAGGCAGTCAGACGGAGGCGAATCGCCGGATGCTATCAGCCTTCCGGTGGAACTTGCGCATCCTCAGCTATGTCGCCTTGTTGGTAGGTGCATTTCTCATCTATAACGCGATCTCGGTTTCGGTCGTCCGCAGGCGATCGGACATAGGCACGGTCCGGGCTCTCGGCCTAAGTCGGCGTGCCGTGCTTCTTGCTTTTCTCGGCGAGGCAGTCATCTTTGGGATTGCCGGTTCGCTCCTCGCACTTCCTTTGGGGAGGCTGATGGCCACGGGCGCGGTCCGACTTCTTGCAACAACGGTCGATGCGCTTTATGTGTCGAGCCGCCCCGGCTCACTCAACCTTTTGGCGCAGTCAGTGATATTGGCATTCATGATTGGCGTCGGTGTCGCGGTAGCGTCGGCATTATCGCCTGCGCGTGAAGCTGCGTCGGTCCCTCCAACCGAAGCCATGGCTCGCGGCAGACGTGAATACGCAGTGCGCGTAGAGCGTGGCCGCGATGCATTCATTGCATGCGTGTGTGCAGTTCTCGGAGCGTTCGCAGCGCGTCTTCCGGCGGTGGCGGGCAAGCCGCTATTCGGCTATTTCTCCGCTCTATTGCTGATCGCCGCCTCCGCTATGGCGATACCGGCTCTGGTTTACTCTGCGACCCGTCTGGCATCGACTGCGCTGCGAAGATTTATGGGCGTGGAGGCCATGCTCGCCTCGCGAAGCTTGTCCGGTTCACTTCGCCGAACTTCAGTTCTCGTCGGAGCCCTCTCAACCGCGATTGCAATGATGACCTCAGTGGGCATTATGGTGGGAAGTTTTCGGCAGACCGTCATCACCTGGATGGACAGTCAACTTCCTGCCGATTTGTATTTGCGACCAGAGGGCAATCCTTCGGCCGATCGGCATCCAGCGATCTCGATTGAACTCACCGATCGTATCGCCAAATTGCCAGGAGTCGAGAGCATCAGCCGCATTCGTGCTTACGAAATCGAATATCAGGGCCTGCCGGTAACGCTTGCCTCGGCTGAAACAAGCGTTTCGCGCTATTACGAGTCTTCCAGATTTTTGTCAGGTCATTCTGCGCTCGACATTTTGAAGCAACTTCCCGGCCAGGACGCAGCGATTGTCAGCGAACCTTTCGCGAACAAACACCATGTAAGAGCCGGAGACAGCGTAACGCTCCCGCTCGGAGAGAAGTCTGTCAGGTTCCGGGTGGTTGACGTCTTTTACGACTATGCCAACGAACGCGGCTACATCATCCTCGACCGGTCTACCATGCTGCGCTACTTGCCCGATCCCCGCGCCTCGAATGTCGCGGTTTATCTGGCGCCAGGCGCGGATCTCGAGAGTGCTCGAGCAGCCGTCAACGAGGCTGCTTCCAAGAGCGATGTGCTGATTTTTTCCAATCGGGATATTCGAAGGGAGGCAATTCGTATTTTCGATCAGACCTTTGCGATTACTTATGCGCTCGAGGCCATAGCCGTGATCGTTGCGGTGATGGGTATTGCCGGCGCGCTGATGTCGATCGTGATCGATCGACGACGAGAATTTGGATTGCTTCGCTTTCTTGGCGCCTCGAGTTCTCAACTACGCAAGATGATTCTAGTCGAAGCAGGCTTGATCGGGATTTTGGCCAACATCGCAGGACTAGCGCTCGGATTTTTTCTGTCGCTAGTCTTAATCTTTGTCATCAATAAGCAGTCTTTTGGATGGACCATCCAGTTTCACTGGCCGGTAGCAGTCTTGATCGGCGCGATCAGCGTAGTCTACGTTGCGACGGTGCTGGCGGGGCTCTACCCGGCGCGAATTGCGCAGCGGCTCAATCCGATCGAGGTTGTGCATGAAGAGTAGCGTGCGTATTTTTATGGTCCTAATGCTCGTTGTCGGCAGTTGGGCCGCCGATTATAAAACCGCCCTTCCTGGCTACCATTTCCAATTTCCGCGTGACCATTTCGACCATCCCGATTATCAGACCGAATGGTGGTATTACACGGGCAATCTGAAATCGAGCGACGCCCACCGTTTTGGTTTTGAGTTAACTTTCTTCCGTCAGGGCGTCACTCGTGAAAATAGTTCATCCGCGTGGCAGGTTCACGATCTCTACATGGCCCACCTGGCGTTGAGCGATCTCACTGGCAAACGCTTTTATCACACGGAACGCATCAACCGCGCCGGCCCGGGATTAGCCGGGATCGACGAAGCAACACGAACGATCTGGAACGGAAACTGGCAGCTTGAGTTGGACGACGAACAGCATGTGCTTCGAGCTGTCGATCAAAACTTCAATCTTCAACTGGCTCTTAGACCAGCCAAACCGCTCGTCATTCACGGCCGGGATGGCGTGAGTCAAAAAGCTGAGGGTCGCGGGCATGCCTCGCACTACATCTCTTTCACGAGGCTGCAAACTTCCGGTTCAATCGAGCTGAATGGCACGAATTATCGTGTTGAAGGCGCTTCGTGGATGGATCACGAATTTTTTACCAATGCGATGGTCGCCACCGAAAGCGGATGGGATTGGTTAAGTCTGCAATTCGACGACAGCACTGAGCTCATGCTCTACCGCCTGCGACACCAGGACGGTAGTGTAGACCCGTACTCGTCCGGGACTTTTGTTGACGCGTCCGGGAAATCTTTTTTTCTATCATCCCAAGAATTCACGATGGTCCCCGGAACAGAAATGTGGGCTAGCGAGCAGACCAAAGCAAAGTACCCAACGCGCTGGCAGGTGATCGTTCCAAGTTTGCAGCTGCGCGTAGATGTTGCAACTCCTCTGGCAAATCAAGAACTCGCGAGCGAAGTCGGCCCAAGCTATTGGGAAGGAAGCATCGAGATTTCCGGAGAACGTGCCGCGAAGCCGCTTCATGGAGTTGGTTATCTAGAAATGACGGGCTACGATGCAAAGCCTCCTTTAAGTCAGATCAGATAGAGCCGAAGTTCCCTCAAGCCGACGTTTGACTTCGAGTCCGCGCTAGCTACAACTTAGACGGAGCACTTTTCCCCGCTGCTCCTTTCCCCGCTGCCCCGAGGAGCGTTTCGCTCGAGCGTATGTGTAGAATGGCAGCTACTTTTTTCCCTTCACAAAAGGAGATACAACGGATGCCCGCTTCGCGTCGTGAGTTTCTATATGGTTTGGGAGCCACGGGTGCCCTGTCGATGTATCCGATGATTAGCACTGAACCGGACCTTATTCTTTACAACGGAAATTTTTGGACAGTCGACTCACTTCTGCCGAGGGCTCAGGCGGTTGCAATTTCTGGCGGCAAATTCTTTGCTGTTGGCGCGAACAGTGAAATCATGAACCTGGCGGCGGGCAGGGCCAGAAAGATCGATCTGGGCGGCAAAACGGTTCTTCCCGGATTTGTCGATGCGCATTCCCACCCCGCTCAAGCCGGACTCTCTCACCTGCGGATGGTCGACTGCGATCTGCGATCGATTGCGGAAATTTTGAAGGCACTGCATGAGCGCGCAACAAAGACTCCTCCCGGAGAATGGGTGCTTGGTTTTAAATACGACGACACGAAAACTTCTGAGGGGCGTCCGCTCGCGCGCAAAGAATTGGACGAAGCGGTTCCTGATCATCCGGTTCTAGTCCAGCATCGTGGCGGCCACACAGCGTGGGTGAACACCCCAGCCATCAAGCTCGCTGGAATTTCCGAACAGACGCCTGATCCCGCCGGTGGCAAATACGATCATGATCCTGCGACTGGAACGTTGACCGGACATGTTCGCGAGAAGGGTAAAGAGAAATTCGAGAGCATCATTCCGTCGAACTTCACGCGCGAAGACCATCGCGAAGGCGTGCGCCTGATCACACAGATGATGACGCGCTCCGGCGTCACTTCGGTGACGGACGCGATGGGAACTCCCGAAGATTTGCGCGCCTATCAAGACGCGAGAGAAGGCGGACAACTCAAGATGCGAATCTACTGCCACATCTATCAGGCCTACATGGACCAGATGCTGGCGGCGGGAATCAAAACTGGCCTTGGCGATGAGTGGGTAAAGGTTGGAGCGCAGAAGATGGTCTGCGATGGATCCATCTCCGAACGCACGGCGCGCCTTTCACAGGCTTACATAGGAAGACCCGACGATTTCGGCATCCTCGTAACTTCTGAAGAAGAGCTTTACCAGCAAGCCCGCAAGGCTCATGTCGCAGGATGGCAACTGGGAACTCATGCCAACGGCGATGTAGGTATCGATACGACGCTGCGAGTCTACGAACGCCTGCAAAAAGAATTGCCGCGCAAGGATGCGCGCTACCGTCTGGAACACTGCACCGTTGTTAACGATTCGCTGATCGCTCGCATCAAGGCGCTCGGTGCGATTCCGACTCCCTTCTCGACCTACGCGTATTACCACGGCGAAAAGATGAAAGAGTACGGTGCGGAGCGCGTCAATCACATGTTCGCATTGCGCAGCTTTATTGACGCGGGCATTCGTCCAACTCAAGCTTCAGACTACCCGCCCGGCCCGTTCGAGCCCATGATGGCGTTGCAATCGGAGGTGACTCGCACCGATGCGAAGGGCAACGTATGGGGCCCGCGGCAGAAAATCAAGTTGGAAGAGGCGATTCAAGTCGGCACTATGAACGGCGCCTATGGTTCGTACGAAGAGCATTTGAAAGGGTCGATCACGGTGGGAAAGCTGGCAGATCTGGTCGTTCTCGGACGCGATGTGTTCAAGGAAGATCCGTCGAATATTATCAACATTCCGATCGAACGCACGATGACTGGTGGAGAATGGGTTTGGGAGAGTTAATCTCTTTGGGAGAGTTAATCTGAAGATGGTAAGAGAAATTGCTCGGTCAACAACACTGGCAGCCATATCGGCGGCCATCATTGCGACTGTGACGGCGACTGCAGCCTTCACCCAAAACGCAGTACCTGCCCAAACCCTCCAAGCGGAAACCGACGAATACACGCGTTACGAACTGCTGTCGCCCGAGAGCGCGAGCTTCGCCATCCGCTATGAAGTGACAGCTATCACACCCGGCGCTCATTATTATTTCAATCCCATTCGCAAAGGCAGCGTCGCCAGTGATGAGTCGGTGATTGACGTCATGAGCGGAGAAGCTCTGCGATTTGAAGTGGTGAGCGGCGCTGAGGCGGTGAAAGACCCGCTGCTCAAAGGCCAGGATGCTTCGGTTGACTACATCAAAGTGTATTTCGCCCGTCCCGTAGCTCCAGATGGGCAAGCGCGGATGTTAATCCTCAAAACCTACAAGGATCCTAAAAGCTATTCTCGAGATGGAGACACGATCACTTTCAATCGCTCGCTGAGCATTCCGCGGAACAGCGTGGTGTTGCCCGCAGGCTACGAGCTCACAGCCTGCAACGTGCCTTCGCAAGTTCTGACGGAGCCCGATGGGAAAATCTCTATCAGCTTTATGAATGGCAGTGGAGCCGAAGCTCCATTAATCGTGAAAGGCAAGGCAGGAGTGCAAACCGGAGTCAAGGCCGCGCCGCGCAAGCCAGGCAAGGCGAAGAGCTGGGAGTCGCCATTCGAGGGAGAAACGGAAGAGGGGCGCTTATCCGAGCGCGCTCACGAAGACCGCGAGATTACATACTTCCTGCAGCAGCCTGAGACGAGTTCATTCCGTCTTTACCACGACTACACGGAAACGCATCCGGGGAGAGATAAGTACTTCAACGTGGTTCGCGGAGGTAGCAAAGTATCGGACCCTTCAGCCTACGTTCTCGACACGGGAGAAAAACTTGCCACCAGAATAATGAGTGGAGCGGAACTCGCATCCGCGCACATGGATGCCGGGGAAACAGTCGCCGCCGATGCCCAGGTCGTAGTCGTTCCTTTCCCGGCTGTGAAGGCCGGTCAAAATATCCGCATACGAATCTCTGAAACCTACACCGCTCCGGCCAGCTATCACTTGGACGGGGACGAGTTAGTCTTCGACCGCAGCCTTGGCCGGCCTCGGAATGCGGTGGTACTCCCCGACGGATGGTATCTGACAGCCAGTTCGATTCCCGCCACGGTGACACAAATGAATGACGGACGCATTCGGTTAGACTTCTGGAATGGACGCCCTGACTCAGTTGACGTTTTGATCAGAGCCAGACGACGAGTTCGCTGATTTGCCAGTGCAGTAATCTTGAGTGTCCGAAAGTTGATTTATGCCCACACTTGTTGAGCGGCAAACTGTTGATCTCTCCCAATATCCGGATCTCGTAGTAATTCTCTTAGGTATGCGAGTCAACCGCCTCACCGGCGTGAAAACCTTGCTAGGCTTCGGCCCAAAGATTTCGGCCTCGGTAGAAGCGCGGCCAGATGGCCTTCTGCGCCACGAGAACATGGTGTTTTCGCTCTTCCCGATGCATGTTGGGATGCGCCAGTACTGGCAAGATACAGGCTCACTAATCAAGTGGACGCGATCAAATCCGCACCGCGAGTGGTGGCTGAAGTTTTTGAAGGACTCTGGCGGCACCGGCTTCTGGCACGAGACTTATTTTCGTCGCGGCGGCATGGAGGCGATCTATGACAACGTGCCACAACCCATCGGGCTTATGGGATTCGCTCCGGTTGTTCCGGCGCGCGGACCAATGTTTGGGGCTGCGGCCCGTAGCGGGCGCGATTTTGATGCCTCACCAGTCCTGACCGAGAGCGATCTCTACGGCGGAGATAAAACGTAGCCCGAATTGCGAAGCCTCCGTCAACCGTTAGGCGAGCACATCCCGCCCATGTAAGCCGATTCGTGGCAACTCTAAGTTTTATACGTCGATAGTTGCACTAGCTTGCGACAGTTGCAAAAATTATCAGTCTTGACGCCCCTTGCGACGTCAGCTAGAGTTCGCTCGTAGTTAAACGTGTGGGCAAAGCGTTCTTGTAGAGCGAGATGCGCTTACTAGCTCCTGTGATACTTGCAGCCGGGTTCCAGCTTTGCTTGCGGAGGCTTTGATGCTTGCCAGTGACTGATCCGCGTTGCACCCTTAGAAACTTTGTCTCTCTTCCCCCTTCTTTCGTCTGTCCAGAGCAAGCAGTTCAAGACCATTCATTAACAACAAGGAGATTGAATGAAAAAGCTATCGCTTATGTGGTTATTCGTAATTCTTGCGGCCGGCGTTTTCGCAGCCCCGCTACACGCTCAGGTTTCGGGAGCAATCTTCACTACCCTCCCAGACGGAAGCGAGGTCAACTTCAACATTTACGCAGCGAAGACAGATGTTTATCTCGACGGTGGTCCACCCGTTGGAGCGCCTGCAGGCGCCGCGGGCTTGCCGGGTCCGGGAACGTATTTGTTCATGGTTACCGACCCATCCGGAAAGACACTGCTCTCAATCGACCCAATTCAGTGCAGGGAGTTCATAGTAGACGTGAATGGGGTGATTAGCGGCGTCGGCGGACCTTGTCCGCATGTCACCGGCATCAACAACAACACGCAGCTCGGTGCAACTACAGTTCAGCTCATGCCTTTCAACGACACGCCGAACAAGGGTGGGGTCTACAAGGTGTGGGTAACGGCTCTGAACAACTACGGCTGTTATCCCATTCTGTCTGGGGTCGATTGCGCTGCGGGCACGCATGGATTCAAGCCCTCGCTCAGCAAAACCGATAACTTTAAAGTCAAAATAAGCGCCGTTCGTGAGATCGATACCCGCTTCCTGGACAGCAACGGTAATTTCATTGACGGGTTGAGCATCCTTTGGATCGATACACTGAACGCGTCAAACAATAAAACTTCGTACCTGAACCTGCCTCTGGATATCAATCACGAAGCTCATGTGGAAGCGCCGGAGGATGGCACGCACCAGATCGTAGTCGCAGACCAAGCTGGGTGCACTGTAAGCACCGTGTACCTCAACGGTAGTGCCTTAGCCAAGCAAGGGCCTCAAACGGTCAGCGTTAAAGTGCTTCCAAGCTACAAAAACGTCACGTTGCGCGTCGATGTTCAGTGCCAATAACCTAGGCGCAACAATTGATCGGTGGTAACTTACGGAGGGGATCGGCGTCAGAGATCCCCTCTTATTTTTGAAAAGAACTTTTTTATGGGCTTGAGATCGCTCACGATCTTCCATCGGTAGTCACTGAGCACGTTTGACGTCGCTCGAAATCAGAAACACCCGCCCCGAGTGCATGCCACGAACTCCACTCCATCCTGACGTGATGAGGAAGGCGCTCATCCCGTCGCCTTTTACATCGCCCATAGTGACTGCGTCAAAACCGAAAGCGTCCCCGGGGGTTCGGCAGGTGTAAGTCTTGATAAGATGTCCGTCGAGTCCGGAGTACAGGTATGCACGGCCAGCGCCGATGGCGGCGCCGGAGTATTGCCAGGCTCCGACGATAACATCGGCATGGCCGTCTCCATCGACGTCACCCGCGACCGAAGGGCTCGTGCCGAAGCCTTCTCCGGCGGTCTCTCCGGTGAAAGCAAACAAACGGTGACCGTCTTTTCCGGAATGCACATATACGCGCCCGGTGTACGGACCCTTCGCATTGTTCGACCAATCTGAGGCATAGACATCCGGCACACCGTCCCCGTCTACATCTCCCAGCACCGAGAGAAACATATAACCCAGGGCCGCTCCAGTTTCATCGGGGTCGATTACGAATTGATGAGAGCCCGTCATAAACGTAGGTTCGCCCCGTGTGGTTAGGCCCGGCAGCGGGAGCACCTACCATCAGGAAAATGTGATTCTTGTCGGATGCTCCCGCCACTGCACTGCCAAAGTTGTCGCCTGCTCTTTCACCGTTCAGTGTGAGTAGAATAGTGCCGTCTTTGCCGGAGTAAACGTAGGCCCGCCCGGCCTTATCGCCGGGTCCGCTATTGTTAGGAGCTCCTACGATCACGTCGGCGTACCCGTCGCGGTTGAGGTCACCAACTCCTTCTACGTGCCGACCGAAGTCGTCACCCAAGTTCTCGGCTTTTAAGGTTCGAAGAATGTGGCCATCACGCCCCGAATAAATATTTACATAGCCGCCGCCAGGTGCGCTCGCAACGACGTCTGGGATGCCGTCGCCGTTTACGTCTCCGGCGGCTTCAAGACCAGTACCGAGTTGATCGTGGGCGCGTCCATCTGTTTTCCACAGCAGCTTGCCCGATTTTGTCGAATACACGTAGACGCGTCCCGCCGCTTCTCCCCCTCCATTATTTGTCGGCGCAGAAGTCACAAAGTCTGGAATGCCGTCTCGATCGACGTCGCCAATATTTCGCGCAATCCACCCGAACTGGTCATTCGCCGCCTCACCATCCCACTCGCGGAGAATCTTCACTGGCTCAACGAAAGGGTCATCGAAATCCTTGCGCGTCGGGAGCAAGCCGGCGTAGCGCAGGTCTCCCTTAAGCGAAGCGAATTCAGGCGTAGCCTCGAGCTGCGTCATATCCAGCTTGCGAGTCGCTTTGGCTTTGTTCAACCAATTGAATGCGCCCTCGTTGTCGTGATTCAATGCATTGATCACTGCCAATTGAATCATCGGCGTCGGAACGCTGGCATCAACCTCCAATGCCCTCTCATAAGCCGAGGCGGCGCGGTCAAGATTTTTAATTTTCTGGTTCGCTAAGCCCAGATTGCGCCAAGCCCGCCCGTTGCGTGGTTCGCGGTTCGTCACTTCTTCGAGAATTCTTGCAGCCCCGGCGGCATCGTTTGCCTGGAGCCGCCCTATCGCCGTTTGCAGGGTCGGTTCCGGAGCAACAGGTTTCGGCTTGGAGATGCAAGCGGCGCTGAGCAGGAGAAGTGCCAACCCAAGACACCGTCTGCCGAGAAATCGCAATGGGCTCATCGTCTACCAGAACTATCTCAATGTGAAGGAAACCACTATCAGACAATTGCTATCCCGCAAGTTTAATGTTTCATCGTGCGCACATTCGAAGGGGTCATTCCAAACTCGTTGCGGAAAGATTCAGTGAAGTGGCTATGGCTTGAAAATCCGGTTTGTAAGGCGATGTCTGTAAGGGGGCTCCCTGAATCTACCACTTCAGTTAGCGCTGCACGCAGACGGAATCGTAGACGATATTGGTGTAACTTCATTCCCGTTACCTGGCGGAACAGCCGGCACAAATAAAATGGAGACAAATCGACGCTTGCGGCGATATCTTTCAACGCCAGGCGTTCTTCCGGATCGCTGCTTAGTATTGTTTCAACATCGTGGATGATGTCGCGCTGTTTGGCACTGATCCGTAGCGGTGGTGTTGTTCCAACTAGTGAATAAGCAGAAGTTATCACTCGACGTAGTAACTCCAATACCGTCTCTTCAACTAGTAACGGCACGAGAAGTTTCCCGCCCGCAGCTCGAGAGAATAAGGTTCGTTGCAGCAAATAGGTGGATGAGTCCGCCCACCCTCGCGTTACCTGAAACGGACGCTCTGCGTGGTCGTCGACACGGCGGTCAAATGCTCGCACCACTTCGCGAACGATATTTGGCTCTACTCCAAACCAGTCGCAGCAGTCGCCTTCGGGGCTAATAGCGTTTCGTGAATAATTTTGACCGGAATTGTAAAAAGTTACGACGTTCGGATTTGCGACGAACGCGGCTTCGTGCTCGTGCTGAATTTCGACGGCCGTTCGCGGAAATACAAAGCAATAATTTTGAGCAGGTCCCGTGTCCTGAAAAGAGGGATTCGCCGGATGGCAACGAAACGCACCAATGCGGACCAAGCCGCTGTCGTACAAGATTTGATCAAACTGCGCTGTGGGCATTGATGCGCTAGCCATTGGCGTGCCATTGAGAGGCTCGCAACCACACTGCGCCCCCGCCACTATAGACGAACGAAATCTGGTTTCGTCACTTACATTTTCGAGCGGCGTTCGGTTAGAGCGTCTTGCCTATGAACGGCTGCAACCCATCGCGATATCCGCGGCTGCAAGAGAGTTCTTTGCCGTCTCTCAAAATCACGATATATTCCCCGCTGTTAACCGGTTCCAGCGCTTTGATGCGATGAACGTTTACGATTGTGGAGCGATGGATGCGAACGAACTGCCGTGTATCGAGCCGCTGCGCCAGACGGCCAATCGCTTCCCGCATGCGATACAACTTTCCACTGACGCTCACCTTGATATAGTTCGCCGATGCCTCGACCCAGTCGATCTCATCCAGACTCAGGAAAACGACGCGGCCTTCTGACTTAATCGTAACCCTGCGATCCGGTTCCTGCTGCCTCATACTTTGTCCCGTGGCGTCCATTTTCTCGACCTGCGTTGCCTGTAGTTTTAACCGCAGTAGCTACGGCGCCGCTATCAGAAAATTGCTATGACGCGAACTGGGCAGAACTGAAGAAACTCTGGTGCGCGGGAAATCCGTGGTTGAGTCAGAATTCTTTACGGGGAGGCGTCTGTTCCGGGCCGACGCGTCCTTCTACGATGTCGGCTATGACATAAAACTCGCTCTTCATTGGAACTCCCGCCATCCGCCTTAACATGGCTATCTGGCCGACATGCGTGAGCGCATCAGCGATCGGAGCTTGAAAAAGCTTTTCGGCGGACGTTTGCAGCGGTCTATCGGAAGCCAGAAAATCATCGAAGTTTTTCAGCGAGGAAAAAAAACGCTGACATTCTTGTTCCCACGGAAGCGGGAGAGAGTCGCTCCAATCGCGACGACCTTCGGCCATAGCCAAAGCCCAATCCATCAAGTCGCCGACATGCGCGAGAATCTTTGCTGGAGTGCGCGAGGTTTCACCCATGCCATACTCCGCAAATTTTGGATCGACGTTGCGAATGGCCTTACCGCCGCGGTAGGCAAGGGTCGCAACCGTATGTCGTAATAGACTTCGCGAATCGCTCATAAATTTTTGCTCCGCAATCAAAACGGGTTCGGTGGCTCGGCTGTCAACGCAGCGGACGAATTAAGATGGCCCGCTTCAGCGTGGTTTCCAGGAGATGCCTCGCCGCAGCAACTTTTAATGCGGAAGCGTCCAGCGCTGTATACCCGGCCACCCGCACGATAAGTAAATCATTGTGCAAATTTACTTCAAGCTTTTGTGCTTCATCGCTAGCTCGATGAATCACCGCTAGCTTCGCTGCCGCTATTCCTGCCCTTGCAATTGGCCGGTTGAGATTCCGTAATTTTCGCGGAACAAGTGCGACTGCGAGCCGCAAAATTCCGGCGAGCAACATAACCGTGGGACGATCTTCAAGGTCGACGCGTTGCATGAACTTTCCCCTGGGCCGCGGCAAGCGCCCGCGATGGTAACGGACGATTGCCGCCGCAAGTTCCCACTCCCTAGTATCGATGCCGAGCGGGCGATCGAGACGATGAATCATTCTGTAAGATTTCTTCTGACGATTTTTTGCGCCCTTCGATCGGCCCACATCATGGACACATGCCGCTGCCTGTAAGACTGACCGACGGTCGAATTCGGAGTTGGACGCACGAGTGGGTCGCGCCGAAAGAGTTTTGCCGGACGCGGTTACGGCGCGTTCATCGACAAGTCCCGTTTCTTTCAACCGGTCGAATAAGATGAGCGCCAGTTGCGACACTCGCTGCGAATGCGAAAAATCGGGGTCCACATAGCCTGCCCAGGACTTCAGCCGACTCAGGGCGGCCGCACGCAACTGAACTGCCTGCGGAAGTTCAGACCGCCATTCACGCCATAACGATTGCTTGCCGACCATTGTTTCGCGGTAGCGCGAAATTCTTTTTGTTCGCTCCAGCATCAGCCTTTCGCGCCATTTGTTTCGACTTTCAATGTCAGCAAATGCGTTGACTTTGCTGTCGATGGCGGTCGCCCACAACACATCCAAGTCGTGAACTTCACCAAGCAGATCCTGCAGCTCTTTTAGATCGTCGCCCCACTTTGCGTGTTGTTGCGGGAGAAAATTCTCAACCGTGTAGCGGAGATGCTTGATGCCGATGCGAAGTTCATGCCATCCCACAGTCGAGCGAGTTCGTAGCACGCGCTTATGCAGTTCATACGCCGAAGTCCATTTTTCGAGCGCGAGATGAAGATAAACCAGGCTGCCCGGTCGAACTCTTGATGCCCGATGCGGCAGCGTCTTACTCCACCGGCGCCATTGCTTTCGATCAAACTGGTCGAGATCCTTCCGCGCAAGCTGCTTGCATTCGGCTTCGCGCGATTTGAGTTCACTCAGTAACTTCGTTGCGACCGGATCATTGTCAGGATTCGGGCCGCTAAGTTTTTTAATCCACTCTTCCATCACTTGCATATCGCGCAGGTCGCCGAGCGCCTGAAAAACCTTCTTGCCAGCCTTTTTCATCTGCTTCCATGAAGTGTCTGGATCCAGCGGGATCAATCCATCGGCAAGCGAGCGGCAGCGGCGAAGAGACACGCGAAGATCATGCACGGCATCGGCGTCGAAGCCTTTATCGGCGCGATCGCATTCCTCGAGCACGCGCTCCATCCAAACTCGCAAGCCAAACTTAGGTTTGGGAGGCTTCGGGTTGGTGGACTCTGTTACAA
>JAYVCW010000457.1:0-2013 GCA_043749775.1 Acidobacteriaceae bacterium | reverse complement strand
TGCGCCCACTGGATGTTGTTCCCGCTTTTACATCGAACGCACCGCCAATCGTCGCGCTCGAAGCATCGCTGTCTCGCCAAGAAATCCAGTTCCTTGACGAGGTATTTACGGGATCGCGCTTTCTTTGAAGCTGGGATCACGCAACGTCCTCCACTTTTACTCGCCATTGCTGACGAATTGGTTCAAGTTCGGATTCCAACTCTTCTCTCTGCTTAGGATTGGCACGAATCACGACGTTTTTGCGCCTACATCCTCGATTCAGTTCGGGACTCGCCAGCTTTCCATGCTCGGCGCAAAAATCGTCATCGCACTCGGTCGCTTCCAGTATTGCGGTTACTTCTCTTGCGCAGGCTGACATGGACGTGAAGGAATCAGCGTGAAGGTAAAGGATTTCGCGTCTCATCCGGCGACCTCTTCTTCCTGATCGAAGAGTGGATTATTCATTCGGTGAGCGTTTCGCAGATTTGCCACAGCCTGCTTGAAATAGGATTCCTTCAGTTCAATACCGAGAAAGCGCCGGCCTTCCTGGATTGCCACGTAGCCTTCGGAGCCAATTCCCGCGAATGGGCTGAATACTTCATCGCCAGGATTCGTCCACAGTCGTATGGCGCGGCGGATCACATCTAGCTGCAGTGGGCAGATGTGGCGCTCGTCCTCTTCTTCGCGGGCCGACCTGCGCTGCAATGTGTCGCTGGGATTTATGTCCATCCAGACCGGGGAAGCGTAGTTCTGCCAGAGCGACACTGGGAACGATTCGTGAGTATGCGTTACGCGCTCTGGATTCTCGCCATCCTTCCGCATCGTCACGAGGTAGTCCGGTATGCCTTGCCGGGACATGCAGGAGTCTTTCCTGATCTGCTTGTAGAGAAGGCCTAGCGCTTTCGTGCGCTGCATGGCCGTGACAGGATCCTTCCAGATCACGACTTCCGAATGCAGAATGAATCCGCACGACTGGAAAGCTCGAATCAGATCGCCGCGGAAGTCCTGAATCCCTATGACGCCATGTTTTTCTTTGGACGTGGGCAGATTCATGCAGTGGAAGCTCATCAAGCGCCCGGGCATGGTGCAGCGAAAGAGATGTGAGGCCAGATAGCGGAAGTGGGTAAAGAACTCTTCGTAATCCCGGCAGTTTCCCATGTCATTCGGCAAGGCCGAGTAGGTATAGAGACTGGCAAACGGCGGGGAATAGATCGCGTAGTGGAGCGAGTCGCTCGGCATCTTCGCCATAACCTCGACCGAATCGCCGAGGTGCATCTTCCAGCGGTCGCCTTGCTCCGTCTTGTGAAGGACGATTTGCTTCTCGTGGGAGCGAACGCCGCGGACTTCCTGCTGGTTTAATTCGTGCATGTTATTCACCATTTCCTCGGCCATCTTCGCCGCGTCTTTTTCTTTCCGCTTGATGTTCTCGGTCACCGCTCCCTCTTGCGAACTGGTTACGATGTAGCAGTTGACCGGATTCTGTTGGCCGAATCTCCAGCACCTTCGGATTGCCTGGTAGAACTGCTCGTAGCTATCTGAGAGTCCAAGGAATACGACATTCGGACAGTGCTGCCAGTTCATTCCATAGCCTGCGATCGACGGCTTGCTGACCATGACGCGGTACTTTCCCGCGGAGAAGCCAAGCATGCGATCTTCTTTCTCTTCTCGAGAGTGACTGCCGGTAACTTCGGCCGCGTCCGGTATCAGCTTTGCTGCCAACTGGCTTTCGGAGTTTAGGTTTGTCCAGATCAGCCAAGGCTCGTCCGGCTTCGTGGCGACGATCTCCGCTACCTTTGCGGCGCGCTCTTCGACCGTAACCGACCGTGCGCTGCGTCTTTCCTGTAACGTGTTTGCCGGAAGGGCGAAGAGGTAGCCTTCGGTCGGCTTTTCCACATCGAGGACGATATCCTCAATCACCAACGGCGGAAGGATGAATCCCTGATCGTCATAGCCTAGGTCGGAAGGCTTGCGAATCATCACCGCCCAAGAGCATATCCACTTCCAGAAGTCTCGAGCAGCATGCCGCTTGACTCG
>JAYVCW010000456.1:0-4333 GCA_043749775.1 Acidobacteriaceae bacterium | reverse complement strand
TTCCCGCCGCGCACGCAGTGCTGTGGAAGGACAGACGCCCAATCGATCTCGGAACTCTGGGCGCGGGATACGAAAGTGTTGGATCCTACGTTAACGACGGAGGACAAGTAGTCGGGTTCTCGACAATCGGTACGGACCCCGATCCCTACTCATTTGTTGGAACGCCACTCCACACGTTCCTCTGGGAGCAAGGAGTTATGCAGGACATCGGGACCTTGGGAGGGCCAGATGCGGGACCGAGCGCAGGCGGCATCAACCAGCGCAATGGGTACATTGTCGGTGCCTCTTACACAAGTTTCATCCCGAATGCTTCCACTGGATCGCCTACTCAAGCTCCTTTCCTGTGGGAGAACGGCAAGATGACGGACCTCGGGACACTCGGCGGCACCATAGGCGGCGCCTCTCTCGCGAACAACAGAGGTCAAGTGATCGGCCAATCCAATCTCTCTGGCGACGTTACATCCCATCCTTTCTTTTGGGAGCACGGAGTAATGACCGACATCGGCACGTTGGGCGGCGACACCGCAACCGCGAACTGGCTGAACGATGCAGGCGCGGTCGTCGGCAGGTCGAAGGTGGACGGGCCCGGAATGTTCGAGGCGTTCCTCTGGAAAGATGGAGTCATAAGAGGCTTGGGCACGGTCGGAACCGATCCGTGTAGTAACGCACGTGCTATCAACTCTCATGGACAGATCGTTGGCAGCTCGTCTAACTGTAGCTACCCGCTACATGCGTTTCTGTGGGAGCACGGCGGACCCATGGTGGACTTGAACGCACTGGTGCCGCCCAATTCAGGTTTCAAAGCGTTGATCGCTTACAACATCAACGAGCGAGGAGAAATTGCTGGAACCGGCGTCCCTGCCGGCTGCGACAACATAGATGCTTGCGGGCACGTTTTCCTGCTTATTCCATGCGACAAAAAACATTTGGGCGAGTGTGAAGACAATTCGTTGATCACAGCGCCCGCAAGGCAGGCAAGCATGTCAATGCAGAAAGCTCCGGCTGTAATAAACCAGGGCAGTGAATCTCAACCAAACAAAGTGGGAACTTTGCGAGACGGATTCGGAGCACGCTATCGCCTTGTGGGACGACCGAGTACTTCGTTGCACTAGAGTCGCTCCGGTTTGCCAGATACACGTCCATTTCCGAAAAAGAAAGAGGAAAACATCGTGAAAAACAAAATAGCGAACCGGGTTATCCCAATCGTCCTAGCTGTCGGAACAATCTGCATCGCTTCGCCCGCACAGCAATCGAGTGAACGACACAATCGAGACAACGGAGACTTCGCCGTAAGCGCTGTCACCATCGTTGACGGCGCATACGCAACCAATCAGATTGCCATAGTCCCGGAACATGGCGGTTCCTACAACTTCCTAACCAGTCTGCCCAACGGAGGCTTCGACCCAGTTTTTACTCCCCGGGCAAACACGATTTTCTTTTGGGGGCCTGTGGCGAATGGACCTGACGGCATTTACTCAGTCGCAACCGAAGGTGGCGCAGTCACACAGCTTCAAACCGACTGCATTACCAATCCTAATTGTCTTGGTGAGGGAAACCCCGCAGTCTCGCCGAACGGTCGCGAACTGCTCGCACCTCGTGCTTTGGGGCCAATCGACGCAAATGGTTGTTTTGCCTACGGTGGCATATACAGGATGCGAATTGACGGCTCCCATCCCGAGCAGTTGAAAAGTGGCCCTGCCTGCACCTCAGACTTTGAGCCCCGCTGGTCACCGGACGGTCGCAAAATTTTATTCCAGCACCAAGACCTCACGGGATTATTTTCACTATGGGTAATGCGCCGCGATGGTTCTTATCGCCACCAGATCAGCCCGGCTGGATTGGACAGTGGAAATCCTGACTGGTCTCCCGATGGTGAACGAATAGTTTTCCAATCGCCCGCGGAGCCAGCGGATGACGTAACCCCCCAGCAGATTTACACAATTCATCCGGATGGCACTCACCTGGTTCAAATCACACATTATGCGCCGGTAAGCGGACTTACCATTGGGACTTTTCATCCACGATGGTCACCCGATGGCCAGCAAATTGTTTTCGCTCATCGCGACGCTCAAACCACGATTGGACCAGACGGTCTGCCTCATGCCGATCTTTTCGTAATGGACCCCGATGGCGGCGATGTTGTTCAGGTCACATTTAGTCCTGAGAAAGATAACGCGCCAGATTGGGGACCACGCCGTCGGTAGGTACAAAAACTGGTCGTACATTTTACGAAATAAAAACTGCTCGTACACGTCAAGGAAAGAACAGGAGAACTTATGAAATGCACAAGTGCATCTTTTATCGTATTAGTACTTCTTGTTGCGTCAGCGATGTGTCTTTCGCTTTCCGCACAGGAATCAACTTCACAGTTGTCAAATAAAGAACTGACTCGCTATCAACTGATCGACTTTGGAACCTTCGGTGGTCCGGCCAGCTATGTCAACATTCCTGACGCCTATGCTCCGGTCCTGAATAATCGGGGGACAGTTGCGGGCTCAGCCGATACTGCCGAGCCCGATCCTTATCCGAACTTCTGCTTCAATCAGGATTGTTTCGTGTCTCACGCGTTCAAAGCCGATGATACTCACGTGACCGACTTAGGCGGGCTGTCCGACGGAGCGAGCAGCGGCGCGAACTGGATTAGTCCAAACGGACTGATTGCTGGTCTCTCGGAAAATGGCCAGATCGATCCTCTCATCCCCGGCTTCCCCGAGTTGCGGGCAGTGCTGTGGAACCAGGGAAAGATCATGAACCTGGGAACGCTGAAAGGCGGGCACGAAAGTGCCGCCAACGCGGTGAACAACCGTGGACAAGTCGTCGGAGTATCGCTCAATGGAGTTACCGACCCATTTTCCATGACCGGCCTTGGTTACCAGACTCGCGCGATCCTTTGGCAGAACGGCAAAATGCGCGACCTCGGCACTTTGGGTGGTACCGACGCAGAGGCGACGCTGTTAAATGAGCGCGGGCAAATTGTCGGAGAATCGTATATAAGCTCTGACCCCAGTCCATATTGCGCGAACAATTTGGGTTTGCCTCTGAGCACCGGTGCTTTCCTGTGGCAGAAGGACAAAATGGAAAATCTCGGCAGCTTTGGAGGGACTTGCACTTTCGCGACCGATCTCAACAATCGAGGACAAGTTGTCGGCCTCTCAACTCTGCCCGGAGATCAGGGACAGCATCCATTTTTGTGGGACCGCGGAAAGCTCACGGACCTGGGCACGTTTGGAGGCGGCAATGGTAGCGTGAGTGAAATTAACGAGGTTGGGGATGCAGCCGGCTGGGCGGCTTATCCCGATGACCAAATGTTCCATGCAGCACTCTGGAAAAATGGCAACATTGTAGATCTCGGTACAATCGGGAATGATCCGTTTAGCTTCGCGTTTTCTATAAATGCGAAGGGCCAGATCGCCGGTTTTTCAAGTAATGCTGACTTCAGCGAGCCTCGCGCTTTTCTGTGGCAGGATGGTGGCCCGATGGTGGACCTCAACACGCTGATTCCCGCAAGTTCCACTCTCTACCTAACCACTCCGGAAACAATCAATGATCGCGGAGAAATTGCTGGCATAGGATTAGATTCGAGTGGCAACGAGCATGCTTTTTTGCTGATTCCATGCGGCTCGAATGGCAGCTGCCAGCAGGCTGCAGCGGGCAGCAATGTAAATCGAACGAGTCCGGTGAAAGTTTCGTCCGCGTCCGCGTTTTCTATCAGACAACTCATGTTCGGGCGACCGGCTCTACGACACTTCCCCAAAATTTCTCCGATTGCCTCTTCCGGTCCCCAGTGGAACACTCCCGCTGCCCTTTCTGGGGCCGAACCGGCTCCAAGTAATCTCAGTTCGCACATCATTCTACGAGGAGATGTGGAAGCCGTCGTGCTAAAGTGGACTGACAATTCTTCGAATGAAGATAGCTTTCGCATTGAGCGCTGCACGGGTTCAACGTGCACGAATTTCGCTCAGATAGCAACTACGGGCGCCAACACGACCAGCTATTTCAACGGCGTATCGTTTAGGTTGCGCCACACGTTCAGGTATCGCGTCCGAGCGCATGGCCCAAGCGGGTACTCCGCCTATTCAAACATCACAACAATAGGAACTTTCTGAATGGTTCTAGGGCCCTTCCGCCACGGTGGGGAAGGGCTTTGGCCCATCCAGAAACTCCGACAGCCGTGCTCATCGTCTTAAAGACGTCCTGTCTCTTGACTCACTTGTGAGACAGGGGGACAGCGCCTTTCTACTCATTGAGGCATCCGGCTGGTATTCGTGATACTACCGGGTTTGACTTTTACCCTTTCCTATTTCGGTTCGCTTGCGCGCAGCACAGCGGATAC
>JAYVCW010000455.1:0-3808 GCA_043749775.1 Acidobacteriaceae bacterium | reverse complement strand
CTCGTACAAGAAGGAGGCGGTGGTTCACAACTGCCCTGCAGTTTGAAGGAGCTGGAAGCCCAGATTCTGGACATCACTGCATATTCCTATATGAAGGGCTTCGACAAGATGCTCGAGTACATGGGCGAGCAAGAAATGAAAGGCGCGGAGAAGTACGGCAAAGCGGCGTCGAGAATCAATGCCATACTCGCCGTCATCAAGCTCATCGCTTACTACGCATGTATGGAAACGGATATCACCATGAGTGGCGAACCACCCCTGGTGCGGACACCGGAAATCTATAAGAACGAAGAAAGACGCACGCTGACCGCCACGGTGCGCGAAAATATCGGGAAGTGGCAAGCCATGAATTGTGCCCGCATCGCGCTCAACGGCGCCAACTTTGATATCAGTCTGCCCAACGATGGTCCGGTGTCAGGAGTGAAGACGCAATGGCTCCTGACAAGCGGCGGCACCAGCGTCAGCAACAACGCTATTACCTATCCCATTGTCCAATTTGTGTCCCCGGATGGCACTCCCCGTATACAAGACGCGATGGGTCCCACCAGCAACGCCACCGCCCCCATCACGAACGAGCAGGGTCAGACCACAATTGATATCGAGGGTGTGAAGCAGCGAGAGAAGCTCAGTAGCCCCGTGCCCTTGATGAAGCAGGCGGAGGTTCGCTTCACCTGCTCGGCCAAACCCGTCACCATGTCCCAGGACCTGATTGATGCCATCGGCAACGGTCTGGGAGGCCCAGTCGGGATCTTTGTTGGAGGCCCCGTCGAAATGCTTCTCCGCAGCGACATCCATATGTCAAAGAAGCTCTTGATCCCAGTGAAAGACTGGGAATCGTGTGACGGCGGTTGGGCCGGGACCATCACCTATACGAGGAGCTCGCATTCGGTCAATAACTCGAATGGCGGAGGCTGGAGCAATACCGACGCGAGAGACGGAACCACACGGGACGAGGTCCGTTTGACTGGTAGTCCAAATGGCGGAGCAGGCTGGACCGGTGCGTCCGGCGGGACTTTCATCACCAATGCCAACGCGAAGACTCTAACCATTTCCCGCGGGCAAGGTTGCACCGTCACTGCAGATGAAACCTACACCGCTGTCGGCGGAGGAGACGCGGTCTTTGAAATCTCTCCTGAGGGAGACAAAAAATATACGATCAGCGGGAGGACGACGGCCACTGTCCCGAGCGTGGATCTGGTGCATCGGTCCGCCTCCGGTTGCCCACCCGCGTCCAAGCCCGGGCCCGACACGAATATTACGGGCACTTATTCGGCTAGCTTTGGGTCGTTCACGGTTCAAGAAGACCCTAAGCAGCCTGGAGTGCTCCACGGCAGCATGTCCCTGCCCACGACTCAGGCTGGATACACCAACACTGTTAGCTGGGATCTGACGCTATGCAAAGGTCGCCGGTAGCCGGCGACCAATTCTTTCCTGGTTGAATGCTAAAAGCCCGGAGGACGCGTCGCCCATTCAAGCCCGGTTTTGGCTTGAGTGGGACCCGAACAGTCCTGGAAAGCGTGACGCTTAAAGCATCAACTTCAAGATTGCCCTCGCGACGACCTAATGAGAATCCAAGACTCGCCGAATGGCCACGACAGGATGGAGTTCAAAGCCATTCCGTACCCCGTGCAACGATTTGTTGCGTCGAAAATGCTACTTCTTGATGGAGGCGCAATCACTCGTTGCGGTTTGACGCGTGAAGTTCCTGGATGTAGAATGCCGCTTTGCCTAACATCGATAGGTGTGGGAGCTGTCTACAACCTGGATAGGAGGTCACGATGGAACGCGATACACAGCACGCAACGGACGAGGAATCGGAAAACACCAAAGCGTACGTTGCTCCGGCGATCGAAGAGGTGGTCACTCGCGAGGGTCTGGAGCGCGAAGTTGCATACGCTGGAGTCATCGGTGGTAGCACCCTCAACAACTGACCGGAATTTGTTTGGCCGCTGTACTACAGACCTTCGGCCATCATCACAGGAGTCGTAAATGCGCAGCATTCTCAGATTCGCAGCAGTTCTGGCGGTAGTTGCCGTCGCGCCTTCAATGGCACAAGGTCAGTCGGGCAAGGTCACTATCAAGGGCGGGATTGTCGCGAAGCAACCCAGCGATTGCGACGCCTTTTGTCAGCTCGAAGGAAAGGTCAACGAACTCACCAAACGTCTAGACGCCGCCGAGAAAGAAAACACGCGACTTAAGGGAGCCCTCGCGGAGGACGAGAAGGGGAACTATCTCAAGATCAGTGCACTCGAGAATGCAATCGCTGTACTGCAGGCGGACGTGAGCGTAAACCAAGTTACTGTGAAAAGCACGCTCGACGCCGTTCAAAGCACAACCTCGGCCCGACTCCTGAACCTCGAAGCAACAGCGAACGAATACAAGACACATACGCATACGTTGCCGAAGATCTTCGGAATCACAAAACAAGGGAACTTCCTGATGGTCACGCTGAACACTGGACCCAAAGACTATGACCGGCCGACGAGCGGCCCCCAAGCGCACTGACTTCTGAGAAACGCTCGGCGGCTCTGATACAACCAAACAGCTCGGGCATGGCGTTGCCTGAAGTTTAGGCGCAATGGGGGTCAGGACAAGAATTGGGCAAGGTTCTTTACCCGTTTCTTTACCCGTTTTGTACGACATTGAACGGCATTGATAACGGAAAAGTCCGGCACCGATACTAGACTTTCCCTCTAAGTCCGTCAGATTGTCGTTATATGGTATGTGGGACGCCTGCTTTGGGAGCAGGAGGTCCCCGGTTCAAATCCGGGCGCCCCGATGAATTAACTGAAAGCCCTGTCGCTGTTTATGCGATGGGGCTTTTTGCTGCCCGCCAAACAGTGACTCGTTTCTTGGTCCGTTGGGCGACTTTTGTGCTGGAATTCACCGAGAGTCAACTTTGAAATCAAATCGCATCATCACCCACTGCCTAACAGGTTGTCCTCGTAGGATCGCAGGTTTGAACCTCGCGTAGTAGAGCGATCTATACACAGCGGACGTAAAGTTCGGGTCCGGACTTGCGACTAACACAACATGATTTGCATCCGGTAGTCCTTTTTCATCCACAACAAAGCGCAGAACGACGGATCCTCCGATTCCAGCCGATCTGAGATGCGCGGGGTAAACTGGCGAAGGCGACCCGCGCAGCATCACAGTTGCAGTATCAACGGTCGAGTCCTCATAGATGGTCGTGTCGCTGGTTAACGCGACTGAGGTGTTGACCGTATCTGATTGGCCGCCGATCGTTTCGTAGCTGGTCAGCCGCAACCCTCTCACCATTGGCAGCGATTTGTTCGCCGACCAACTAGGCGCTCCAGAGATTACCGCGACGGAAATCCAGAAGGCGAGTGCTATCACGCGACAAGTATTAGAAGAATGTCTGTGAATGTCCACAAAAACTGGATAAACAGGCCATTCAATACTCTCGATCCAGTCTTAACTTGAAACTGCCTTCTCGCTGATCTTCTTCGGTGACTCCATTACCGCGAGCATCGTGTCTGAATCAGCTTGCGTGTAGCACTTAAGCAGCGTGCCTACGTCTCTCCACCCACCAACAACAGGTAGATGCTTCCGTGAAGTCGCCCATCCGCGTCGGTAAGCATGCCAAAGACCACCATCTCCGCTCTTAACGCGACGGGGCATTTTGTCTGAAAACTGAGAGGCGCTCGTTGATGTTCTGAGTGACGCTCCGCCGACTTTTTCAGGCCCGGCCTATCGACCGATAGACCGATGCTCACCGTGAAGCGCCGAGTGAATCTTCCCGCTCTCGAGCTTCTCCAGGAAAGTCCTCAAAGCCGTGACGTCACCG
>JAYVCW010000454.1:0-5345 GCA_043749775.1 Acidobacteriaceae bacterium | reverse complement strand
AAGCGTTCGCTGCGCTTCAGGATGATCATCGTCATGTTAGGGCCATATGTTAGGGCCATTGTTTACCGCCTGCTTCATGACTTCCGTTACATTTCGTCGCCGCCCCAAGCTGGTTAGACTGCAACTATGTCCGCTAAAGCCACTACCAGTCGTACCGTCTGCGCTCAATGCGAACGCTCCGAGAAAGATTGCGCTTGCGAGAAGTTCTGCGTTTATTGCCAGGCACAGCTTGATGTGCGCATGTGTTTCGATGGATTGTTTTATTGCCATGCGTGCAGAACGGCATGCGAATACAAGACGGTCGATTGATGCTCAAATTCGAGCTCTAAATCACAACTGTCTCGCGATATTCCCCGTAAACTTTTCGCATCGCGTCGGAAATCTCGCCGACAGTTGCGCTCGCTTCAACCGCGGCCAGAATGCGCGGCATAAGATTTTCTCGTGAGCGTGCCGCCTCTTCGACGGAACGAATCGCAGATTGCCAAACGCGGTCATTCCTTTTTGCGCGCAAGGCCTTCACTCTCTCAACCTGCTTCGACTCGAGCTCCGCATCAATCTGCTGAATGGGAATCGCCTGCTCTTGCTCAAGCTGAAATCGATTGACGCCCACCACGATCGCCTCTTCGCGATCCACCGCCTGCTGGTATTCGTAAGCCGCGTTCTGGATCTCCTGTTGTACGTATCCCCGTTCGATCGCCTGCAGCATGCCGCCCATAGCTTCGATTTTTTCGAGATACGCAAATGACTTTTTCTCGATCTCGTTGGTCAGTGATTCGACGAAGTAAGAGCCAGCGAAAGGGTCGACCGTGTTTGGAACTCCCGACTCAAACGCGATCACCTGCTGCGTGCGCAGCGCGATACGGGCCGAGGCTTCAGTTGGCAACGCCAAAGCCTCGTCGAAAGAATTCGTATGCAGCGATTGGGTTCCGCCAAGCACCGCCGCCATCGCCTGAATTGCGGTGCGGACGATATTGTTTTCCGGTTGCTGAGCGGTGAGTGTCGATCCAGCCGTCTGGGTATGAAAGCGTAGCATCCACGATTTCGGGTTCTTTGCCGCGAATTTGTCGCGCATGATCTTAGCCCACATACGGCGCGCGGCGCGGAACTTCGAAACTTCTTCCAAAAAATTATTGTGGGCATTGAAGAAAAATGACAGCCTCGGAGCAAACTTGTCGATATCCAGCCCGGTCCGAATCGCAGCCTCCACATACGCGATGCCGTTACCCAAGGTGAACGCAACTTCCTGAACCGCCGTCGATCCCGCCTCGCGCATGTGGTAGCCCGAAATCGAAATTGTGTTCCAGTCGGGCACATGGTCATTCGTCCAGGCAAAGATGTCGGTAACGATGCGCATCGCCTGCTGCGGCGGATAAATATAAGTTCCCCGCGCTATGTATTCTTTGAGCACATCGTTCTGCACTGTGCCTGAAAGCTTGCGGATGTCCATCTTTTGCCGTTTTGCAACCGCCACATACAACGCCAGCAGAATCGCCGCCGTGGCATTGATCGTCATCGAGGTGGAAATTTCCGTTAGGTCGATGCCGTGAAAAAGACGCTCCATGTCTTCGATCGAATCGATAGCGACGCCAACTTTGCCCACTTCACCCATCGCGAGCACGTGGTCGGAGTCGAGGCCAATCTGGGTGGGTAGATCAAACGCGACGGAGAGGCCTGTCGTTCCATGCGCGAGTAAATATTTGTAGCGCTTATTGGATTCCTCCGCGTCTCCCATTCCCGCATACTGACGCATGGTCCAGAGGCGGCCGCGATACATCGTGGCCTGAACGCCCCGGGTATAGGGGAATTGGCCGGGATATCCGAGATCGCGATCGTAATCCCAATCGCCAAGATCGGCAGCAGAGTAAAGCGCTTGGACTGGAATCCGTGCGGGAATGCGCGACGGCGAACTCTCAGACTTGGCGTGACCTTCAGGTGAAACTGCGCGGCTCGCCGACTGGGATGGATCCATCAGTTCTTCGCCTTGCGCTTCACGCGCCAAAACGACGTGACACCGAACCACGCAAAAGATGCCGTAAAACAAATCGCCAACAGTAGGCGCCCGGGGCCCCCGGAATGCCCGGACTGATACTTTCCGAATTCGCGGATGCCTGCCATAGCACCGACCGCGGCCATCGCGAGAAATGTGAAGCCAGTCACCTCCAGCCAGAGCTGGTGAAAGACGCCCCCGATGGAGCGAGAAGCCGCGAACACTCCAGCCAATAAGGCGCGCCCGGTCCGGCTGCTCTCGATCGTGACCACGGCGGCACGAAAAAACGTCCGGATTTTCGTCGACCAGCGCTCCACCAGCATCAAATCGATTTTAGCAGTGGCCGGGCGTACAATGGACCTCGGGCGTCGTCACTAATTCCTGTGATGCCCCCGATCAACGGCGTCCAAGACCCAGGGGGATTCGTGGATCAGCAACTCAAACAATTAATGAAGGAATTAGGCGAAGCGATCAACGAATCGCTGTCCGACTCTGAGCAAATTGCCGAAGTCGTGTCTCGCATCAAGGAAGGTGGCTACGACATTTTTCTGGTGCTGGAAGCAACGATCGGGGTTAGCAAGCAGGGCGAGCAAACGACCGACAAGACCTCCCTGGTGTCGACCCTGAGTACGAATGCCGAGTTAAAAATCAGCGATCAGGATCTGAAGTTCCTAAAGTCGCTTCGCATCAAGATTGAAGAGGACGAGGCGAACGAGAGTTAGTCTGCAAGATGTTGCCCAAGATAAATTTAGCGCTTTCCGAAATAGGAAAAAACTTGCAGAGCGTGTTTATGTGGGAATTAAGAACCAAAGCTTAGTCCCTAAATCCATTAAGTATCAACCACTTGTAGACCACTCGACGCCTCAGAATAGGCCTTTGGCGTGCAGATTCCATGTTGAGATACCTCCGTTTCCGTCGTTTTGGGAGCGGGAAGGGTGCATCCAACTGAAATAATATTTAAAATCATATTGCAGCGAGACTTCTCCAGTTCGCTGCTGTTTTAACTGAATTCTAAGGAATTTATGAATTCGCAAACTGCCATGACCCTTGGCTTGCTTCCGGAACCCGGTACACGGTGGGGACGTTTTGCTTTTAGTTATGGCGTGCAGGGCGTTTTAGCGGCTGCAATTATTATTTTCGCGATTACTCACCCAGAAGTCCTCGTTCCGCCCGCACACGACTACCACTTCATCAGCCTGGTCAGTACCCCGCCTCCGGTTCCGCAAACTCCAGCGCCCATCAAACATTTTCGTGAGCCGGAACCGACCGTTAGCGAGCCCGTGACGCCCCGTCCGGAGGCGATCCGGGTGCCGACGGAGCTGGTTCAGAAGAAGCCTCCCCTTCCCGAGGAGCAGGCGCCAAAAGTGAAGCTAGACGCGAAGAAAGAGGTCTTACCGGATGCGAAGGCTTTCATTCCTCGCGCTCCGGTAAAGACTAACGTGTTTTCGACCGGAAGTTCCGCTACGCCGACCATGGCGGCGGCCCCGACTAAGGTTCAGACCGGTGGCTTCGGCGACCCGAATGGCGTTCCGGCCTCGGACCCTCATGGGAGGCCGGTCACCATTGCGCAAGCGGGATCATTCGATATGCCCGCGGGGCCCGGATACGGAAACGGTACCGGCGGATCTCACGGCGCTAAGGGAGTCGTAGCGAGCACCGGCTTTGGCAGCGGCGTCGCGACGGGCGATAGCAACGGCAAGATTTCTGGATCTCGGGACGGCGTAAAACAGGGCGGTTTCGGAGATGCCGGCGTCGTGGCTTCTTCCGGACCAAAAACTAAAGCTCCAGAACCCGTTGCGAAGACTCTGCCGGCGCAAATCACCTTCAAACCGCAGCCGAGGTACACCGAAGAAGGCCGCAAGCTCAAAATCGAAGGAGAAGTGTTGCTCGACGTCGTGTTTTCGGCGACGGGTCAGATTCATGTAGTTAAGGTTGTACGTGGTCTTGGCCACGGGCTAGATGAGTCAGCAGTTCAGGCGGCGCAGAAGATTCAGTTCAAGCCGGCACTCAAAGATGGGCAGCCGTCCGATTTTGAGGCGGTGCTACATATTACCTTCCAGCTTGCATCGTAATGCTTGGCCCCGGATGTTTAGCATAGGCAAAGTTAATGGTTCAGCGCTACTCTATAGCGCATTCGAGAATTAGCAGGTTCAATGAAACAAATGAAGATGTTTCTCCCTCGTTCCGTATTGCTTTTCAGCTTGGTCGTTTGCGCCACGTCGGTATTCTCCCAGACTGCATCGACGACTGCGTCGACCCCGCCGACCGCAGACGCTCCGCCGCAGCAAACCGAATCGCAACCTGCGCCAGCAGGTCAAACCGCGGCGCCCAACAGCGACTCTACGGCACCCGCGAACCAGAACCCGGCCGTTCAAACTGCGCCAACGCCGACAGCGAATCCTGGAGTGCAGACAGCGCCCACGCCCAGCCCGAATCCTGCTCCGGCGCAGTCTGCTCCGCAACCTCAACCTGCGCCAAGGGACGGTTCAACCCAGCAATCCATGAATGCCGCCAACAGCTTCGAAGCGGTTGTTGACAAAGCGATCGAGCGCGAGCACTTTTTCATGGCGCAGATGAAGAAACTCCATCCGATCGTCGAAACGTATTTGCAGAACCTGCACATGGACCGGGAAATCGATGCTGCTGTTCCGGCCAGCGATGTGTATTTCATAGGAAAGCTGGACATGGTGAACGGCACCGGAGACAGAGCCTTCAACCAGCCGTCAAACGACAGTCTACGTAAGCGCATGATGAATAAAATTAACGACGCTTACTCGATGAAGTTCCTCCCCCTCGGATTTGCGCAGATGGTCATCCTTGACCAGGATTTCCAGCGAAAATTCTATAATTTTTCATTTGTGCGTCGTGAATTTTTGGGCGAAGTGCGTTGCATTGTGCTCGACGTCGCTCCGAAAAAAAACGCGGGCAGGGGGCGCTTCCTCGGGCGCGTTTGGATTGAAGACCAGGACTATAACATCGTCCGCTTTAACGGAACCTACTCGCCACATCCGCGCGGAAGTTATTACCTGCACTTCGATAGCTGGCGGCAGAATTTGCGGCCGGGCATGTGGCTCCCCTCGCAGATTTATTCGGAGGAGTCAGACTTGAAATATCGCATGGGGCAGTCGCTGCATTACAAGGCGCAGACCCGGCTATGGGGATATAACCTGAAAGACTTGAATCGGAATTCGGAATTCACCGAGATCACGATTGACTCGCCACAATCCATTCAAGATCAAAGTCAGAAGGCGCAGGACGCGACTCCCATCGAGGCGAAACGTGATTGGGAGCGTCAAGCGGAAAATAACGTCATCGACCGGTTGCAACAGATCGGATTGATCGCGCCCGAAGGCGAGAT
>JAYVCW010000453.1:0-4232 GCA_043749775.1 Acidobacteriaceae bacterium | reverse complement strand
TTCGGCGTCATGCCCGATATCGTCGCCATCGCTAAGCCCATTGCCGCCGGTGTTCCGCTCGGCGCGTTTCTTGCGAAAGAAAGTTTCGCCGCCTCAATCTCTCCCGGCCAGCACGGCACAACTTTTGGCGGAGGTCCGCTCGCCTGCCGGGTAGCACTCGAGTATCTGGCGATCGTTGAAGAAGAGCACTTGCTGGAACGTGTCTCTAAAGTTGGAGCTTATCTCGGGCAGCAGCTCCAATCGCTTGTCGGAAACTACGGCACCGCACGTGAAGTCCGCGGCCGTGGATTCATTCAAGGTTTAGTTCTCGAAGCACCAGCCCGACCGATTGTCGAGCAGGCCTTGGCCGAGGGCATCCTGTTCAACGTGACTCAAGATACCGTTCTTCGTTTCCTTCCGCCTTTTCTGTTGGAGGAAAAGCACGTCGACAAGGGAATTAAAGTGCTCAAAAAACTTCTCGGAAAAAAGCGCAAGAAGGCGAATGCTGTAGCGCCTGCGGTTCTCGCACCCGGGGTCACCCCATCCTGACCTCCTCCCTTGAAGAGTGTTGGGTCGATCTACCCGATGGCCGTATGCGCTACCTTAAGGCTGGATCAGGGCCTGCATTGATTCTGATTCACGGCCTACTAGGCTATTCATTCTCGTTTCGCTTTGTCATGCCCGCGCTCGCTGCCTGCGCGACCATCTATGCCGTCGATAACCTGGGCTTTGGCCTGTCGCGTTCGAGTGAGGGAATGGATTGCAGTCTGGCAGCGACCTCCGAACGAATCCTGCAATTCGCTGATGCTCTGGGCATTGGAGAGTTCGACATCTTCGGTAGCTCCTACGGCGGAGCGATTGCGATCGTTGCAGCATCGCTATCCGCGGCGCGTGCCAAGCCAAAAGTGCGACGCATGATTCTGGCGGGCCCGGTCAACCCCTGGTCGCCGCACGGAAAACGCCTTGCCCCGTTCGTCGGCAGTACAGTGGGCTCATTTCTGTTTCGAAATACGATTGCGCGCTGGCGCCCGCTGGATCACCTATGGCTCAGGCGTATGTTTGGCGACCCTAAAAAAGTTCCCCCCGATTCTCTTGAGGGCTATCGCATTCCGATCCTGAAAAATAACGCGATTCTCCACGCATCACGCGTTGTAAAGCATTGGACGCGAGACCTTGCCGTGCTCGAAAAAGCGTTGCCCGCCACGCGATACTATCGAACCCTCGTGATGTGGGGAACGAAAGACCGGGTCGTGAATTTAAAATCAGCCAAGAAACTGCGAGATAATTTTTGTGATGCCCAACTCGTCATATTTAAATGGGTAGGCCATCTACCCTACGAAGAAACTCCCGACGAGTTCAACCAAGCGCTGATAAAGTTTCTGACCGACCAGTAATCGCCTGGTTTGAAGATCGAGCCGTGGCTCGGCGAGTCGGGTCCCGGCAGCGTCGCTGCTCTTCCGATTACTGCTCCCACCGCCCGCAATGCTGTAGGCTGAACTCACACCTCCATGCACCTCGCTCTCGAGCCGCTGCGAAATTTCATCTCCACCTACGGATACTGGGCAGTGGCTTTAGCGCTGATTCTCGAAAGTGCTGGCCTTCCCGTTCCCGGGGAAATCACGCTGCTCCTGGCCAGCTTTCTCGCCTATTCGGAACATCGTCTTAATATCGGGTGGATCATTCTGATCGCTACCTGTGCCTCAACTTTCGGCGGTGAGGCAGGCTACGCTCTTGGCCACTACGGTGGCCGCGCGCTGCTCGATCACTATGAAAAATTTAGAATTTCGAAACGAGCAATCGACCGCGGTGAAAAAATCTTTGCGCGTTACGGAGCTGTCGCGGTCTTCCTTTCGCGCTTCATCTTCGGCATGCGCGTCTTCGCCGGACCTCTCGCCGGAGTTTTGCGCATGCCCTGGCAAGTCTTCACCCTTTTCAACTTTCTGGGGGCCGCCGCGTGGGTTACGGTCATCGCGAGCGCAGGCTACATTTTCGGCGCGCACTGGCGCACCCTGCTGCATGTGATGCAGCGCGTGAATGTGGCCGCAGCTATCGTTGCAGTGATCGTCGCATTCATGTTGTGGAGGCGGTATCGCCGCCAGTCGCCGTCGAAAGACGCAAGCTCTCCGCCTGACCTTCATAGATAGCGGGGGGCTAGGAAGTTCAATCGCTCTCGTTCGTTCCGTCTATAATCGAAATTGGACTCGTCGACGCGAAGAAGCGGGCACAGCACTGGCAGAGAGCGCCTGAGAATCGCCTCGGAAGAGGTTAACGCGAAAGGCCCTTGCCGCGACAGGCCGTACGGGTGCAGGAACAAATTCAGGGAGACAACGAAGCGGGAAGAAGCAACGGCATTGCAAACGGCGCCGGATGCGGAGACTCTAACCCCAACGAGAAAGGGGCAGGAGCTCCAGCAAGAACTCCAGCCCCTCCGCGCAGATTTAAAAAAGCGAGAACAGTGAAAGGAGCCAACTCAGTGACCCCCCAGCACGCTCCACAATCATGTCCGACGCCAGCGAGAAAGAAGTTGTATTGGAAAAAACTCACCTCCACCGAGCTCACGGTCCTGATGGCCATGATCGAGATCGGAGGGGAGCATTACCTTTACCCCTCAATCGCTTGCATCGCCTCGTACACAAAACTCAGCCCCCGCGCCGTGCAAATCACACTACACGGCTGCAAAGCCGGCACAAAACAAAGTGCCCGCGTCGGTCTCATCGCGCGGCACGCGATCCGCGCAATCGCTCCAGCCAACGCCGCCAGACGGCGCCCCACAACTTACGTGCTCCAACTCGAAGCGCTACCACTCGACCGGGAGCTATTCGAAGCGGCCCTCCAGAACGGATGGGAAATTCCCAAGTGGCTTATCGCAGAGCTCAGCGACGAAGACCGGCAACGAATTCAAGAGGCCGACCGATACCTTTGACCTCTCGCACAAAGCTAGGCCCATACGAAATTCAGTCTCCGCTCGGGGCGGGCGGAATGGGCGAAATCTATCGCGCCAACGACACGCGGCTTGATCGCGTCGTTGCCGTCAAGGTTCTTGCCTCGCATCTTTCTTCATCACCCGAACTAAAGCGGCGCATGGAGAGCCATGCTCGCTCGATCTCCTCGTTGAACCTTCCGAACATTTGGCATCTATATGACGTCGGCTTGCGAATTGTTCTTCAGAAGCCGGGCTTTTGCCGCCGGGGGAACTGCTGCAGCAGGTACCGTAGCGCGAAATCCTAAATGAGACCAAGGCGCGCTCGGCAGAGGTTTCTTCGGTCACTTCCCCTCAACTCCGCCCCGTCATATGCTGAGAGAGCACTTGCTCCCGGAGAACTATTGATCCCGCCAGTCAATCGGTCTAACTCGTCGATCGCCGCCCGGTTTCCGTGGTTTAGCATGTCACAGGTTTGGGTGCGATTCCTCTTGGCGATCTTTGGGCTGGTTCTGGCTTTCGGAGCGGCTCTGTTTTCTACGGTCACTCGTGAGGCCGGGAGCGTTTGGGGGACAGTCTGTCTGGCATCGATTGCTTTGCTGCTCGCAATCTTCGTTGGGCTCACCACCGTTCCTTACCTGGTCCGCCGCGTCGTTGCGCACAGCGTGCGAGAGGCCATGGATTACGACGTAACCCGGGCTGGGCTCATATATATCCTGATCAGCGTGGTCATCGGCATCGCCGCGATCAACACCGGCAACAATCTGCTTTATGTTGTGGTAGCTACGCTGCTTTCTGCCGTGCTCGTCTCAGGGCTTGCATCGGCGTGGGTCTTAAAAAGTCTTTCGCTGGACGTCCATTTGCCGGAACACGTATTCGCCGCGCGGCCGATGCTGGCGCGGATTCTCTTGCGGAACACCAGTTCGTGGCTTCCTTCGTTCTCGATACGGGTCGTCCCAGCAAAACGGAAATCATCGAAAGATCACTGGCGCTGGGAGACCTATACCCTCGGATTTCCTAAAGGACGCGAAGCGAAAGACCAGTGGTTTCGCTTGCCCGATCGTCGCCTCCGGCGCGTTCGCGAAGAGGCAGAGCGGCCGATTCTGCGCGAGTCCGTGTATTTTCCGTTTATCGCTCCGGCACAGGAGCTTCGCGCTGATCTGGAGATGAGTTTTCCCAAGCGCGGACGTTACACAGAGAAGAACTTCGGACTGGCCACTCGTTTTCCGTTTTCTTTTCTCACCAAAACGCGCCGCATCAACCTTGTTCGGGAAGTGATTGTCTTTCCAGCGGTCGAAAGCACCGATCAATTTTTGGATGTCCTGCCCATGTT
>JAYVCW010000452.1:0-11382 GCA_043749775.1 Acidobacteriaceae bacterium | reverse complement strand
GTCCCCCGCAATGATGGCGTGCTCCGGGCAGACGATCACGCAGGCAGGCTCGAGTCCGACTTCGGTACGATGCGCGCAGTAATGACATTTCGCCGCCGTGTGATCTTCAGGATCGATGTAAATCGAATCGTATGGGCACGCCTGCATGCACGCTTTGCATCCGATACAGCGACTGGAATCGAAATCGACGATGCCATCTTTGCGCTGGTACATCGCGGTCACGGGACAAATGGTTACGCAGGGAGGCTTCTCGCAATGATTGCAGCGCGTGACCTGAAAGACTCGACGCGTGTTGGGGTACAGGCCCTTCTCGACGTATTTCACCCACGTCCGGTTCACGCCAACCGGCACATGGTTTTCAGTCTTGCAGGCAACAGTACAGGCGTGGCATCCGATGCACTTGCGGTTGTCGATGACGAAGCCGTATTTCATTTGAGGAAGTTCGACCGGAACAAACCATCATACTGAGGCAGGATGGAAACGGCGATACCAGACTGAATGCATGCCGAGATTTGTGATCTCAATTTAGCGTTTTGACGAACTTGAAGATGCGATTTTATTCGCACTGGTTGCGCAGGGCATTCGCTTCACGGCAGGATGACAAGCTTTGGGGGTGGGTGAGGCTTTAGGGTCGAATGGGCTCTGAGAAGGAGTCAGATTTGATAGTCGACATCTTCCATAATTCTTTGCATCGACTCTGAAACGGGTTCCGCGCCGGCGCCTTCGAGATGGCTCAACCGTTCCGATAATTTTTTTACTTCAGTCGCAACCGCTGCCAGGGCTTCACTCAGAGGATCGTTGATCTGTTTCGGGTCGGTGATAACGACGCGCTTTCCTCCTCGAAAGATAACGTGGCCGGGGACGCCAACGACGGTCGAATCGTCGGGAACATCGCGCAGAACCACAGACCCCGCGCCGATGCGGCAGTTGCGGCCAATGGTAATGTTGCCGAGAATCTTTGCGCCACCTCCGACTACGACGTGATCGAGAAGAGTGGGATGTCGCTTCCCTTGCTCTTTTCCTGTGCCCCCAAGCGTGACTCCCTGGTAGAGCAACACGTCGTCGCCAACGATGGCGGTCTCCCCAATCACCACGCCGAATCCGTGATCGATGAAGAGACGGCGCCCAATCTGCGCTCCGGGATGAATTTCTATGCCCGTGAAGAAACGAGCCACTTGCGATAGCCAGCGCGCGAGCAGGTAAAAGTTTTTATTCCAAAGCCAATGGTTCAGCCGATAGAACCACAACGCGTGCAGGCCCGAGTAACAAAGATAGATCTCGATGCGCGATCTAGCCGCCGGGTCGTGCTCGAGGACGTTGGCGACGTCCTCGCGAATTAGAGATGAGATGTCCGGCATGGCGTGTCAATCGTCACCGTAAAAGAATCAGCTCGGAAGCTGAGCGGTTGGAATCTGGAGAGCCTGGTTCCTCAGTTCCTCAAAAAGAATACTACTCAGGTAGCGCTCACCGAATGACGGCAGAATGACAACGATCAATTTACCGGTGTTTTCGGGCCGCTTCGCGACCTGCAAAGCCGCCACCACCGCGGCGCCCGAAGATATGCCGACCAGCAAACCTTCTTCGAGCGGAAGTCTGCGTGCCATCTTGAGCGAGTCTTCGTTGCCGACAGTAATCACTTCATCGACAAGATCGCGGCGCAGGATGCTCGGAACAAAACCTGCACCGATTCCTTGAATTTTGTGAGGCGCGGGCGACCCGCCTGACAAGACGGCGCTGTCGGTGGGCTCAACCGCAACGGTTTTGAATGACGGCTTCTTAGGCTTGATGTACTCTGCGACTCCGGTGATCGTGCCGCCTGTGCCCACACCCGAAACGAGAATATCGACACGGCCTTCGGTGTCATCCCAAATCTCGGGGCCGGTCGTCTCAAAGTGAATCTTTGGATTTGCGGGATTATCGAATTGCTGAAGCATGTAAGAGCCGGGCGTCGACTTCAAAAGCTCTTCAGCCTTCATGATGGCGCCCTTCATGCCTCGCGGGCCCGGCGTCAGAACGATTTGCGCTCCCAAGGCCAGCAGTAGCACTCGCCGCTCCGAGCTCATGGTTTCAGGCATGGTGAGGATCAACTTGTAGCCCCTGACGGCAGCGACAAAGGCAAGAGCGATGCCTGTGTTTCCGCTGGTTGGCTCGATCAGTACCGTCTTTCCGGGTTGAATCCGTCCGGCTTTTTCGGCTTCCGCGATCATGCTGACGCCGATGCGATCTTTGACGCTTCCCAGCGGATTGCGGCTTTCCATCTTTGCCACAACTTCGCCGACCGCGCCCTCGGTAACTTTGTTCAGGCGCACGAGCGGCGTGTGGCCAATCAACTCGGTGACATCTTTTGCGATTTTCATAGTTATTCGTTTTCTTGGTTCTATTTCATCTCTCGGTTATTTGATCTCTCGGACGACCATTTCGATTCCCGCTTCAGACTCTTTCCAGTTAACGGAGGCACGTAAACCTTGCGGTCTTTCGAACGCGCCTGTTGCGTGAACCCTGCGCTTCACGCAGGCGACCACCTAATATTTAATTTACGGCGCAGGCTTACGGCGTCCAACGCGCGCTAGAATTCGTCGCACCTTTTTGGGGGAGATGGACAATCGTGTCGCCACTCTGGATACTTTTCGTCCTTCACGCTCCCACACCCGCGCAATTACTATTTCCGCAAATTCCTCGCTGATCTGGCGGAATGTCTTATCGCCAACCGCACCTTGCGACCATGCCTTCAGGGTGGGATGCAAGCTTCCTCTATGCAGAACTTTCGATCCCAACACCTGCAGATCGAGCACAACATTGTTGTCCGAGGTGTTCGATCCGCAGAGCGCACGCGCCGCGTCGTAGGATTCTCGTGCGGCTTCTGGATTGTCAAAAAAAGAGTTTGCATGCGTAAGCCCTTGCCACACGTGGGCCCGCGCAAGCAGCAAGCGATGCTGTGTCTGCGTCGCCAGTTTAATCGCCTCCTGACTGAATTCAATCGCACGGCGGGCGCCGCTCCCGGGGTCTTCGCTGCCGACGTCTTCTTCGACCTTCGCATTTTCAATCATGCACTGCAAAATTCGCGCTCTTCCCATCAAAATGTAATCTTGTTTTTGCTCGGCTACGTCGTATGCCGAAGCGGCTTCTTCTTCAGCTCGCTGATAGTCTCCGCCATCTAAATGGATGTAGGCGGCGTTGAGATATACGGTGCCGGCGCCGTGGTAGTTGGGTCGCTGCCGATAGATCTCCCTTGCAGTCTGAAGATGCTCGAGCGCTTCCTTCCGCAACTTGGCCAAACGGTCGAGATAGTCACGCTTGCGAAGATCTGGCTCGCGACTGTTCTGACCGGCCGTTGCTTTTTGACTTTTCGATGCACGCGAAGAAGATCCCTTGCGACGCTTTGCAGAATCGCGATCCACCCGTTTCTGCAATTGCAAAGCGATTCCGCGCTTCGCTAAAGCCATGTTGGCTAACGAGCGCGCCAGATTCGGATGGTTTGGATCGCGCTTTTCATAGTCGCGGATAGCGCTTTCGAAAAACTCGATTGCCTTGTCAAATCGTCCTTCTCGCCGCGCCAGCCGCCCATAGAAAGATTGAATATTGCCGAGCGTCACGTAATCGTCGGTCTCGCGCAAGATGCTTTCCGCGGCGCGCGTCACTCGCAACGCTTCTTTCCACTTGCCTTGCTGAAATAAGAGCCAGCCCTCAAGCACCTGCATGACCGCGGCCATGCGCACGTGACCTAGAGCGAGAGCTAGCTCTTTACCCTTGCTTGTCGAAATCAAGGCTTCGTCGTATTCGCCCCTGCGCCGCAGGCAGCGCGCTTTCCAGAAGTGAACGATTGCAAGCAGGAACTGATCATCGAGTTCATCGCTCATGGTGAGGACGAAATCGAAATGTGCAATCGCCGCTTCCATCGATTCTTCGCCCATCGCCGCCATGCCCTCGGTAACGCGCAGGCGGATGTAATCGCCGATGGAGAGCCTGGCACGGGCCGCGGCACTCAACTTAAAGCGGTTTAGAAGCTCGCGTAGCGGAGGGCTCGGAAAGCCGATATCAATCCAGATCGCCAGCAGAGCCATCAAGCGAGCAGCGTTTTCCTGAGCGGGACTGAGGTCGGTGATCAGCTCCTGATGAGCTTGCAAACGCTGGATGCCTTGCTGGACTTCGCGGGAAGCCACATGTTGCTCGAGCTTCGACAGAAGACGATGATCGATCGGTCTGCTCGTTGCAGAGTTTCGGGCATCCATGCACTGCCGTTCTAGTCTAATAATTCATAACTGGCAAGCGTCAAAAAGTCGGCGAACTCAGGGCTTGTCGTCAGGGTGTCGAGAATTTGTGCGGCCTGCTTCAGCTTCGTGTCGCTTCCGAGTTCGTTCGCGCGGCGTTGGATCATCTCTTTTACCATTGGCGCGCTAACCATCTTGCCATCGCTCAGTTTCGATTCGTACTTCACCCACTGCCACACTTGAGCGCGGCTGATCTCGGCGGTGGCGGCGTCTTCCATCAGGTTGTATATCGGAACGCAGCCCAATCCGCCGAGCCAGGCATAGAGATATTGCAGCCCAACGTCGATGTTCCAGCGCAGTCCTTTTTCGGTGATCTCGCCCTTGGGGACTGCGATCAGATCTTCAGCTTGAACCGGCTGTTTCGAGCCGTCGCCTCCGGGGGCCGGCGAGGAAATTTGATTCTGCCCGGGCATGTGCTGGTCGAAAATCTCTTTCGCCACCGGGACTAAACCTGGATGTGCGACCCATGTTCCATCGTGTCCGGCCTTCACTTCGCGCAACTTATCTTTGCGAACTTTCTCCATCGCCTGCTCGTTGGCTGCGGGATCGTTGCGAATCGGTATCTGCGCGGCCATTCCGCCCATCGCATGAATGCCGCGCCGGTGGCAGGTTTCGACGAGCAGCTTTACGTAAGAATTCAAGAAATGTGTTTCCATGGTGACTTCAGAGCGGTCGGGCAGGACGAATGCAGGATGCGCCTGAAATTTTTTGATGAAGCTGAAGATGTAATCCCATCTGCCGCAATTCAATCCCGCAGAGTGATCGCGCAACTCGTAGAGTATCTCGTCCATTTCAAAGGCCGCGAGAATGGTTTCGATGAGGACGGTAGCGCGAATCGAGCCGCGCGCAATTTTCAACTCGTCCTGCGCAAAATTGAAGACGTCGTTCCAGAGGCGGGCTTCCAGGTGACTTTCCATCTTCGGCAGGTAGAAGTATGGTCCGCTTCCGTTACGGAGCAGGGCGTCCGCGTTATGGAAGAAGAAAAGCCCGAAATCAAAGAGCGAGCCGGAGATCGGCTTACCATCGACCAGAAAGTGCTTTTCGTTCAAATGCCAACCGCGAGGCCGCACGATGAGCGTCGCGGGCTTCGCACCTAGTTTGTACTCTTTGCCCTCTGGGCTTTTGAACTGAATCGTCCCCTTCACCGCATCCCGCAGGTTGGCCTGGCCTTCGATGTTATTGCTCCAGGTTGGAGTGTTCGAATCTTCGAAGTCAGCCATGAAAACGTTGGCGCCGGAATTCAGGGCATTAATGATCATCTTGCGATCGACCGGACCGGTGATTTCGACGCGGCGGTCCTGCAAATCCTTGGGGATTGGCGCCACCTTCCAATCTTGACGGCGAATTTCTGCCGTCTCCGGCAAAAAACAAGGAAACTTGCCTTGATTGATTGCTTGCTGGACGTTTTTGCGGCGGGCAAGAAGTTCCTGCCTGCGCGGCTCGAATTTTTCCGCAAGCTTTCCAAAAAAAGTTTGGGCTTCACCCGTCAAGATGGACGCTTGCGCGGCGGTGCCGGTGAAGCCTTGCGGCGCCGAAATTGAGACTTTCATGCTCAGCATCATAAATCCATGGTGCTCCGCGGCATTCAGCAAAGTTCGTGTGGTGGGTCAAATCGGACTAGTGGGTAAGGACGGACCGGCCCATTTGCTGAGTTCACTATTCCGAGGTCTACTTCATCAGGCAGGCAAACTGTGGAGGGGCAATAATATGGCAGTTCCGAGCGCAAGCAACGGGAACCACAAAAACAAAAGCTGGCAGAGCGATTCGCGCTGGGCGGGGATCACGCGCCCTTACTCGCAGAATGATGTGGACCGTCTCAAGGGCTCGCTTCCGATTGAGCACACGCTCGCCCGCCACGGTGCTGAGCGCTTATGGAACCTCCTGCACGGCGACGAGCCGTACATCGCGGCTCTAGGCGCGATGACGGGCAACCAGGCGGTGCAGCAGGTTAAGGCCGGGCTGAAGGCAATCTATATGAGCGGATGGCAGGTGGCGGCGGACGCCAATAATGCCGGCCAGATGTATCCCGACCAAAGCCTTTACCCCGCCGACAGCGTGCCGAACGTCGTCCGCAAGGTAAATCAAGCCCTGATGCGCGCCGACCAGGTTCACCACGCGGAAGGCCATGACGACATTCAATGGTTCGCGCCGATCGTTGCCGATGCCGAAGCAGGATTCGGCGGCAACCTCAATGCGTTCGAATTAATGAAAGCGATGATTGAGAGCGGCGCGGCCTCTGTGCATTTCGAAGATCAGCTGTCGTCCGCGAAAAAGTGCGGGCACCTTGGCGGCAAGGTACTGGTGCCGACGACCGAAGCCATCCAGAAACTGGTTGCGGCACGGCTTGCGGCGGATGTGATGGGCGTGCCGACACTCATCATGGCCCGCACCGACGCCGACAGCGCCAGCTTGATTACGAGCGATATCGATCCGCGCGACCGCGAGTTTCTGACTGGAGAGCGAACTGCGGAAGGTTTCTATCGCATGCAAAGCGGGATCAAGGCCGCCATCGCGCGCGGCTTGGCTTATGCCCCGTACGCCGATATTCTCTGGTGCGAAACGTCCCGCCCCGATATCAACGAAGCCCGCGAGTTTGCCGAGGCGATCCACAAGGTTTACCCCGGGAAGCTGCTGGCTTACAACTGCTCTCCATCCTTTAACTGGAAGAAGAATCTCGACGACGCGACCATAGCAAACTTCCAAGTCGAACTGGGCAAGATGGGATACAAGTTCCAGTTCGTCACCCTGGCCGGCTTCCACGCTCTCAACTTGTCGATGTTCGAGCTTGCTCGCAATTACAAGGACAACGGGATGGCCGCATATTCCCGGCTGCAGGAGAAGGAATTTTTGCGCGAGCAGGAAGTTGGATACGAAGCAGTGAAGCACCAGCGCTTTGTGGGCACGGGATATTTTGACTCCGTACAGCAGGTGATTACGAGCGGCACGGCGTCTACGATGGCGCTCGAAGGCTCGACTGAGAGAGCACAATTCTCAAGCCACGGCGATCCGAGTGTGAAGTTGTCGCAAAGTCATCGACGCGAGGTTATTACAGAAATGCCGGCGGAAGTGGCCATGACGGAAGTGGAAACTTCGTGGCAAGAGTCGGACGAACTCATGCCATCGGGAGACTAAATTCAAAGGCCGCTTGTCAGTTAGTTGCGGCTCTGATATCAGCGGCCAGGTGAAGGAATCGTCATCGCGAACAAAGTAAGGGATCTGCAGTTTGACGCCAAAAATGCGGATCGCTCTCTACGTTCGGGACATTGGGAAAAGAAGTTTGCTGGCCGCAGTGCCGTCCACTCCAAAACTTTATTCTTTCTTTTCGCGCTCGCGCTTGTCTTCTCTGAGTTGAGCGGCGGTGAAAACACTTCCGCAGGTGCTGCATCGCCAGTTGGTAGAGGCGCTCCCCTGTTGGTTGGGCTCTGCGCCGACTTGCTGGGCCTGGTTTGAGCGCATAGCTAGGACGAGTTCGCCCCCGCAGTCCGAGCATTGGCGTTTTGCCACTTGTTCTCCTTAGTTAAGCCCACCCGAGTTGATCTCGCTACAGTTAAGCCAACCAGCGGTCCGAACGCGCTGGCATCCAATAACTATCGCATACCCCGCCAAATCCTGTAGTTGAATAGCTGCTCGCGGCCCGTTACCACGGTTCTGAAGCGAGAGTAGTCAGGCTCATTTTTATCTACCGATTTGAGCGCGGCTTGCTAGGATTAAAGGATGCGAACCTGTGATCTGACTACCCAACCTCGCGCATTGCGTGGAGTTAAGTTTGGAAAGTCCCTGCCGTGGCGGGTTGACGGGAATACGTGCCGTGTTTTGATCAGCCGCCTTGTTTGTTTGCTCTTGGTGATTTTTATTTGCCATGCCAGTTCGCCGGCCTATTCCGTTCTCACCCATGAAGAAATCGTCGATCTGCTTTGGAAAGATGAGATCAGGCCGCTGCTGTTGAAGAAGTATCCCGGCTTGACCGACGATCAGATCAAAGAGGCTCACGCATACGCCTATGGCGGCGCGGTGATTCAGGACCTCGGATACTACCCGTTCGGAAGCAAAGAATTTTCCGATCTCGCCCACTATGTCCGCAGTGGAGATTTTGTCCGCGAGATGCTGCGTGAGAGCCAGGATGTGAACGAATATGCATTCGCATTGGGGGCGCTCGCGCATTACTCATCGGACATCACGGGCCACCCGGCGGTCAATCAATCCGTAGCCATCGAATATCCAAAGCTTGGAGCTAAGTTCGGGCGCTTCGTCCTCTATGCGCAGGATAAAACTGCTCACCTCAAGACCGAGTTTGGCTTCGACATGGCGCAGGTGGCCAAGAATCGCTATGCGTCCGACCAGTATCACGATTTCATCGGCTTCCAGGTTTCAAAGCCTCTTCTGGAGCGGACGTTTCCAGTCATCTACGGCCTGCAGATGAAGGACGTGATTGTCCACGAAGATCTGGCGATCGGCTCCTATCGTTGGGCGATCAGCAGGGTGATCCCGCAAATGACGAGGGTCGCTCTGCAGACGCGCAAAAACGAGATGGTCAAAGAACAGCCCGATTTTGCGAAGCGGAAATTCCTTTATCGCCTTTCGCGCACTGCATACGAAAAAGAATGGGGCAAGGACTATATCAAGCCTGGGATTGGCGCACGAATATTGGCAGCGCTGTTTCGCTTTATGCCAAAGATCGGGCCGTTTAAAGGTCTCGGATTCAAGAACCCAACGCCGCAGACGGAAGATCTTTATTTCAAAAGCATCAACGCAACGGTTGATCAATATCGAAGTTTTCTTCAGGAGGTTAAGGAGGATTCTCTGCGGCTGACGAATTGCGATCTGGATAGCGGGAAAGTCACCAAAGTGGGCGAATACAACTTAGCTGACTCTGTCTATGCCAGGTTGTTGCACCAGCTTGCGGGGCATAAATTTGATGGGCTGACACCGCAGCTCCGCGACAATATATTGCTGTTTTATAAGGACCAGTCGACGGTTGCTCCCAACAAGAAGAGCGCGGCCGATTGGAAGAATATCGAGGCTGATTTGGAGAAACTGAAGGCGGCGGACGCAACCGCTCAAAAGTCAGATAGCCCTCGGGAGGATATTGGCGAAGGCATGAATGGAACTCAGGTCTGCAGTGCGGCTCAGGTGACGAGCGCGGATGCGGCCTCAAAATAAGTTTTGCGTCTAGGGATTCAGGATAGCGGAAGAACTCGAAAAGATAGAGCGACGAGGCGTCTTGAAGCGGGAGAGAGGCGCCCGAGCAAGACGCTCGGGGCCGCGATTACAGTCTGAAAGCTATTTTAGGCGCTGACGCGAACGGAAATGAGTTCGGGCGTGCAGTGCGAGTTCTGCATCGACTTGACCGCATCTTCGGCGGTCAATCTGCCCATCACCAAAGCCAGTTTTCGATTTGTCGTAGTTTGAATCGGAAGGCGATCCATGCGTAAAACGTATTGCGGAACATGAGCTCCGCCGCGGTTAACTTTCACCACAAACTTGATGTTTTTCATGGTCTAGTCCTCTTTCAAACCCTTTTTTGCAGCAACTCACAATCGCAACCCTCCCGCCAGACGGGGTAGAGAGTCGACTCCAGATAGGTAGATTCGCAGGAAGAAGGAAGCGTGTTACAAGTTCAATGTTAGGCCTTGACTGAGCTATTGTCAAGCTAATCAACGCGATTGAGGCTGTGGGGATGACTAACGCGGTCAGGCCATCTTTATCTAAATTAAATCCAGATCTAGCTAAATCTCGATCGAGCTAACCAAAAATTCGAACAAAGAAAATAAATCTTGCCAGCAAACTGCTAGAGGGCTTCGCTCATCTTAGTGCGCGAAGGAGATTAACCTTATGCTTTGGACAGTGTTTGTCGTACTTCTCGTTCTGTGGCTTCTCGGCTTCAGCATGCACGTCGCTGGCGGCCTGATTCACCTGCTGCTGGTCGTGGCATTGGTAGTGTTGGTGATCAACCTGGTAAGCGGTCGACGCGTGGCATAAAACCGCCCCTGCCGGGGCGGTGGCCCGCTTCTTAAAGGCCTAACGTGATCGTGCTCCGGCTATGCTCAAGGCAATGCCGCCGGCAATCAGCACCACGCTGATGATCGGCGCGACCTTTTCGCTGTGGGTTGTCTGAACTCCAAGATTTGCGCTTCCGATCTTCACCCCTTCGGAACGAGTTTGCGGAATCGGAACCACTAGCGACAAAATTCCTAAAACGACCAGTAGCAACCCAACGATCATCAAAGGCTTCATTAACCTGATCTCCGTCTCTGCAAACTGCGACCGGGACTTCCGATCTTCGTCCACTCGTTTTGGTCTACTCGTTTTTCGTCCACTCGTTTTGGTCTACTCGTTTTACTCGTACGAGACGACAGCCTGCAACGAGTTGTGAACTTGCAGGCCGCCGCCCGGTCCGCCAGAGTAACTCACGAAGCCCAGTTTGCGAAAGCGATTCATGAAGAAGCTGACGCGCGAACGGGTAGTTCCAATCATCTCGGCCAGACTTTCCTGACTGACCTTTGGCACAACGACAGCGGGCCTGCCCACCTCGCCAAAATGCGCCAGAATGAGCAGCACCCGAGCCAAACGCTTTTCACTGGAGTTGAAGAGCTGATCGATCAAATCTTCTTCATAACGGACATTGCGGGCGAGTAGATAAGCGATGAAGAGTTCCGCGAAGCCAGACTCGAGGTTGATGGCGGCGATCATCGCTTTCTTTTCGATACGCACGACTTCACAGTCGGTTACCGCCGATGCTGATCCGCGACGCAGCGATTGACCGGCCACTGCACTCTAAGAAGTTTTTTGGACCGATCAGGCCAAGCGTTGCCTCTCTTCCGGAAGGCGACAAAACCGTAATCTTGACGACGCCTTTTTGAATGTAGAAGACGGCGTCAGCGATATCTCCCTGAGCAAATATGACCACGTTTTTCGGGAAGTCTAAATCGAGTCTTCCGTTGCCCAAGGTAGCGAGGAAGGCAACCGGATCAAAATTAAGCAATTTAACGACCTTCATGTGGATTACCATCAACTTGATCTTAGTCCTTTAGCCGACAATGCAAAGGTAATTCGGATCGCGAGAATTGAGCGCTCAGCTGAATCGATCCGGCCTAGGAAAGACGTCTCTTTTGCA
>JAYVCW010000451.1:0-21587 GCA_043749775.1 Acidobacteriaceae bacterium | reverse complement strand
AGAGTGCTCACTGCAGATTTGAAGAAACTTTTCGCCGTGCCGCTCGCGATCGAAGCCGGACATGGAGTACGCACAGCGCAGTGAAAACGAATATGTTTCGGCGAATTGGTTCCACATCTGTTCCAAACGTACTGCCGCCTCTGGTAAACCCTGTGCCCAAAGCAGCGCCACCATTTCTCCGAATGCCGAGATTCGCCGGCTCTGCCCCGACGGATTCGACGATGCCTGTTTAAATAAGGTGCCAAATGTCCGGCTGAAAAGCTTCTCATCTGGCCAGCCGTCTTTCATAAACTTAGCCAACGTGTCGGCGGCGTCGAGGGTGATGAAGCACCCGCGCTCCACAACCTTTGCCAGATCGAGTCCAAGATTTTGCAGCCGCAGCACCAATGCATCGCGATGCGCCTTCGTGGCAATAACGATTGCGGCATCGCCCGTCATAAGTGCCGAGCCGATAAAGGCGCTCAAGTCAGCAACGAAGAATGCGTCGTCTTGATAAAACTGCACAGTGTGGTTTGGCTTAGCGAAAGGGATCAGCTGCGCCTGCTCATTCACAGCCCCGGCCACAGGCTGTCTGCCGTGGCCAGTTCCATCCGCCACCGCGGTGATCGGGCGCGCGGTCGTGTTCATCTCGAGCCAGTTCCTGAGTGCAATTCCCTCAAAGTGGATTCTCCAAAGTAAAAGTCTAAGGGCCGAGTGTACGCTGCCGAATAGGGTGAACCATGTACTTTCGCAACGAATCGCAGTATTGGCGACCTAATTGAAGCCAAAATTTGCTCTCGGAATGAACGCGACCTGCTGGACACTAGAACTGGGCTCCATTTAAGGCAGTAAGTTTCGTGTTCCAAAGCGCTCTGATTTCTCTGATGAAGCTGGATCAAGCACTTCCTGTCGCTTCTTTAATCTTAGCTTCGCACCAGACGTGCGCTTCGCACCAGATCTGCCACTACTGGCGCTCGATAGCGGCGCGAAGATACCTGCGGACCTCTGGATTATCATCTGGATTATCATCTGGATTATCATCGGCCACGAGTATGCGAATTGGTCTCACCGATCGCACAGCCGCCCCATTAACTGAAATTTAACCGCCAGGATTTTACGACGCAATACTACGGATGCCTGACACAGAACCGTTTATTTCTAATCACCTAGGACTTAGGAAGCAGGATGAACTTAGGAAGTTTTTTGTAGAACGAGATGTTGTTCCTGATGTTCTTCTGGATGTCGTCGTTCCTAGGATCATTCCGAAACGAGCGCATGCTGGCGCATGCACAAAAATAAAAATAAAGAGCCCGATCGCGGGGCCCTTTTGAAATCCTTCACTAAGCTGCAGCAAGCACTAGACGCGTCCCATCAGCACTAGCACCAGCACTACGATGAGGACCAGGCCCAATCCACCACTCGGGTAGTAACCCCATCCGGAACTATACGGCCAGGTTGGCAGAGCGCCTACAAGTAGCAGCACCAGGACAATCAGGAGAATGGTATACATTTTATTCGCTCCGTAGTTTGAAGTGACCCCAATCGCTAAAACTGGTAAAAGACTGGTAAACGCGATTCCGAAACACCTTAAATAGCCGCCTCCACCATCGACATCCAGACAACCCTGTAGCTAACTCAGTATGTTGATGTACTCATTTTGCTTGGCTCACTTCTATGTTAATGAAAAGAAAAGGCGAGACTCATTGAGTCTGGCCGCTGCGAGGGGAATCCTTTGGGACTATCGTGACGCCTGGTCTCGAGCCTGCGTGGAATACTTCTTCACGACCGACAGAAAAGGCTCGCTAGAGGGTGGTGGTTCAACGCGTCCCTTCAGGATCTCTTCGAAGGGAACCATTTTTCCGAACAAGAGTCGGGTCTCGTCTTTGTCCTGTGAAATCGCGCTACCAGAAAGATCGATACCCGCGAACAATCCGCGAGCGCGGGAGTAGGTGAGGACTTCTGCCCGCATCTTTACGTCGGTGTCCGCAGCAGCGTCGCGTCCGACTGGGCCGGCGGCAGCAGAGGCGTCCGCTCCGAGCTTGACGTGACTAGAGAGCAAGTGCTGCATTCCTTGGTCATTCATTACAACCAGAACGAGATCGACCGCCTGGCCGCCCAACTGCAGGCCCCAGCTTCCGCCAGTGATAGTGAGCGGTGCCGGAGCGCTCCAACCGTTTGCCGTACGGCACGTGGCGACACCCTTGCCGTGGTTTCCGCCAAATCCAACAGCGATTTTCACCATGGAGGGCACGACGGCGATGCACTTTGCGTTGCTCATGATCTTATCTGGGATCGCTTTGTCAGGCGTTCCCATGATTTCGCCGAGAACTTTGCCCGCATTGTCGATGCGCTTGTCTATATCAGATCTATCTTTGTCGCCTGCGAACGCGGCACTCGAGCTAAGCAAGGCAAGCGCTAGCAGCGGCAGGGTCAACCTCGATGCCAGTGGAGTTAATGCTTTCATTTGAAACCTCTTCTGTGCCCATTCGCGGGCACCTTCATTATTTGTCGTTTACGTACTATCGTGACTGTAACTTTAGACTAGCGGGAGACCCGCGACATATCCCCTCATCACCTTAAAGTGTCGGCGTCGGGCCCTTAGTTTAGCCCGGCGCCGAACGAGCCATTAAGCTGCGTTAGGTAGTAGCTGGTCCGCAGATTCCGAGACTCAGTCGATTTACGGAAGCAAGTTGCCACTGACCATCGCCATCCGCGCGTTCGCTAGCCACCGCAAGTCGAGGGGATTCGACTTGGTTCTGTGTGGTCTGGGTCAAGAAATCACGAATTCGCAATTTCGCCTTATGCAATTGCGACTTCGAATTTCCCACGGAGCAGCCAAGCAGGGCGGCGATCTCCCTGTGCTGATACCCCTCAACCTCGTGGAGCAAGAAGATGGCGCGGTATCCTTCCGGCAATTCGCTGATGGCGCGAGTTAGCGCCACGCGAGTGACGGCGCTATCCAGCCGACCGTCGCGAGTGCCGTATTCGCGGCGCGCGCTTTTGGATTCGTCCTGACCGCGGATGGGCTCGTCGAGTGAAATGCGGCAGGGCGTCTTGCGGCGAAAGTGCATGAGGACTGTGTTTACCGCGATCCGGTATAGCCAGGTTGAGAGCGCCGAGTCTCCTCGGAAACTCGATAGCTTGCGGAATACCTGAAGAAAAGCGTCCTGGGCCAGGTCTTCCGCTTCCGCAGCGTTGTTGGTCATACGTAGGCACAACGAATAAATGCGCACCTTATGGGTGTGAAAGAGGGTGGCGAATGCATCCGAATCGCCTTGCTGAGCTCGTTTGACGAGGTCAGCATCAAGAGTACGACTGCTGGTTTTAGGGTCGACCACGGGAATCTCCTTGTTAGTAACGATTCGAGCTGTCAGCCAACTACTCTTTCCAGCGCCCGTTTCTGGTTGCTTCCGTTTCGATTACAGGGGCGAGATTAGAGGGCTGGTCGAGAACGGTCTATCCAGTGACGCCCCTAGGGGTAACCGTATATTCCTGTATCAATCTTTTTCTGTGTGAACAACCTTTTCGGAGTTCTGAGGAGCTAGGAAATAAAGAGGTGAGCGGGTAGCGAGAGAGGGTAGCTGCGAGAAAAGTTCCCGGCGTATCACCGGCGGTAGCAAGGTCCTAGAGCCTGCTGCACTACATGAACTCCACGAGAGAAGTACTATTCTGCGGGGATTTGAACCTGGCAATAACGGGCCTATTCTCCATCTCATGCAATTGACTCCTTCAAAAGTACCCACCTATCGAGCGGGGACTGGATAGTTCCGGTCCCTGCTCCTCGCCTTGCGGAGAGCCGATGCTGTGCTGTCCAAGTCAACAGATTCAACCCAACTTTGTTGCCGTAAAACTCGAGATGGGTTATTAAGGGGCAAGCGAACATTATTCCCAACATCTAATGCCATGGAGGCTAGTAATGACTATCGATAATCTACGCGACCTATACAAAGAACAATTAGAAGACCTATATAGTGCGGAACAGCAATTAATCAAGGCGCTTCCGAAGATGGCGAAGGCCGCTAACTCCGAGGAATTGCGATCCGCCTTCGAGGATCACCTTGAACAGACCAAAGGGCACGCCCAGCGCATTGAAACCATTTTTGAACAGATGGGCGAAAAGCTCACTGCAAAAAAGTGTAAAGCAATGGAGGGTCTGGTAAAAGAAGGCAGTGAAGTGATGGAAGAAGACATGGAAGACGGCTTGAAAGACGCCGCCTTAATTGCCGCCGCACAGCGAGTCGAGCATTACGAAATCGCCGGGTACGGTTGTGTGAAAGCATACGCGGCCCGCTTGGGAGACGAGGAAGCGGCTTCTCTGTTAGAGCAGACACTGGAGGAAGAAAAGGAAGCCGATCAGCTTCTGAACGGCATAGCGGAAGAGTTGAACATCGAGGTTCCGCAAGAAGCCGGGCAGTCGACAAAGAAAACCGGAAAGAGCGCTGGACAAAAACGTTCCGCGGCCTAAAAAGAAATACTTGTTTTGTTGTGAATGGGTGGCCTGGAAGTCCGAGGGTCGCCCTTTCTTTTTAATTTCCAGTCTCTGCATAACCTTCTTGCCTTTGCTAAAACATCTTCATACTGTCGCTTCAGGAAATGACTGTATTGCGACTACTTAGGTCTGCTGCCAAGATGCGTAAGTATCAACGAGGCAGAACAAATGACAAACAAAGGAATTGCCGCTACAGACGCCATCTCCGCCGCCAACCTTCAAGGAATTTTTGATCGCTCTCTCGCACTATTGTGTGAGAGCAAAGCGATCAGTCCACGTCAAATTCCTATCCGTATCAGCGCCGCTGAACTCCAGAAACGCGCCTTGACCGACGCCGCGAAAGCTCTCACAATGTTGTGGAAGATATCCGAACCAAGGCGAGTGAAGTCATAGCCACTGCAGGGGCACGACAGCAGGTCGATATCGTTGCACGCCCTAACCTGATTCGCCCCACAAGCGCTACCCCTACCTCAAGATTATTAACCCTTGTTTCCGTTGTCGTTGTAATAGTAGGTCTGTATTTCGGCCGCCAGGTTCTCATTCCCTTGGCGTTAGCGGTGGTTTTATCTTTTCTCTTCTCTCCCGCGGTTGGATGGCTCGAGCGTCGGCGGTTAGGCCGAATCCCTTCTGTATTTATTGTCACGGTGCTCGCCCTGGCTTCAGTCGGCGTCGGCGGCTGGTTGCTCACCGGTCAGCTGATGAACATCGTCAATCAACTTCCTGACTATCAGTCGAATATTCACGACAAAATGCAATCGTTACGGGCGAGCCGTGGCGGACGGCTCTCCAATGCGAGCAAAACGGTCAGCGACCTGGGCAAAGAGTTAACCACCGCGTCCGAGGCTGCGAACGATAAAAAAACCGCGAAGAAAACCGGCGCCGCCCCGGTTCCGGTGCAGGTTGCTCAGCCTCCTCAGAACGCGCCCGAATATCTGCGGACGGTTCTCGGACCGCTCACCGGCATTCTTGAAACAACGGCAATCGTTATTGTGTTCACGATCTTCATACTGGTGAAACGCGAGGACCTGCGTAATCGCGTCATTCGCCTGATCGGTCACGGTCAGTTAACTCTCGTCACCCAGGCTCTGGACGATGCCTCGACGCGGCTCAGCAAATATTTGTTTCTTCAGTTCCTGGTCAATGGAATCTATGGAGTCTTATTTGGCGGAGGATTGTTTTTCATCGGCGTTCCACATCCTTTTTTGTGGGGAGTATTAGCCGCGCTCCTGCGCTTCATCCCCTACATCGGCACCGCGGTTGCCGCCGGACTACCAACGCTTTTGGCGATGGCCGTCTTTCCCGGATGGCACGAGGCATTCCTCGTCTTCGGTCTATTTTTAATCCTCGAACTCATCATCTCGAACGTAGTTGAGCCTCTTCTATATGGCGCTCATACCGGAATCTCATCGCTCGCTATATTGGTGGCAGCGGTGTTCTGGGCGGTGTTGTGGGGGCCCATGGGATTGATTCTTTCGACTCCTCTGACGGTTTGCCTGATTTTGATGGGGCGTTATATTCCGCAGCTCAGCTTCCTCGAGGTCATTCTTGGAGATGAACCAGTTCTCGCGACTGAAGCTCATTTCTATCAGCGTCTCCTCGCCCTTGACCAGGACGAAGCGACCCTTATTGCTGAAACCTATTTAAAGGAAAAGCCTCTGGGAAATCTTTATGACAGCGTCCTGATTCCTGCGCTCGCCATGGCCGAGCAAGACCGTCACCTCAACATCCTCGACCCGGGTACCGCGGATTTCGTAAGTCAAACTACACGGGAACTAATCGATGAAGTTGGGGAACGTTACTTCGATACAGCCCAGAAACAGCAGATAAAGAAGAGTGACGAATCGAGTCCCGATCAAGCATTAAGTACCGAACTAAACCAAGACGCACCTGTGACCGTGGAAAACCTGTTTGCGGTTGATGAGGAACCGTCGACGCCCGTGAAAATTGCGAAGGACGAGTCCAAGAAAATCGAGGCGTTGGAGGACGCGGCAAAAATCGACTTCGAGTCCTCTCGTCTTTCAGGCCTTCGCGTTGTGTGTATTGCTGCCCGGGACGAAGCAGATGAGTTGGTTGGCCAAATGCTAGCGCAACTCTTGCGCCGGCTTGAATGCGACGTTCGCGTCCTCCCGCCGCGCACCAATTTGCTCACAGAATTAGGCACCGACACTTGTGACGTCGCGATAGTTTCAGCGCTTCCGCCATTTGCCGCCGGCCACGGCAGAGCTGTTTGCAGGCGGCTTCGCCAGCGGCATCCCCAGCTAAGAATGATGCTCGGATTGTGGAGTTTTGAGGGCGGCACCGCCAGAGCGGAGGAGCGGGTGGGCACGGGAAGTGCCGACGCCGTCGTGACCACGTTGAAGCAGGCCATTTACGAACTTGGCCGCGCCACAGATCCGCAGAACGCGGGTAGCCGATCACGCGAACAGATCCCCACGAGGGAGCCGGAGCCGCAAGACGTCCGTCAGGGCAAAGCACTCGACGCTGCCCGGCAGGCCACGAGTTAATTGCGCCGGGGTCGTACAGTGTTTTACTGATTTCCTTACCCGTCCGTTCCGACGACCCTTCTCTCGGCAACTTTTGCTTAACTCCTAACCTTTCCGGAGATTGCCGGATAAAGGGAAAATATTGGTGCGTTGCAAAGATGCCGCGGACATGACTGAAACCGAAGCCAGTGTGTGGCATGCTGGCTGCGTGATTAAATTCAATCGACTTACCTTGAAGGAGGAACAACCCGATGAAGGCTGCCATGTTAGTTTTCTGCGCCGCGATCCTGCTGACCCTTGGTGCCTGCACGAACCGGGCTGCGGATAATGTTTCGTATAAAGATAATGTGAAGGGCGCTTTGAAACAGGCTGAACTGACTGACGTTAGCGTCGACGAAAATCGTGACAAGAACACGATTACCCTGGGCGGGACAGTCCATTCGGACGATGCCAAGCAAACCGCAGCCAAAGTAGCAAAAGGCGCGGCTGGCGACCGAATTATCGTCAATGAGGTCAGCGTACAGCCGGTTGGGGCTGAGTCTGATGCCAAGACCATGGCTTCCGACATCGATGGCGGGATCGAGAAGAATTACAAAGCAGCTCTGATCGCCCATCGCCTCAACAAACAGCACATCGACTTTGGCGCAAAGAACGGTGTATTGACGCTGAAGGGCAGCGTGGCGACGGCGGACCAACGTAAACAAGCACAGACCATCGCCGCTGGCGTGCCTAACGTGCAGCAAGTGTTGAATCAGATCGAAGTGAAGCGTTAATCGCCATACCGGGGTACGATGTTCGAGCTTTCAAACGAGCGTCGTTCTTCTTCAACCTGGGTTGTAGCTAGTACGCTGTAGCCAATCCAACGACTTTTGACGTCTTGGCCACGAAGCCTGTTGCAAACAGCATTACCGGGCAAACGAGGGCGAAGACGTCAGGTGCCAGGATGACTTTCCGTATGCTCCGTACCATGCTTTTTGGAGTTGCTATCTTTGCCATGTCGGCCGCTGCCTATGGTCAAGTTGGAGTGTTTATCACCGTTGCGCCGCCTCCGTTGCCGCTTTACGAGCAGCCGCTTTGCCCTGACGATGGCTACCTTTGGACGCCGGGATACTGGGCGTTCGATTCCGATATTGAAGATTATTACTGGGTGCCGGGCACGTGGGTGCAGCCGCCCGAAGTTGGATATCTTTGGACTCCCGCGTACTGGGGCTGGGGCGGCGATCGTTTTGTTTTCTATGATGGATATTGGGGTCCTCTTGTCGGCTTCTATGGCGGAGTCAATTACGGCTTCGGTTACTTCGGAATTGGCTTTGCAGGCGGCCGATGGGATAACGGTCGATTCTTTTACAACCGGGCAGTCAGCAATATAAACGTCACCGTTATACACAACGTTTATGAGAACCGGGTAGAAGAGCGATCGGAAAATCGCGTCAGCTACAACGGTGGACAAGGCGGCCTGAATACGCGTCCAACCCCGCAACAAGAGGTGGCTGCCCGCGAACGGCACGTACCTCCAGTGTCGGCGCAAATGCAGCACAGGCAGGAAGCGCGTTCAAACCCGCAGCAGAGAGCTTCCGTAAATCGAGGCAAGCCCGAAGTCGCGGCAACTCCAAGGCCAGGAGCTTACAAAGACCGAGGTGCGGTGCCGGCCCGCTCTGCTGGTGGCAATTACAATCCACCCGCAAACCGTGGGGGAGCGCAGTCGCGCGAGAATACAGGCGGTGGACGCTCCGACAACTCCATGAGGCCAGATAATAACGCGCGCCCCTCAAGCGGTAACGGCGGCGGTGGTTCTTACAACCATGTGCGCGAGCTGCCTCCCTACGAGAGAACATCTTCTCCAGGCAAGGGCGACAAGAATTATCAGAAGGAACAGGAAAAGATGTATAAGGAGCAGCAGAAAGAGCGGCAGAAGATCGCTCAACAGCAAGAAAAAGAAGATCAAAGGGTTGCCAGGCAGCATAACGAACAAGCAAAGCAGCAGATGGAGCAACGCCATCAGCAGCAGACACAGGAGATGCAATCAAGGCATCAGCAGCAGCAACAGCAGCAACAGCAAATGCAGCAGAGAAGCGCTCCGCGAACGCAACCTGAGCCTGATCGCCGTCCTCCGCAATAGTGAACCCAACTGGGTTGTCAAACACAAAAGGCGAAGGAGACTTATCTCCTTCGCCTTATTTGATCACGTGTTTTATCAGTTGGTGCTAGTCAGGTTTCGGATAGGGAGACTTGACTCGTCTGACGCCGTTCCGCTTCGAACGAGTCTGAAATAGGAGAAACGGCAAAAATCCTATACCGTATCGCCGTCCTGCCTGACCTTGAGATTAAGTTAACCGCCAACCAGCAGATTCTCTATCAGGTAGATCGCTTAATTTGACGCGATAGCGATTGCAAGGTGAACTCAGCAGTGGGAAGTGGGTAGATGATCAACGCGAGAAATGTAGCTCCGATGCAACTATTCGGTTCAACTATCTGAAGTGATTTGGGCTGGGCTTCCCCGAGCTGTCAAAGGTCTGCTGCGCAATTTTGTTGCGATCGCTGCCGCAGCTGTCCGAAACGGAGTCAAGTTTCGAAACCACAAACACGGAACGGCCGGACGTGCGAGCACCGTTCGATTGCGACTCCGCAAAAGCTCCGAGCGCGGTGACGGTATGCCCGACCTGGGTTCCGAGATCTTGCGACCCGCTCAGCAGAGTTAATTTGCCCTTCCGTTCCTGCAGCAGAAACTTGCCACCTTGTGATACCAGGCACCCCTTGAGCTTCTTTTCTCCAATCACCATATCTGAGGATCGTGACGGACTCTCGGCCCAAGCCGCGATTCCCAAGACGCCTATGCACAGGCCAGCAGCAACGAACTTTTTCAAAGCACTCGACTCCTAATCTTTATCTTTGTGGAGGTTCGGAAAATCGGGGTAAGTCACCCGCAAGAACTCCAGCTGTGTCTCTGCCGGGATGGCCGGACAAATCGCTCCTGAAAATATCTCCTGATCGCTGCTCGGCTGTTCGGCACAAAGTCTCTCGATGGTAGAGTGCAGTTCCTCTCGCGGAGCGCCCTTCGAGCAAATTGCGTCCACCCATTGAGACGCGGCCGGAGGAATAGAACTGTTGCCGGAATGCAAAATGATCGGTTTCAGAGCATTCTTTGACTTCAATAGAGAAGCCAGCGCGGCCCCGTTCATGTCCGGCATGTCGTAATCCAAAATCACCACATCCGCCAGTTCGGAATAGCTAAAAGCTTCCTCCGGGGAGGAAGTCGTCAGGACATTGAAACCCAGTTGTTCATAAACCGCCTTATAAAGTTCGAGAAGACTGGACGAATCATCCACCCAGAGGAGCGTCGGCCTCTTTTCAAGTGGGCGCCAATCCTTACGAGCATCCTTGCGACTTGCCGGAGTGGCATAGTCATCGCCGTAATTCGTGATTCCGATAACCTGATCAGCGCGCATAATGTCTCGCACGATGAAGGTATCGAAAGAGGGATAGCCGAACAATGCTGCGGATACTGTAGTCAGTGGGGTAATGTGGGCGGGGTAATTCTCAGGTTTTCAACAGCCAGCGGCTCTAACGGGTGGCGCCTGAATTCTGACGCTAGTCGGAATTCGTGGTCTCGCCATCGCGAGAACTATCTTCATGGCTTGGCCGCGGTGGTTGCACCGTCTGGATCTGATCGGCAATGCGGCGCGTTTGGGTAGGGGCGTCGTCACGATGCCTCTGCAAGGCCTTCACAATGTCTTCATGTTCCCGGGCCGTGAAGTCACGGGCGAACCGAGTCAGCGCTTCGGTCAAAATGTCGTGATGGTGAATCTTTTCGAGACCAGGTTCGCGCGTCACATTCAACCACAGGCGGTGCAAAAGGACGACGTCCTCGTTCTTCATCGTCGGAGTGTGCGGGCCGATGCGGAATGTATCCACCGCCCCGCTCGGTTGAACGATCTGCAGCACGAACTGCCGCTTTGGCTCGGGAATCGCCTCCCAGGCCGAGCCGAGAACGAAGGCTTGTTCGGTCGTCGTCATCTTGCTCGACAGTCCGGCGACAACCGCCGACGAGTCGAGGTTATGCGCGGTTTGAGCGACCGCCGACCAGGGATCTTTCGCTGGCACCACCAACAAAGAAATTTTCTTTCCAAATCCTTCTGCAACCGAGACGGCACGCGTGAACAGAGTCTGCTCGTAGTCGCTGAACACCTGCTCGGTAGAGAGATCGTAAGCGGCGGCTCCAAAGTGGGTGATACGAGCAGTCATTACGACCACGTCCTGATCTTTGATGTTGGTTTGATCAAGGACCCATTTCAGATGATTCAACGTGTTGTAGTCGCGAACCGGGACGAGAATGTTTCCGGGACGAATTCCGAGCGATTCACGCTGCACGGTATCGCTCTGCAGCAATTGAAAATGGTCTTTCATTTGCTGCTTGGCTAGAGCATATTTCTTGCGGTTGGCACGCTCCGAAACGGTAAAGATAATGAAGAAAACAACTGAAAAAGAAACTCCAGCCACAGTTGCGACCGACTTCGTCGCCAGGTTTACCAGAGCGGTCGCTAGCAGAACAAAAAACACCGACAGCAAGCCAATCGGTATTTCCATCCCCGCAATGGTGACATTCGGAGGCACCTTCCATCCCCGCTCGCCCTTGTACTTAAAGCGCAAAACCAGCATGGATAGGCTGTTGAAGGTAAAGCTCCAAATCACGCCGAAGGCATATGCTTCGCCGAGAACGTAAACATCGCCCCGACTCGCGAGAATGGTAAGGATCTGCAGTCCTACGACGAGGTTGATGATGCGTGAGCTTGTTCCATACTTGCGGTGAGGAAAGCGAAACCAATCCGCCAGCACTCCATCTTCGGAGACACGATTGAGCACGCCATTCGACCCGATGATGGCGGTATTGACCGCGCCTGAAAGAATTAAGAATCCGACGACCACGACAAACGCCCGGAAGATTAGACGCAGAAGGACGGGCCCCCACATATACATGGCCAGGCCGGAAATAAGATTATCTTTATAGATTGGAACGCGAACCGCGTCCGGAATCAGCATGACCGATAGCAGGGACGAAAGGCCGGTGAAGACGAAGCTGTAGATAGCGATGACGATCGCCGCCTTCTTTAAATTCTTTAGCTTCGGATGAGCAAGTTCGCGATTGACCTGGGCCAGCGATTCTTCGCCGCTCATCGCCAGTACGGAATGGCCGAAGGCGATCAGAATTCCCAGCACCCCGAACATGCGGGTAAGGCTTTGATCGGGGAAGCTGTGACGCAGAAACCCGAGCGACTCTTTGCTAAAGTGAAGGTTTGATGGCGTCGGAAATGGGACCGGATTGTAGCCGGATTTGACGAGGGTAATTGCAGACCAGACCAGTAGAATAACGACCATCACGGTCGTAATCTGCATCACGCGCAAAGCCTTTTCGCTCGATTCGTGAATGCCCTTGGTGTTTTCCCACCAGTAATATCCGGTCACAATCAAAGCGAAAACCACAGAGGTCAGGTTGACGTTGAGATGTGGCGTCCCGCTGAAGAGGTTTTGAACGGCGCCCGGTATCCAGCCATTCTTATCGGCGGTGATCAAGGTCTCGTTGATTAATCCAACGATGTATTGGCCCGCAGAGACTCCCGAAATCGGCCCGGTGAGAATGTAATCGAACATCAATGCCGAAACGCTGAGTTTGGCTAGCGTGCCGCCTAACGCCTCTTTGACAACTCGGTACACTCCGCCGCGCACGAACATCGAGCAGCTTTCGACGTATACCGCGCGCACCGCGAACGAAAACAACATGACCCCGACAATGAACCAGGGCGCGGATTTGCCGACCGCCTGCTCTGCGATGCCACAAGCATAAAAAGCAGAAGACGCAAGATCGTTCAGCACGATGGCGGCCGCACGCCAATAGGAGATAAACGTCAGCATCACTGACGTGGCGACGACGATGCGAACGCGATTCGCCGGGGATGATGGGGGAAAAGATGCCATGGTCTACAGGTGGCGCTCTTCCTCCCTGCCGAAAAGAGTCTTTACATCTTCGATTCCGCTCAAGACGAGCACGACGAACGAACCGATAGATCCGACCACAAAGAGGCCTTCAAGAAATCGAGCCAAAATGATTACGAGAATGTGACCCATAAGACTAGCTAAAGGCAACAGCCGGACTTCCTGACCAAAAGCGCGAAACAACTTTGCTATGCTGGCGTGTGCGTCGAATCTCTCTGCATGCCTGGCGTCTGCTCATAATATCAGCAGCCCTCCAGATCGTCATTTTTCCATTATTAAATCTATATTGTCTGGCGTGGATCGCCGTCGCCCCCATGCTGGTCGCTATTTTGCAGGCGCAAGATCCCGGAACCCTGCGTCTTGATGGGCAAACCCGCTGGCTGCCAGCCACCCCCTGGCAGGGGTTTCTGCTCGGCTACGTCTGCGGCATTTTGTGGTTTGCCGGCACCTGCTACTGGATCTTTAACACCATGCACCGCTACGGCAATTTGCCGATTCCAGCGGCCGCCTTGGCCCAGATTCTCTTTTGTATGTACGTCGGTTTGTATCACGGTTTCTTCGGAATGCTTCTCGCCTGGATCGCCTCAGCCAGGTCGCGCAAAACGAATGCCTCCTCACCGAAGGCAGGTGAAACGGCTGCGTCAAATGGCCGAGCTTTGGCTGCCGCTCCTTTCCTGTGGGTCGCAATCGAGTTTGCTCGCACCCGCATCACGGCCTTTCCCTGGGAGTTGCTCGGCTATTCCCAGACCAGCAACTTTGCCCTGACGCGGGTCGCTAAACTGGTCGGAGTTTATGGGCTGTCATTCGAAATTTTGCTGGTGAACAGTGCTTTCGCGGCAACATTTCTGGCCCCGAAAGAGCGCCGGAAATTGTTATTAGCGGCAGCTTGCGGCGCGGCTGCAATTCTGCAAGCTGGGCAATTGCTTGCTCCTCCTTCGGCGGTGGCAGATCGTGCGGCGCTTTTGGTGCAACCAAATGTTCCAATTCTTGAGGGCGCATCGTGGACCAAGGAATATTTTCAAGCGACGCTGCAAGCGTTGACCGAGGTGAGCCTTCATCCGCCGGCGCAACCTTACTCCGCGGAAAACGGCGTGGGGCCCGCCAATACGGGCAATCAACATTTCGACTTGATCGTCTGGCCGGAATCGCCATCTCCTTTCTATACGAACGACCCAATGTTTCGGGACGCGGTGAGCGACTTGGCAAGGCAGTCGCAAGGCTGGATCGTCGCCGGCGCCATCGGGATTAATCCGGCCAGTACAATGACGATGGCAATGCCAACGCCAACGCTGGCCAATTCGGCTGCGGGCGGCGTCAACAGCGGCGCGTCCCAGAGTTCGCAGATATTCAACTCCGCTGCTCTCGTCAGCCCGCAAGGCGAGTGGGTTGCTCGTTACGACAAGATGCACCTTGTACCCTTCGGCGAATATCTCCCCTTTCCGCAGTTGTTTTCTTTTGCCGGCGGATTAACGAAAGAGGTTGGAGAATTTCAGCGCGGCGTCTCTCGCGCTCCGCTCAATGCTGGCGGTGAACGCTTCGGAATGTTTATCTGCTACGAATCAATTTTTCCTGACGAGGTTCGTCAAGGCCCCGGGCAGGGCGCTCAAGTTCTGGTGAACATCTCGAATGATCAATGGTATGGCGATAGCGGTGCGTGGAGCCAGCATCTTCAACAAACGAGGATGCGTGCGATCGAAAATAATCGCTGGCTGCTGTCGGCCACCAATACCGGCATGACCGCATCGATTGACCCGAACGGGAAAATCGTCGCATCGTCGCCGCGTAAAGTTCGAACCGCTCTGGTCGCTCCCTACGCCCTCGCTTCCGGCACCACGTTCTACACGCGCCATGGGGACTGGTTCGCGTTTCTCTGTGCGATAATTTCAGCAGGAGCGCTGCTTTTTGCTCTCGTGATGCGCGCCGAAGGCAGGCCGTCAAACCGGCCGACGGGAAACGAAAATGTTGGATGAACTTGAACATCAATATGCGACGTTGAAGACCAAGGTCCACGACCTGCGGGAGTATCTTTGACGGCGGTAAACTGCGCCAGCAGTTCGACGAAATAGAAAAGCAGGCCGCGGATCCGAATCTGTGGTCGAATCCTGAAAAATCTCAACACGTAATGCGCGAGCGCAAGCGACTCGATAGCCTGCTCTCGCTCGAAGGCGACTTGGTTCGCCGCACCGGCGACATCGCCGCATACTTCGACCTTGCTGGCGAAGGCGAGAACGTCGTCGATGACCTGCAACGCGACTTGGATTCCTTGCGCGACTTAGTCGACCGTGTCGAAACCGAGACTCTCTTATCCGGCGACCACGACGCCCTCAATGCGATCATGACGATCCATCCTGGCGCCGGCGGCACGGAGTCGCAGGACTGGGCCGACATGTTGTTGCGGATGTACCTGCGATGGGCGGAGCGTCAGGGTTTTAAGACCGAGATGTATGACTACCAGCCTGGCGAAGAAGCGGGCATCAAGTCCGCGACCTTTTCGATCATCGGCCAGTATGCATTTGGATATTTAAGCAGTGAAATCGGAGTGCATCGCCTGGTGCGAATTTCGCCCTTCGACCAGGCGAAACGCCGCCACACTTCGTTTGCCAGCGTCTACGTCTCGCCCGAGATTGATGACAGCATCGAGGTCAACATCAAGCCCGACGACATTCGTATTGACACTTACCGCTCGAGCGGTAAGGGCGGTCAGCACGTCAACACCACAGACTCCGCCGTGCGCATTACCCATATTCCGACCGGCCTAGTGGCTGCCTGTCAGAACGAACGCTCGCAACATAAGAATAAAGATAAGGCGATGAGCATGCTGCGCTCGAAAATCTACGAATTCGAACTTGAGAAGAAGCGCGAGATCACGAAGAAGATTGAAGACTCGAAACTGGATATCGATTTTGGCTCGCAGATTCGTTCCTACGTGCTCCAGCCTTACCGAATGATTAAAGATCATCGAACCAAGACCGAGATTGGCGACGTTGACCGCGTGATCGATGGCGACCTTCGCCCCTTGATGCAAGCTTACCTGCGTATGCGACGCGATGAGAGGAAAGGGTAGACGTAAATGACCTTTGCTGGTTCCAACCCGGACCGCGATTTACCGCCAGTGTTGGTGCTGGGCCCGCGCTTTGAACAAGCCTTCATTTACGCTGCAAGAAAACATGCGTTGCAAGGGCGCAAAAAAACTGCGGTGCCTTATCTCGCCCACCTGATGGGCGTTGCGTCTCTCGTGCTTGAGGCCGGGGGTGATGAAGACCTCGCTATAGCGGCCTTGCTGCACGATGTCGTCGAAGACCAGGGCGGGAAGCCAACCCTGCTCGAAGTCCAATCCATGTTTGGAGATAAAGTAGCGAATATCGTCGACGAATGTTCGGACACGGATATCCAGCCGAAACCTCCCTGGCAAAAGCGTAAAGAAGATTATTTGCGCAGGCTAAAAACCGCGAACGCTGATACGAGACTGGTCTCAGCCGCCGATAAACTGCACAACGTGCGCTCTATCCTCACCGATCTGCGCGAGTGTGGAGATGTAGTCTGGTCCCGTTTTAGCGTTAGAAAAGAAGATACGCTCTGGTACTATCGCGCTCTAAAAGAAGAGTTCAAACTTTCGCCCGACCGTCTGACGCGTGAGTTTGAATTTGCCTTGGGAGAGTTAGATCGGGCGTCGCGCCTCAGCGCGATGGCGAAGTCGTCGCCTGAAGAGTAGTCGCGAGGTGAAAGCTGGCCGGTTGTCGCCACGCTTACCGTTTCGAAAAATTCATTTGATTTCAGAGAGAGAAATTCATGGCCAAAATGCTTGAGCTGATCAAGACTTCACAGGTTCCCTCGAACCTGATGCAGTCAGCAGCGCGCGGAGCCTTGGCTGTGCCCGCGGACGAGATGATTGAAATTCTCGTCTATCTCGCGGTCCATCACAAATTATTCGGCGAGCAGTCGCGGCTCACGTTGGCCGGATGGGATGAAAAGTCGAGCCGTACGGTGGCGGCGAATCCCGCGACCAGCCCTGATGTGCTGGCTTACCTCATCTCGCTCGAAAATTTACGCATCGCTCTTCTGCCGCAGCTTGCCGAAAATCCCGCCGTCACCGAAGAGTCGCTTGATGCGCTTGCCGTATCAGGGTCGCGGCCAGTCATTGAGGGCTTGCTGGCTAGCGCAAGGGTCGCAACCTCTCCGAGACTCTTGCAGGCTTTGCAGTCGAATCCCGGAATGCGTCCGAACGAACTGGCTGATGTCGAACAAAAACTTCGTTCCTTGGAGTCTGCTTCAGTCGCTGCTCCGGAAGCGCCGCAAGCCATCGAAGACGAAGAAGTTGTCGAAAGTGCGGTCGCCAAATTTCTGGAAGAGAATGCCGCCGAACTGGTAGCAGAGCAAGACCAACCTTTTAAGCCGATCGGAATGTCTCTCGATGAAGCCTCGGCGTCGCAGGACGTCGGATCGCACGTGGAGCCCGAGAGCACGGTGGTGCAGGCTACCGATTCCCCGGCACAGACTGACGCGCCTCCAAACCCGGCTGCAGTTGCCGCAAAAAAAGCCAGGCCGATCCCGCCCGCCGCCGACAGGCGCGACAGCGTGTTGCAGAAAATCTCCAAGCTCAATATTCGAGGGCGAATTACCTTGGCCATGCGCGGCACTAAAGAAGACCGATCAATTCTGGTTCGCGACTCGACGAAGCTGGTAGCCATCGCCGTTCTTGATTCGCCTAAAGTCTCAGACGGCGAAGTTGAGAAATTCGCTTTGCAGAAGAACGTGCTGGAGGCGGTATTACGCGCCATCCCAATGCGGCGCCGGTTCGCTAAAAATTACAACATCATGCGAAACCTGGTGCAAAACCCGCGCACGCCGCTCGATCTCTCGCTCGGCCTGATGAAGAATCTTCTGGTGCATGATCTCAAGAATCTTTCGGGCAACAAAGAAGTCTCGGACACCATTCGCAAGACGGCACTCCGAATGTTCAAACAGAAAGTCGAAAAGAAGGGCTAACCAGGCTGAACCAAAACGATCCAATTCGAGAACTACTTTCTAAAACCAAAACTATTGCAGTCGTCGGCCTTTCCGACTCTCCCATGCGCCCGAGCTACGGAGTGTCGTCGTATATGCAGGCGCAGGGATACAAAATTATCCCCGTGAACCCGCAAATTTCGGAAGCCCTCGGCGAGAAATCGTATGCCTCGCTGATGGACATTCCGGCGGAGATTGCCGTGAAGATCGATATGGTCGATGTCTTTCGACGATCAGAGTACGTCGATGAAATTGCGGATCAGACGATCAAGCTAAAAATTCCCGCGCTCTGGCTGCAGGAAGATGTCATCAACGAACGCGCCGCCGAGAAGGCGCGAAAGGCTGGCGTCTTCGTAGTGATGGACTTGTGCATTTTAAAGGAACATCGCATGCGGTTTTGCTAATCTCGATTGCAGAATCGCAACCCGGTAAAAACAAAGCCGTAAAATAATGCCGCAAAAAAGACTAAGTCAAGACTCAAGGTTCGTCTTTGTTTTCGAGGCCGCGTTCGTTATAGGCCTCTGGCGTCTTATCTCTTCTAATCTTTCCCGAATCCGTTTCTCCACTCCCTCATTCGTGGGCCGGTAGTAGACCCGGTCCCGCAAGCTGTCTGGAAGGCTTTGCATGTCTGCCACTTTGCTTTCGTTGTCGTGAGCATACTGATAATTTTTGCCGTAACCGAGGTCCTTAATCAGCCCGGTCGGTGCGTTGCGAAGATGAAGCGGAACCGGTTCAGCGGCGGTCCGTTCAACGTCCTGTTGCACTGCCCCATAAGCTGTGTAAAGCGCGTTCGATTTTGGCGCGACTGATAGATAGACGACTGCCTGGGCGAGCGCCAGATTTCCTTCGGGCATCCCGATGAAGTCGACCGCGTCTCGTGCTGCCATGCAGAGGGCGAGCGCATTCGGCTCGGCGAGTCCGATATCTTCGACCGCCATGCGGACTACACGCCGGGCAATGTAAAGAGGGTCCTCTCCGGCCTCGAGCATGCGGGCGAGCCAGTAAAGCGCGGCGTCCGGGTCGCTGTTGCGCACGGACTTATGCAGCGCGGAAATGATGTTGTAGTGTTCTTCGCCGTTTTTGTCGTAGAGCAGAATTCTTTTCTGCACCGCCTCTTCAATCGTGGCTTCAGTAATTTCTATATCCCCAATCCGAGCCGGAGAGGGCCGAGCCTCTAACGCTAGCGAAGATGCGACTTCTAACACGTTGTAGGCGCTGCGGGCGTCGCCGCTCGAATAAGATGCGATCTTGCGCAGCGCGTCATCCGAGGCCTGCAGTTGCATCTTGCCTAGACCGCGATCGCTGTCGGTTAGCGCGCGGCGCAGGATGGAAACAATCTGGTCCTCGGCCAGGGGCTTGAGCACATAGACGCGGCAGCGCGAGAGAAGCGCGCCGTTAATTTCGAAGGATGGATTTTCAGTTGTCGCTCCAATCAGCCGAATGCTTCCTTTCTCTACGTGCGGAAGGAAGGCGTCCTGCTGCGCTTTGTTGAAGCGATGAATTTCGTCTACAAAAACAATAGTTCTCGTACCGTACTGCCGCGCGCGATCGGCATCGCTCATCACCTGCTTGATTTCTTTGATTCCAACCAGCACGGCCGAAAATTCATTGAAGTCTGCCTTTGTTATGCGGGCAATAATCTTTGCCAGAGTAGTTTTGCCAGTTCCAGGAGGTCCCCAGAAAATCATCGAAGTCGGGTCGTCTCGTTCGATCTGAACGCGCAGAGGTTTACCGGGTCCAACTAAATGCTCTTGCCCGACAAATTCATCGAGGTTGCGCGGACGCATGCGATCGGCCAGAGGGCGCGACGCAGTCGATTCCGGCTCATTATTCGGGACGGCGGAAAACAGGCTCACACGTTCATTTCACCACAGAAAACCGAAGCGCATCCCAACCGACCTTCCACGAAGGCTCGCGCCGACTCAAAAGCAGAAGACGGGCCAGCCCCGTCTCTACATTCGATTTCTTGATGCTTCGTAAAGCACGATGCTGGCGGCTATCCCGGCATTCAGCGATTCCACCTGGCTTGCCTGCGGAATGGATACATGCTCATCCATCTGCTGTAACAGTTCACGCGGAAGTCCACCACCCTCGTTGCCGATGAAGATGGCGAGGGGCAGCTTCCAGGAAAACTTTGGAAGCGGAGTTCCCTGATGCGACGATGTAGCCAGCAAACGCACGTGATGCGCCCTTAATAAGGAGAGCAACGCGGCCAACTTCACTTGCAGAACAGGCATGCGGAAGATGGAGCCGGACGATGCTCGTAGAACTTTCCAGTTGTAGGGGCTGACCGTCCCTTCAGTGAGAAATACTCCCGCCCCGCCAAAAGCTTCCGCCGAACGAAAGATGGTTCCGAGATTTCCCGGATCTTGCAGGCCTGAGGCAACCACCACGGGGCCGTCGTTGCTGCGAAAAATAATCTGTTCAGCGGTAAAAGCCGGCAATTTCACGAGGGCAGCAATCCCCTGCGGCGTCTCGGTCGGAACAATCGACTTGAAGAGCGAATCGGGTAAGACGACCGTTTCCGTGCGCTCCGAAATCTGCGGCAACATCTTTTCAGCAAGAGCCCGGGCAGACTCACAGAAAAATGCGCTTTCAAGCTGTAACCCGCTGCGGAGCGCTTCCTCAATGAGCTTGACGCCCTCAAGGGCGCATTCGCCGCGGCTGGTCAGTTCGGCCCGTTTGAATGCCAGACGCAAATCCTTGAGTCTCTGGTTGTGGCGGCCGGCTAGCGGGCGCAAACGTTCTGCGTTTCGGGTCATGGCGTTTCTAATAAATCTGCGTTTGCGTCTTTCGCGATGTCAACAAGCCGGGCTTCGAACGGGGCTCGTGGTATGGTACATTTCATTGTTTACGCCGACAATGTTTATGCCCACAATGTTAATGCCGATCCTGTTCGCGTCGGCCATCAGGAAGGACTAGAGTGCGCGCGGAAATTCTCAAGGTTCATTCGGTAACCCCCGAAGCATCGCTGATCAAGTACGCGGCCGAGCAGATACAGGCTGGCCAGGTTCTGGGAATGCCCACCGACACGTTCTACGGGCTGGCGGCTGATCCCTTTAACTTACGCGCGGTCGAAAGGGTTTACGAGATTAAGTCGCGGCTGCGTCACAAGCCGCTCTCATTATTGATTGAAAACGTTGATCAGGCAGAGGAGTTTGCCAAGCCTCTTCCTCCCGACTTTCATCTGCTGGCGCGCCGCTTCTGGCCCGGGCCTCTCACCATGATTGTTCCCGCCGCCTCGCACCTGCCGCTCAAGGTCACGGCCAACACGGGAAACGTCGCCCTGCGTGTGCCTGCCGCTGAAATTCCTTTGGCCGTGGTGAGGGCTGCAAAAATTCCAATCACCGCGACATCCGCCAATTTGAGCGGCGCGTCTGAATGTACGACCGCGGAAGAGGTCGAAGGCCAATTGCAAGGCCGCATCTCCCTGATCGTTGACGGAGGCAAGTCTCCGCGCGCGATCTCGTCGACGATTGTTCACTTCAAGCAGGACGGCAGTTGGCAGATTTTGCGCGAGGGCGCAATCCCCACCTCCGAGATCGTGGAAGCTTTGTCGTAGGAAACGCCCTCGTCTTGCAACAGAATGTTATCTGGGCAAACCTTCGCCGGTAACGAGATGGTTGAAAACGCCAATCCATCTG